>CAZBIU010000051.1:0-25193 GCA_964491625.1 uncultured Myxococcales bacterium
TTGCACCGATCAGCGGTTCCCGGTGTGCGGCAAGCTCGACTTTTTCAACGGCTCGGACTACAGCCAGGCCAAGCCCGCGTGCATGAGCCGAGGCGCCATAAGCGCTTGCCCTCAGCCGATCGACGGCGGGCAATCGCGCGGGTAACGGTCTGCGCGGACGACACAGACGGTAGATCACTGTTCTCTTGCCGGATTGGCTGGCCGCCATCTTGCCTTTGCATTTCTTGTGCTTCCGACTCTAGACTAGGAGGCGCATGGATACCCGACTGCGTCCGTGGCTGGCACTTGCGCTTCCACTTGCGGGAGCGTGCGTCGGGTATCGGACGCCGCTCAACGACGCACAAGTCGAGCCTGCGGTCAGCAGGCAAGCCTTTACCATCCCGCTCGCGCCCATTCGGCAGCTCGATCTGGTGATCATGATCGACAACTCGCCCTCCATGGCACCCAAGCAGGACAAGCTTCGGGCTCAGTTTCCCAAGCTGCTCGATCCGCTGAAAGACCCAGCCACTGACAGTCTGCCTGATCTCCATGTCGCCATCATCGACAGCGACCTCGGTACCGGCGGTGCATTCTCGAGTGGCTCTTGTGGTCCGAAGCTCTTGCCCGATGGCACGACCAGCGCCTACGGCGATCAGGGAAGGTTCCGGATGATCGGGGCATCAGACTGCGGGGTCACCGACCCCGATGCCACCTTTCTTACCTACTCTGACGGACATCCGACGAACTTCAGGGGTGACCTCAATACCGTGTTTGCCTGCCTGGCCAGTGGCCTTGGCACCGTGGGTTGCGGTGAAGAGCACCAATTGCAGGCCTTCGAGTGGGCCCTCGTGCGGAAGGGGATTGGAAACGATACTCAGCAGGCGCAGTTCCTGCGGCCCGATGCTTACCTCGGCTTGGTTTTCCTCAGCGACGAGGACGACTGCTCGGCCGCGCCCAACGATGGAATGTTCGGAAGCAAACCCGAGCTGCGCAACGAATCGGCCAGTCTGCGCTGCTCGACCCGCGCCCACCAGTGCGGCGGCGTAAACCTCACCCAAACGCCGCCCGGCTATCCGACCACGGCGGCCTTCTCGGCGCCCTTCTCGACGTGCGCGGCACGGACCGACGCATGCCCCAACCCGAGCGATGGCAGCAAGACGGGCACCGATACCTCGGTTCCAACTGCCTGCAGCCCGCTGAGCGACGTCAGACACCTCGCAAGCGAGATCAAATCCCTCAAGAGTAGCGCCGACAAGCTGATCTTCGTGGCAGGCATCTTTGGCTGGCCACTGGATGACCAAGACCCGCTTCCGTACAAGATCGACCTCACGCCCAATCCCAACACCGCCGACACGATGCACGCCCAGCTTTACGATGTGTGGCCGATCTGCTACGACCCCCAACACTACAGCGTCGGGGATCAGAATATCTACAACCTCGCCGACGTCGGGTTCGGCGCAGCAGGCGGTCTGCGCGAGGCGGCCTTCATCGACCAGTTCGGCCAGAACGGCACGAAGTTCAGTATTTGCGAGTCCGACTTTTCGAGCTCACTTGGCGGTATTGGAAGCGCACTGGCCTATCGAATGCCGAATCTCTGTCTGGACGCGAAATTGACCGACTTGGATCTCGACACGCCTGGCCTGCAGCCCGACTGCCTCGTGTTCTATTTGAATCCCGTTGCCGGAACGAACGGTCAATTGGACCACGCAAAAGGCGCCACCCCACTCCCCGAATGCGATGCCGGCGCGACCCCTGACTCGGTAACGTCGGATTGCTGGCAGCTTCACAACGACGTCACCCGATGTCCTGGACAGGGACAGTGGGTCGACGTCGTGCGGACCACGGCCGAGATCGCGCAGACACCGCAGATTCCAGTGGGCACAGAGTTGAGCATGCAATGCCAGGTCTGCTCGGCCGTTAGCTCGGCCGCGCCGGGGTGCGCTTACTAGCAGATGGATGGTCGATTGCAGGCCGAAGCGCGTCTCATGGGACGACGCTCTTGCAGTCCTCGGTACAGAGGCTGTGCCCGTTGTTGGGGCCATTGTCGCATTGTTCGCCGAACGGGCTGTCCAGGTGGCCGTCGCCGCAGTAATGGGGTTTACGGCATCCGGGCCCACAGCCTGTGGTATCGCCGTACTTCGCCTTGTTGCTGCCGTCGTCGCATTCCTCGGAGCCGTTCACGATGCCGTCCCCGCAAGAGGGTCCGAATTTACAATTGGTCGTGCAGCCGCTATAGGCAGTGTCCGAGTTGGCAGGGCCATTGTCGCATTCCTCGCCGAACAGACTGTCCACGTGGTTGTCGCCGCAGTAGTGCGGCTTATGGCATCCGGGCCCACAGGCCGTAGTATCGCCGTACTTCGTCTTGTTGGCGCCGTCGTCGCACTCCTCGGGACCGTTGACGACGCCGTCCCCGCAGTAGCCGCCCCACGTGCAGTGCGAGGTGCATCCACCGTACGATGAGTCGTCGTTGGGCCCAGAGCACATGGGCGGCACCGCCACTGTGCCGTCACCGCAATCGCAACTGTCGGTGCCGTTGACGACGCCGTCCCCGCATCTCGGCGTGCACACGGTGCGCGTGCGGTTGAACTTGCCGAGGGTCAGCTTGTAGCTCGATCGGGTCTGCCGGCGCTCGGCCTGGAACACCACAATCTCGTAGATTTTGCCCACCGTCAGGTTGAACTGCCCGGCGGTTGTGGTGTCCAAGGTGATGCTGCCGGACTCGGCGACATGCACCCCGCCCAAATCCACGGCCTTTTGGCCGTTCACGAACACCCACACGTCGTCATCGCCGGTGAAAGACAGGTTCTCCCCGCCCTGGTACTCGAACCAGTAGCGAACCTCGCTGGTGAAGCTGAAGTTGTGTTTGGCCCGATCCAGATCGCAGGTTCCGAGGAAAGGTATCTCCGGCCCGTTGGGCGGGGTAGCCCAACCGCGATCGTCCAGGGGGAAGAAGGCAGGCGTCGTCCAGGCACCGTTGCGGTAGACCCCCGAGTTGTCGTAGAGGAAGGTTCCATCGGCTTGCGGAGACAGGGTCAGGTTGTCGATGATGACTTTCGAGTATTTGGAGTCGTGGTACCAGGAATTGAAATCGTCGGCATTGGTGGTCATCGACCTCGTCGTGTCTACGTCCGGGTTGTACACCGGCTCGCGGTCGTCACCCAGCGTGTCCTTGACGATGCCGGTGACCACAGCATTCGATGGAGTGGGAACTTCGAAGTTCGGGTGGGGTGGTGGGTCGGTGATTGTGGCGGTCTGCGGGATCATGTCGCGATAGTAGATAGGGACTGTCGTGGTGGTCTCGACCACGACCTGACAGGTCCAGCCGGGTTCCAGCTTGCAGTCGGAGGAGCAACCATCGCCTGATTTCTGGTTGCCGTCGTCGCATTCTTCCTCGGGCAGCTTCAGGCCGTCGCCGCAGGGAGAGGTGCAGCCGTCGCTGCCGGTGCACTTGGGCTCGGCCCGGCAGTCCGTGGTGCAGCCGTCGCCGGGCAGGGTGTTGCCGTCGTCGCAGGATTCGGCGCCTTCTTTGTTGCCGTCGCCGCACACCGTTTTGTGACAAGGCTGGCCCGGGTCGGGGCAGGCGTATCCGGTTTCCACCTTGCAAGTTGCCGAGCACCCATCATTGCTGTCAGTGTTGCCGTCGTCGCACTCTTCGCCACCGGTCCGGAGGCCGTCGCCGCATTTGGGCTGGCAGGGCGCGCCGGGCGCCAGACACGACCAGCCCGGCTCGACCTTGCTGCAATCCGCGGAACACCCGTCGCCGCTGTTGGTGTTGTGATCGTCGCAGGCCTCGTTCCCGGAGACAATGCCGTCCCCGCACACCACGGTGGAGGTGCAAGGGGAACCGGGCGTAGGGCAGGCCCAGTCCGATTCGAGCTTGCAGTCGCTGGTGCAGCCATCACCCGGCCTGGTGTTGCCGTCGTCGCACTCTTCACCACCGGTCTGGAGCCCGTCGCCACAATTGGGCTCGCACCGGACACCGGGCGCCAAGCACGACCAGCCCGGCTCGACCTTACTGCAATCCGCGGAGCATCCGTCGCCGCTATTGGTGTTGCCGTCGTCACACGCCTCCCCACCGGTCTGGAGGCCGTCGCCGCATTGGGGCTGGCAGGGCGTGCCGGGCACCAAGCACGACCAGCCTGGCTCAAGCTTGCAGTCGCTGGCGCAGCCGTCACCCGGCGTGGTGTTGCCGTCGTCACACCCTTCGGTTCCCTCGAGAACAGAATTGCCGCAAGTCATGCCGACACCTGTGCCTCCGGTCTCGGACCCAGCCGGGGCATCGGGCAGATTGACGACCCGAACTTGGACGTCATCGCCGATGCCAGACCCGAGATCGGGTCCTGGCAGGCTGGCGTCGGCGCCGCCATTCGCCACCACAGAGGGATTGGTGCAACCAGCGAGCGCGCACCCCGCAAACAGGACGAGCGCGATTCTTGCCAAGCCCTTGTACATACTCCTGCCTCCTCGGTCAGATTCGCTTCCGCCGCCAGCAACCAAACCCAACAAAGCTTACTCTTACCACGAATCGACCGTCCGATCATGCGCTCAACCATCGCACAGTCATGTTTAGGCCGAATCGGTGAGCCGGAACCGCAGGGTGTGGTCCCTCACGAATCGGTGTGTTTTGTCACTCTGCAGCGAAGACTGGCGCATCTCGACGTGGTACGTGTCCCCTTGGCTGCTATCGTTCGGCGTGTCCCAGTGCCTCGGTACTGGACGGGTGAAGGAGGCAACAATGGACCTCGAGGGCATTGCCAGAGCGCAGTGGGTGAGGGCGCCTAGGCGTCATGTGAAGGGCCAGTTTGGTCTCGGTATTGCCGCCGCAATGGGCGGCGTCCTGTGCCTGGGGATCGGCACGACAGCAAGGGCGGAATTCCCGAACGCTCACGACGACCCTCCTCCAGGATGGAGCGGCCCCGTGTTTAAGCTAAGCCAGGCCTATCCGCCGGCCAAGCCGGCACTCGAGCCGACGGCCAAGCGCCCTTGGGTAAAGCTCGATTTCAAGAATCCCAGCCAGGCTCGAAGCTACCTGCAGGCCGTGCTCGATTACTGCCTGGCCGGGAACACACCGGACGGCTTCGTCAACGTGGCGGTGAACCCGACGCGCAAGTGGTATCACGCCCCTTGGCTGCACTCGACCCCAAGCGGGCGCGAGTTCATCCACGGCCTGACCAAGGAGCGGCCGTCTCGGGTTGGGGAATTGGGGCCCGCCCAGACCGGCCAGCACGACAACTGGGCTGTGGGTTTCTACAACGCACGTGGCGGATTCACCATCGGCCGGGTGTGGAAGGATCCCGCCCACCCAGATCCGCGTGCGGCCGTGTTCCCCTCACAGACGGTGACCTTCAAGCTGCTTTTCACCACGGCGCCCCTTGCCGAGGTGCCGTTCCTGGACGGCTCGCTCGAGTGGGAAGGCGACATCAATCGACAGACCGGCACTGGCGTGCGTCCGAAGCTGCGTCTGTTGCAGATCGACGTCGCGGTCAAGGATCCGCGGGCTGCTTCGACCACGGGATGGGTGTTCGGTACCTTCCAGTACGAAAAGTCGGCGTCGCCTTCATTGAACTGGTGGGAGCACATGGTCCCGGTCGGTCTCATGTGGGGCAGCGACGTCGCCCATCTCGAGGCGGATCAGCCGACTCAGCAGGAGTGGATCAACGACAGCCGGGCCGAAAAGCTGCACCTCGGACGCAAGGACCTCGTGCTGAACGGCCCGATCGACAACCCGCTCGGATCGTGCGTGTCCTGTCATGGATTTGCGCAGGTCGCCCGGGTCGATGGTCCGACGCCCGGGCTGCCGCAGGCGCCGCCAGCCCTTGGCGCCTTGCCCGCCGCGCTCGAGAAATACTTCACGAACGTCAAGGCCGCCACGCCTCTGTCGGCGGACTACGTCTCGGTCGATTACTCGCTCCAGCTTCAGCTCGGGATCAAACGTGCCCTCGACGCTGGCGCGGCCACCCTACCGCCCGACCTCAACGCGACCAAGAATCGCCGGGGCGCCCCGCGACCACTGGCGACGAAGATCCAAGCCGTGACGAGAGATGGCGAGGACTGAGGGCAACGCCGTCGAAGCAGGACTGCCAAGTGGCCTGACGAGGACATGTACCCTAGTCCAATAAACCTTGGTCGCGTCAATGGCGATGCTGAAGGGTGTGATCTGCCGGGCTTGGTACAAGCGTACGCAGCAGCTGCGCTTCACGCTCGCTTTCGTCGCTGGCCACAGGGGAAGCGATCTTGGCCGAGTCCTTCGCCCTGCTCAAGCGCGCCGTCGCCCGCAAGAGCTGACGACGCGTCCACGGTTACTGCGGCGTGAACGTGCGCGTCTGCGCGAGGTTCGTGTCCGGGAAGTTTCCGGTCGCCACCGGCGCGCCCCAGTTGCTCGGGTCATGGCTGAGATAGAATTCCCACGCGCCGATGCGGCCATTGTACCAGTCCTGACGTGGCGTATAGATGAAGCCGCTCACGACCTGCGGGATGCCCATGTCGATGGTCAGGTTGTGCGGCAGCGGAGCAACGTAATTGCCCCATTCGGTCTGCCACATCGTGCCGGTGTCGCCGTCAATGGTATTGTAGACGGGCACGTGCGAGGCCGACAGCTCCTCGCTGTCGGTGAAAAGCGTCCAACCGCTGCGCGGCAGGGAATTCCCCTGCCCGTCCAGGAGCTCGAACTCGGACATGGAGGTCAGCGAGTCGTTTGGGAGCGAGGTAAGCGCCAGGAAGCGCGCCCAGCGGTGGCCCGTGCTGCCGGTCGGCCGAAGGGTCCCCGGGGAAAGAAAGGTCCGCTTCTGCGCCGTGATGGTGTCCGGAAAATCTCCGTTCACGATGGGCGTGCCCCAGTCGTTCGGATCGTTACTGAGGTATAGCTCCCACGCACCGATGCGCCCGTTGTACCAGTCCTGGCGAGGCGTGTAGATGAAACCGCTCAAGACCTGCGGTGACCCTAGATCAATGGTCAGGTTGTGCGGTAGTGGCGCAACGTAAGCACCCCACTCGGTCTGCCAGAAGGTCGCCGGGTCACCGTCGACCGCCGCGGAGACCGGCGAATACTGATCCTGAAGCTCCTGGCTGTCGGTCGATACGACCCAAGCGGTACGCGGCATCGATTTGCCCTGGGCATCGAGCAGCTCGAATTCGGACATGGAGGTCAGCGAGTCGTTCGGTATCGAGGTGAGCGCGAGGAAGCGGACATACCGGTAACCGATGGGGCCGCCCGATACGGGCATGAGGCTGACGTGGTCGACTAGGATCCCACCGGCGCCAGTTGCGGCCGTGCTGTCGAGCTGGATGGACACGCTGTCGCCGTCGGCGATGAAAGTCGCGGTAAAGTTGGTCCAGTCCAGGTTGGCGGCGGTCGAGGTTCCATGGCTAAGGGCGTTCGACAACAGAGTGCCGGCGCACCCGACGACGGTTACGCGCGCCGAGGGATTCGGCCCCGCAGCGGGATTGTTGGCGTAGAAAAGGGCCAGCTCGTAGGTCTGCCCTGCGACAACCGTGACGCTCTGGCGTACGCCACCGCTGCTTCCGGAGCCCACCAGGTCGAGGTACTGACTGCCGTCCACCGCCGGGCCGGTGATGTAGCCCAGGCTCGTCGTCCCCCACCCCACCCTGTGCACGTCGATGTCGGCAGTGGACACGGTCCACCCAAAGCCCGCGGGCTCGCTGCCGACAGGAATGTTGTAGAAGGTCGGGCTCGACAGCGCCGGCTGCTCGAATCCGCCGTTGACGAGGGTCGCGTTCACCACGCCGCTACTGCATGCGCCGGCATCCACCCCCGCCCCGCCGCTGCCGGGACCGGCCGTGCCACCCGTTCCCGGTATGCCGCCCGTGTCGGTGGTGCCGCCCGTGCCGGTCGCGCCACCGGTTCCACCCGCGCCGCCGGTGCCGGGTACACCGCCTGTCCCGCCAGCGCTTCCGTCCGCCTGAGCGGGAGCGTCCGGAGCGGAGTCCGCAACCTCCAGCGGTGGGTTGGCAACGTCGGGTACAAGCGCGTCGAATCGAACCGGGACGTCTGCCGGCGATACTTGGTCGATGGCCACCGGGAGGTCGGGCGTGCCGAGATCGACAGGCAGGTCAAACGTCGTCGGCACGTCTGGGGAAAACAGATCCTGCCGGGCGTCCGCCGGCGATGCTTGGTCGATGGCCGGCGCGAGGTCAGGCGTGACGAGATCCACAGGCAGGTCAAAGGTCGTCGGCGCATCGGGGGAGACCAGCGCTGCGTCGACGCCGCCTCCGCCTGGTCCGGCTCCGTCCACCGCGGTCACGAGCGTCGCGTCCGCGGCCGCAGCCCCGTCCATAACGTCCGGTCCGATGCGGGGGGGAAGTGCACCCACGCCGCAAGCTATCGTTGAGCCCGCCAGCGACAAGGCCACGAAGATCTGATCGCGCGACCTCACCAGGTTCCTCCTGCGCTGAGCCCGGCGATCCCTGGCGCCAGCGACGGCAACAGGTACGCGTGCAATCCCGGGCTCGGGGCGGTCTTGTCAGGTGCGCCGAGAATGAACGACCCCACGCCCCCTGCCACGAGGGCGCCCCCGGCAATCAAGCTGATGCTGGCGCCGGTCGCGTAGCTCTGGGCCTCGCTTTGCAGACTCTGGGCCTTGGGGTAGTTCGACTGGTAGACGTTCATCGCGTCGGTGTGGCGGCTCTCGGCGACCAACCAGAACGTGGTGCCGGCGGCGATTCCTGCAACGCCCGCGGCGCCCATCACGATGCCCGCGATACGTAGCTTGCTCATGGGCTGACTGGCCGGCGTCGTCATCGCGCCCAGCTCGGCCGCGGGTGGGGCAACGTAGGCTGCCGACGCGACCGGCGCAGCGGACATGGGTGCGACGGGGGGAGCTGCCACCGGTTGCAGCGTAGGCGTATCGATGGCAACCCTGGCCAGCGCCAAGCTCACAAATTTGTGGTCCTCGCCAGCGACGGTTATCTCGTTCGCCGCCGGGGCGCAGCCCTGCGCCGTGGCCGCTACAGTGTGCTTTCCCACCGCCACCCGCAAGGCGGTGGAGATCGGCGCCCTGCCAATGTCCTTGCCATCCACGCGCACCAGCGCACCGTCGGGCAGGACGCGAAGCTCGACGGTCGCGATGCGGGCCTTCTGGCGTGCCATCTCTCTTTCCACCTCAGCCCGGCGGCTGACCGCGATCTTGTCCTGCCCTTGCGTCAGGTAGCTCTGGTAGGTGTCGTAGGCTTCGACAGGCCTGGCCAACGACACCAGGACCTGCCCAATGTTGTAAAGCACGACAAAATTGTGGGTCAGCTCGTACGATCGCTCGAACTCGACCAGCGCGCCCTCTAGCTGCCCGTCGTCGACTAATCCGACGGCGCGATCGAAATGCCTTCTCGCTTCCTGCACGGCATCGGCGCGTGCAGCTCGGGCTGCGAGCAGGGGAACCAGCAGGGCTACAAGCATAACGACGACTTCCGATCTATTCCGCATTCTTCAAGACCTCGTTCGGGTTTCTGGGGGCAGATATCAAATAACGGAGTAGCAAATTTCAGTTGCTGGTCGTTGTAACGTTTGCCACTGGGAACTGAATGCTTCCAGTCCCGCCCCCTACCTCCACGTTGATGTGAACCGAGGCCAGGGTCCCAAGATTCCAGCCCTGCGCCACCCACGCCGCGAAGTGGTCGCTGACGGTAATTGTCCCGCATTGGCGGGCCGTCTTCCGCGTGCTCGTGATATTGGTCCAACTGCCCGTATGACCGGCTTCGCAAGAGGAGCCACCGGTCCCGGTCGTTGTGCTCGTGGTCAGGTAATACGTAGCCCCATCGATGGTGGCTGTGACACTGCCCCTCGGTGCCAGACCATTGAACGAGTCTTCGTTGATGTACCATTCAATACACGGACTGTGCATCCACCCGTACATTCCAATAGACGAAAAGCCGCCGGCGCTTCCCGTCTTTGTCTCGACGAATTGTCCCGCAATCGTTCCGTAGGCGGTGTAGCTCTTGGAGGCGTTGAAATCCAGGCCGAGATGGGCCAGAAAATCACCGCTATTGCTCCAAGATGCAGCAAATGCGTGAGCAGTGGGAAAAACGGTGATGCTTCCGGCGTTTCCATTCGACCAGATGCCATAGTTGAGGCCGTCGGCCGTGCCATTGACGCTAGTTCCGGTGTAGGTGTTACCGCCGCTCGGCATGGTGGCCGAGCAATTGACGGTTTCGGTTCCGCCGTCTGTCGAAACACCGCCGGTGCCAGTAGCGCCCCCACTTCCTGAGCCGCCGGCCCCGCCAGAGAGACCACCAGAGCCGGTCACTCCACCGGTGCTGCCGGCTCCACCGTTTCCGGTGCCGCCGCTGCCCGGGACGCCACCGCTGCCAAGGGTGCCGCCAGCACGGGTTCCTCCGCCTGAGGATGTGACTGTGCCGGTGCCGGTGGTTCCACCGTTTCCGGTGGTGCCGCTGTCCGTGACGCTACCACTGCCGGGGATTCCACCGCCGCCAAGGGTGCCGCCAGAGCTGACGACTCCGCCCGAGGATGTTACTGTGCCGGTGCTGGTGGTTCCACCTTTTCCGGTGGTGCCGCCACCTGCATCCGCGATCCCGCCGGAGCCCGCGCCACCATTGGCCGACGGAGCATCGGTACCGTCAGATCGCGCTGGCCCGAGGTCAGCTCCGCCCGCGCCGCCGTTGCCTTGGCCCGCGTCGTTGCCGCCAGCGTCGCCTCGACCGACGCCCGTGTCGACGGTTCCACCTGCGCCCGGCCCGTCCATCCTGGGGGCGGGTTCCCCGTCTACGGCCAGGGCTCCGGTCGTCGTGGCGTCCGCGCCAACCCGCGGTGGCAGTGCGCCGATGCTGCAAGCCATCGCTGAGCAGACTAGCGGCAATGCAACGAGAGCTCGAGCGCGCGACATCACCACGCTCCTCCTGCATTGAGCCCGGCATCCCCGGTGTCACCGACGGCAACAAGTACGCGCGCATTCCGGAGCTTGGGGCGGGCTTGTTCGGCGCGCCTAGGATGAACGACACCACCCCCACCGCCACCAGGACGCCGCCGGCGATCAGGCTGATGCTGGCGCCGGTGACGCAGCTCTGCGCCCCGCTTTGCAGGCTCTGGGCCTTGGGGTTTCCATATCAACGCCCTGTCCGCCAAGACTGATACTGCTTTCATTGGATTTCTCATTTTATCGGAAGCTCCCTCGGGTCGCTGCAGGTCCCATGCCGGGCCCGAAAGACGACGTGGAGGGTGACTATGGCTGTTAGGGACGTGTGGATCTGGGCAAGCTAGGGAAGCTAACACCATGGGGTGGCGGTCCGGGCAGGCTGGAAATGGTCGACTGCCCGCCTCGGCGATGTCCACCTGGACGTCCAGGCGAACGCCCAGGTGGACCAAATCCGATGGTCGCTGAACGAACGAGGCCGCGTATGGACAGCGAGCGCGGCTCGTCGTCTAATGAGGTCCAATGGTTTCGCGGGCAGCACACACGACTATGTCGTCACAAAAGACCGCTCCCGAAGGCGCGAGCCAGAGCGAGCTCGCCATTCGATGGGTCTTCCCGACGTCTCGTGGCATGCTCACGCGCCTTTCCGAGGAGCGCATTGTGCTTGGCCGCGACGAGGCCTGCCAGGTGAGGTTGCCGGGCAAGGAGACCTCCCGCCAGCATGCCGAGATTCGTCGCGATGGTCCCCTGCACATCGTCAAGGATCTGGGCAGCCGCAACGGAGTCTTTGTGGATGGCACGCAGACCAACGAGGCGCCGCTCGCTCTCGACCAAATCTTGCGCCTGGGAGAGTGGATCGGGGTCGTGATCGAGCTGGCCCAGGACGGCGCCGATCCAGATCCGGTGTTCGGTTTGCTGGCGGCCAACTTGGCCGGAGGGCCGGTGCTTCGACCCGTGCTCGAACAGGGACGCAAGGCCGCCACCAGCACCTTGCCGACCGTGATCCTGGGTGAGACCGGCACAGGCAAGGAGGGTCTGGCACGTGCCATGCACGATTGGAGCGGTCGCGAAGGACCTTTCGTTGCTGTGAACTGTGCTGCCCTCGTGCCCACCTTGGCGGAAGCCGAGCTATTTGGATACCGGAGAGGCGCATTTACCGGAGCCGACCGGGCGAGCCCGGGTTTCTTCCGCGCCGCCCAAGGCGGGACCCTGCTGCTCGACGAGGTGGCTGACTTGCCGGAGTCCGTGCAAGCCAAGCTCTTACGCGCACTCGAGCAACACGAGATCTCGCCTCTCGGCGAGTCGGCCGCGCAGCACATCGACGTACGGATCTTGGCCGCCACGCAGATTCCCCTGGTCAAGATGGTCGAGGAGCGACGTTTCCGCGCCGACCTGTGCGCGCGCCTGGACGGCCTCACCATCCGGTTGCCGCCGCTGCGCGAGCGCAGGCAGGAGATCACCTATCTCTTCACGCACCTCTTGCAGATGCACGCTGGCGGGCGGCCACCTGAGGTTGAGCCACGCCTGGTCGAACAGCTCTGCCTGCACGACTGGCCTTTCAACGTGCGCGAGCTGGACCTGCTCGCCCGCCGGCTGCTGGTGCTCCACGGGCACGAGGATCTCCTGCGCCGCTCTCACCTGCCCGAAGCTGTTCTGAATCGCACGGGGAGCGAGAAGCCGAGTTTGGCCCCAACGCCCGAGGAACCAGCAAGCGAGATTCAGTCCCATACCAATACCCCAGAAGCCCACCGTGCAAGACGCGAACGCGAGCTTGCACTCTTGACCGAGGCTTTGCGGGCACACAAGGGCAGTGTCATGCGCGCTGCCGCCGCTGTCGGGATATCCCGCCAGCGCGCCTACCGTCTGATGGAAGCAGGCGGTCTGACCGGCGCAGGGGTGGGCGAGAGCGAGGATCGTGGACCCGACCAAGGAGAAGGAGTGTGACCCCGGAACCGAGCTCGGTCGCAACCAGTGTGGGCAAGATCGTGGCCGGCAAATACCGTCTGGTGCGCCTGCTCGGCTCGGGCGGCATGGGCGAGGTCTATGAGGCTCACCATGCCGGCATCGGACGCCGTTTCGCTATCAAGTTCCTGCACCAACTCCTGGCCGGCAACCGCGAAGCCGTGGCCCGTTTCCAACGTGAGGCGCAGGCAGCCGGCGGGCTCGAGAACGAGAACATCGCCGCGGTCGTGGATATCGGCGTGGCAGAGGATGGGGCGCCTTTCCTGGTCATGGAGTATCTGGAGGGTGAGGATCTCTCGCGCCTTCTCGTGCGCAGCGGACCCTTGCCGGTGCCGCGGGCCGCGTACATCGCGATTCAGACTTGTCGCGGGCTGGCCGCCGCGCATGCTCGCGGCATTGTCCATCGCGATCTCAAGCCGGAAAACCTCTACGTATGCAAGCGCAACGACGGCAGCGATCAGGTCAAAATCCTGGATTTCGGCATCGCCAAGCTGCACGTCAGCACTGGGCTCACGCAAACCGGGACCACCATGGGCACGCCCTTCTACATGTCCCCGGAGCAGGCCCGAGGGGCGAAAGAAGTCGACCCGCGCACCGACCTCTATTCTCTGGGCGTGATCCTGTACGAGATGTTGAGCGGAGCCAAACCGCACCCGGGTGATTCGTACAACGAGATCCTTTATCACGTGCTGACCCAGGAGCCGACCCCGCTTTCTGCGATACGGCCGGGGTTGCCGCTTGGCCTGTCCCAAGTGGTGGGCAAGTCGATGGCCCACGAGGTAAGCAACCGCTTCTCGTCGGCCGCTGAGCTGACCACGGCGTTGATTCCCTTTGCCGGCCGCAACGTGACGCCCGTGCTGTCACAGGTGGGGTTGGCCGTCGCCACCGGTGCGACGATGAGCTCGCCGGTATCTCTCCCGGCCATGGCGATACCAACCCCGATCGCGCCACCCGTCGTCGATACCGCGGCACCGTCGCGCCGGCGGTCGCTGGTGGTGATGGGACTAGGGGTCGCGGTCATCGTGGCGGGTCTGCTCGGAGCAGCAACGCTGTGGTGGCCGTCGGTCTCGAAGTCAACCCAACCGGCCGCCGAGGAGCACAAGCCGCCGGTGACCCCGCCGCCACCGGAGCCGGCGCCCGTGCCGGTACCCGCACCACCGGCGGCGGCAGTGCCGGCGCCACAACTGGCTCCGACGCCGGTCGAGCATTCCCATGCGCGTGCGCACGGACAACGCCCTGCGAAGCGCTCAGACCGCGCTGGGGCCAGCGAGGGGCCACACGCCGCCCACCCGGCTGCCTCCGGTGCGAAGCAGGAAAGTCCGCCACGGGGCAAGCTTATCCGGTCGATCGACCGTACGAATCCATTCGACAGATAGCGGACGGCTTCGCGCACCACCAAGACAGGCTGATCTGCTGGTGGTGCGGGTTGGCAGGCGGAAAAACTCCCGAGACTGCGGAAAAATAACCCGAGGCCGGCGACAGTCTCTCCGCCCACGCGCAGGGCATGCGCGCTCGGCGCTTTGGCACAAGAGATGCCTGGTGAAGTGACCATGGACTCATCCTGAATCCGGTGATGATTATGCGGGTCACTCTTATTGCCCTCCTCTGCGCTGCACCGGTTGCCTGCGTGACGGTACCTCCGGGTCGGGCAGGGGTTGTGCTGCGGACCGACGGCGTTGCTCGCGAGCCGCTGTCTGAGGGCGTCCATGTGGTCGGTCCGCTGGCCAGCGTCGAAACCTACGATCTACGGGCGCAGGAGCACAGCGAGGACCTCGAAGCGCTATCGGCGGACGGGGCGACGCTCGAGGCGCAGGCATCTGTACTGACGTTTCATCCCGCGCCTGGGGAGGTGGTGGCTCTGGCGCGTGAGACTGGGCCGGACTACTACCGCATGCTGGTCATGCCGGTGGTTCGATCCAGCCTGCGGCGGGTGCTGGCCGCCTTTCGTGCGGACAAGCTTAACACTCCCGGGATAACCAAGGCCGAAAGCGAGGTCACCGACGAGACCGCGCGGCGGTTGCGACCGTATCATATCGTCTTCGACTCGATCAGCCTGCGTACGCTTCGTCTTGCACCGCAGTCCGAAGGGTATCGAGCGGTTATCGAAACCGGGGTGAAGGAGCAGGAGGCGCTGGAGGCGCGACAGTTGCCGGAGCTAGCTCGGCGCCATGCTGAGGAGCTCCAGGCCGAGGCTCGCGGAATCGCCGAGGCTCACACCCTCATCGCACCGACGATTTCACCGAATGTTCTTGCCGACACTGCGCTGCGGGCCTGGTCCAGGCTCCTGACCGCACCGTCGACGAAGGTCGAGGTGCGCCCGAACGCACAACCCTATGTATTGGAGGTCGAACCATGAATTCGCGACGGCTTGCTTGGAAGGTAGGGATCCCCTTGGTGTACGTGCTGTCTGGTGCTGCCGGGGGCTGTGCAACAGCGGTCGGGCCCGGCCATGTGGCGGTGCTGTGGAAGGCTTCCAACGGTACGCAATCGCCAACCTTCGGCGAGGGCCTGTACTACACCGCGCCCTGGAACGAGCTCTACGTCTACGACCTCCGATCGATGAGTCGAGACGAGGTACTCGACGTCATCGCGGTGAACGGGCTTGGCATCCAGCTCGACGCATCGGTCAGGTTTCATCTCAACCCTGACGAGGTCGTTGCTCTGCAAAAGGAGATAGGTCCCGACTACTACAAGACAATCATCGAGCCGGTTTTGCGATCGGAGGCTCGGCGGGTCCTTGGGCGCTACACGCCCGAGGAAATCTATTCGACCAAACGAGACCTGATCGAACGCGAGATCCGCGAGGGTCTGCGAGCCAAGATCGCAGGCAAGCACCTTGCGCTCGAGGCTGTGCTCATTCGCAACGTCGAGCTGCCGGAGGCCATCCGCCACGCCATCGACCAAAAGCTGTCCGCCGAACAAGACGTCCTGAAGATGAAGTACGTCATCGAAGTAGCCCAGTCGGTGGCCAAGCAGCGAAGGATAGAGGCGCAAGGAATCGCCGACTACAATCAGATTATCGCCGCCAGCCTGTCGTCGCCGATGCTCGAGTTCGACCGCATCCAGGAGCTGAACCGATTGGCGGCATCGACCAACGCCAAGACGGTCGTCATCGGACCCGGCGCGGGCGGGACGCCGGTGCTGCTCTCCACGCCCACCGCGGCCAGCCACTGAAACGGACCGGGGGGCCGCCGTCAAATGACCGAACTTACTGGTGGCAAAGCGTGCAGTCGTCGAGGCCCGCGGCCCGCTTGCCGTTGTGACATGCCCCGCACAGCTCGCCCTTTTGCATGCGCTCCATCGTGATTTCGCCCAGGCGTGCCTTGCCGTGCTGTCTCAAGGAAAAGCCGCGTTCGCCGTGACAGGCGAGGCAGGCCGGGCCGTCATCCTCGGCGCGGGGCACGTGTGTCTCGTGGCTGAAGGTCACCGTGCCCGGGCTCCCGTCTCCCTGTGGAAAGGTGAATTCGGCGGGGAGCTTGGTCAGATCGCCGCGCAGCTCGGCCACCGGTGCGGCCGGCGCTGGCTGCTTCGTCGCCACCGCGGCGTTGCTCTTGCTCGCCACCGCGAGCAGGATTGCCCCGATGGTTAGAAGACCCCACAGCACGGCCAGGCTAGCGCCGCCGACTGGAAGCGGCTGGCGTTGCACGGTGGCAGGCTGCGTCGGATCGTGCTCGGCGGCCGCACCGAACACGTGGAGGTGCTTCACGCACCAGGCGAAGATGGCGAATCCGGCTGCCACGAAAGCTCCCGTCACGGCCAGCTCCATCCACGAGGGAAAGTAGCGCGTGCCCGAGGCGCCTTGCAGACCCGTGACGGAGACGTTCAAGCGGTTGACCACGAAGCCGAGCACGGTCAGCACCGCGCCCAGGAACAGCGCACGCGGCCGCCGCCGCCAGGCGGGAACCGCGAAGATCAGCATGGGCAAAAATACGCCCAGCCCCATCTCGCCCCAGAACATCACGCTTTCGGGCGAAAGACGCAGGGCCAGGCCCAGGTTGCCGCGCCCGAACAGGTCCTCGGCCTTCCACAGCGCATACACGCCCAGCAGCACCACCGCTACCCGCGCGACGCCTTCGAGCAGTTTCTGGTCCAAGCGGTGCCCAAACGCGCGCTGGCTGAGGTACGACTCGACGATAGTCATGCCCAGGCCGGCGGCGATGGCAGTGATGAAGAAGAAGACCGGCAGCCACGGCGTGTACCACAGGCCATACAGCTTGTCGGGCACGATGAGGAACATGGTGCCGAGCGACGACTGGTGCATCATGGAGAGCAGCACGCCGAGGATAACGAAGGGGACGTAAAGCGCGCGCACGAGACGCAGCGGGCGCTGCCAGCCAAGGCGCTCGAACACGATGGGCGAAAACTCGATGGCCAGCACGTTCGTGTACAGCATCACGCACCAGGCGACCTCGAACATGACCGAGTGCGGATTCCAGAACACGAGAGGGTGCCAGATGCGCCAGGGCTGCCCTACGTCGAACGCAATCGCGACGCTGACCAGGGTGTAGCCCAAGAATGCGGTGAGAATCGCCGGGCGGGCCAGCTTGTGGTAGCGCTCGATGTGGAAGATGTGGACCACCGCCGAGATGACGAAGCCACCGGCCGCAAGACCCACGCCCACCAGAACGTCGAAGCCGATCCAAATGCCCCAGGGCGACCGGTCGCTTAGATGGGTCGAGGCGCCCAGGCCGCGGAAGAAGCGCACGTAGGCGGCGTAGGCGCCGGCCAGCATGATCGCGGCGAAGACCACGCGCCAGAAAGTGAGCACGGGCCGTCGGGTCGCCGCGGTCGAGGTCATGGCTGCTCCTTGCGGTCGGCGGCGGTCCGAGTGCCTTCCGGTCTTTTGTCCAGTGCGTGCGGCGCCTTTGCCTCTGCGGCCGCGACCTCCTCGCGCCGATTCATGAGCCACCACACGCCGGCGAGACCCACGCCCGCTACACTGGCGACGTTGGGCAGCTTCGACAACACACCCCAGGTGAGCTTGGGATAGGAATCGGACCGCAGCGTGGTCTTGAAGCCGAGCTTTTCGAACGCCACTGCGCCTAGGTAGATCACCGAGGTACCGCCCGCCTCGCGCGCGCCATACACCTGCGGATGGTAGCGCTGCGGCTCCTCGGACAATCGCCGCTCGGCCTCTTTAGTCAGGGCGGCGCGCTCGCCGAAGAATGTCGCGCCGGTGGGGCAGACCGAGGCGCAGGCCGTGGGCTGGCCGTGCTTGGAGGCCTGCTCGTAGCACAGGATGCACTTGCGCATGCGCGGTACCGGCGTGTTCCACTCGTAGCGGGGAATGCTGAAGGGGCAAGCCACCATGCAGTAGCGACATCCGATGCACTTGTTCTCGTCGTAGACCACGGCACCCTCGGCAGTCTTTTTCAGGGCGCCCACCGGACAGACCGAAGCGCAGGCCGGCTCCTCGCAGTGCATGCACTGGCGCCGCACATGCACGCCCGCTCTGTCCTCGACCGTGGTCCAGGTCGTCGCCGAAAGGCCTTGGCTGCCATCATCGATGGGCAAGCCATTGGCCTCTTTGCATGCCAGGGTGCAGCCGCGGCAGCCGATGCACTTGGTGGTGTCGATGAGCAATCCGATCTTCATGGGTGAACCTCGCTCGATCAGAGCCCTTCGCCGTGGGTGACTGGGCCGGCCACGCCGAAGAACGCATTCTCTACCGCGCGTACCGCTGGCTTCTGCACGTGGACGAGAAAGCCGGGCTGCAGGGGGCCGCCGTCCGGCATGGTCGCCCCGAGCACAGCGGGCCCGCGCGCCGAATCGAGAACGAAGTCCCGTATGCGCTCCCATTCCGCGCTCAGCCAGTCGTGCGCTTGCTCGGCGCGGACCCGTCCCTCTTCGCTTAGCTGGTTGGCCGGTCGGACAACCGCGAGCCAGCCACTGCCGAAGGGATCGGTCGCCGTGACCTGCGCATCGAGCAGGGCGTTGCGTTCGACCAGGACGCCGCTTACCGGCGAACGCAGGGTGATGCTCCGGCCTTGGCGCGAAAGCACGGCCAAAGGCTCGCCGCAATCGATGTGGTCGCCACCAGCCGGCACCTCGACCCGCTCGGGTTTGCCCAGCAACGCGGCGGCGAAACCATCGCCGCCCACGCGCACTTGGTCGCCCGCCTCGCGCCGAAGCCAAACGTGCGCGGGATCCAGAAGAGTGCCGGCTGGTACCTCGCGATCGAGCCACGCAGGAACCCGATCGCTGATCCGCGCCGAAGCGCGGACCGGCAGTCGCTCGACGGCGAAATCGAGGGTTAGCGCCAGCAGGATCAGCGCAACGACGCCTAGAGCTACCATGACGCCTTCCCTCCCGCAGCGGCGGCTTGCCGGGCGCGCGTGCCCGGGCTCCTGGTGGCCATGACAAGACCCAGGCACAGGGTGGCGGGAATCAGCACCCGGGCCGCCAGCAACAGCCCGGCGAGCATAGGCACGGCTGCCAGCACGGCAACCGCGAGGGTGAGGTAGAGCAGTAGGAGCTTTGCGGCGCGCAGGACGTTTTGGATTCGGCTCATCGAGGCCTCCGCGGCGACATGGTCGCCGACCTGGTAGGCACATTCGCAAGCGCCGTACCAAGGGCTCTGGCACCTGCCGAAAAGCCACCGCGGTATCAGGTGCGCACCATGCGCATCACTTGGAAACTAGCCGGAGATCGCGATCGGTTGTCCGGCTCCACATGGAACCCGGCGGCGTGCTTCAGCGACCGCTTTGCGCGGACCAGAGGACTGAACGATTGTTGGAAAACACAACACCCGGGTGAGTCCTTGTGGAAATTCTCGCCAGTGGTGGTAACTCATGGAAACCTAAGGATTATGAGAGCAAGACGTGCTGCCTTATAGGATCATCTAGGTTGCTATGGCGAAAATCACAACAGCTAGGTGTGGAGGAATCATACGGCCCGGATTGCGTCCGAAACAGGTGCGTTCTTTGCGCCAGCGGGCCGGAGCAACCGAGAGGCGATCTGGCTCTCGCCATCGGGGGCTCTCCGGCATCCAACCCGAAACAACCTGCTGAAAGGGTACCCATGGCGAGACTCGCAGAGATGATCAAGTTGGGGGATGCTGGTCCCGAGGTGTTCCCCCTGGGCCTCGGCTGCATGGGCATGTCCGGCTCGTACGGCCCGATCGACGACGCGGAGAGTATCGCCACCATCCAGGCCGCGGTGGACGCGGGCGTGACCCTGATCGACACGGGCGATTACTACGGCATGGGACACAACGAGATGCTGATCGGGCGTGCGATCGCGGGAAGGCGAGATCGCGTGCAGATCTCGGTCAAGTTCGGTGCGCAGCGTGGCCCCGACGGCCAGTGGCTTGGCATCGACACGCGCCCGGTCGCGGTGAAGACATTCGTCGCGTACAGCCTCAAGCGGCTTGGCGTCGAGGCTATCGACGTGTATCGCCCCGGGCGTCTCGATCCTCGGGTGCCCATCGAGGACACCGTCGGTGCCATCGCCGAGCTCGTCAAAGCGGGCTACGTACGTCACGTCGGGCTCTCCGAGGTCGGCACCGACACTATCGTGCGAGCGCACAAGGTGCACCCCATCGCGGACTTGCAGATCGAGTATTCCGTGGCCAGCCGCGCGCCTGAGCGAAGGATTTTTCCCGAGCTCCGCCGACTGGGCGTCAGCGCCACGCTGTACGGAATCTTCTCGCGCGGCCTGCTTGCCGGCAGCAAGCCGCACGGTAAAGGCGATTTTCGCGCTTACCTTCCGCGCTTTTCCGGCGACAATCGCGCGCAGAACGACACGGTGGCGAAAGCCTTGCAGCAGTTTGCCGTCGAGCGTGGCATGACCGTCGGGCAGCTCGCCATCGCTTGGGCCCGGTTTCGTCAGCCCGGCTTCGTGCTCCTGGTCGGAGCAAAGACCCGCGCTCAGCTCGCGGATGCGCTGGGCGCTCTCGACAAGTCACTCTCCGCGAGCGAGGTTGCCGCATTGGAGGCACTCGTGCCCGAGGGGGCCATTGCAGGCACACGGTATGGTGCTGAGCAGATGGCTCAGCTCGATAGCGAGCGGTAGCAGGTGCTGCCGGCCTAGCCTCCAGCGCGAACGCTACGGAATGAAGCGGTAGAGCGCGTGCAGGTTGCCGGGTCCTCGCCCGAGGAGCTGGAAGCTTTCGGGATGGCGCAAGACGATCGCGGCCTCCGGCGGCGGTGGGTCGCCGAAGAAGATCCGGTCGATCTTCCCTGCGCGCAGTCTGGCGATCCAAGCCGTCTCGTCGACCACTTGCGCAAGCCTTTTCCAATCCTGATAGTCGATGATCGCAGGCGGATCTCGCGTGATCGGGACGTACAGGATCTGGTTCTGCAACTGCGAGCCGAAAAGCGGGTAGCGCAGACTGTTGTGGCCCAGCCCGTCCCAGCCGAACGAGGCGTGGATGCGGTGTGGGCTTCCGTCGTCGAGCGCCTGCCACAGCGGCCAAGCCGCAGCATGGCGAGGCCAGGTGAATTGCATGATGAAGGCAGGGACCGGCGCAGCGGCAGCCTCGTAGATCGGGTAGCGCGAGTCGTGACGGATCTTCGCGAGCGGCATCGCGAGCGTGAGAGCCGCCAGGCCGACGACCGCAGGGATGGCAAGCTCACGCTTGGCCTTGAGCACGGGATGGAGGGCAAAGGCCAGCGCCAGGGCCGTCCCGGCAGAAAGCGCCAAGGCCAGCCAGGGCGCGAGCGAGCCGATGGCATCGAGCATCGGATCGCCCACCCCGGCCGGCCACGCCAAGGGCAGGGTCATCAACACGGCGAGGATGAGGCACACCGACGCGGCTCGATGCCGTAGGCAGGTAGCCAGAGCTGCCAACGCCGCTGGAAGGGGCAGAAGCAAGCGTCCGAGGTTGGGCAGCCAAATGGCGCGCTCACCGGCATAGTCCTTGGACAGAAGCCCGAGCGCCGGCAACAGGCCGAGCAACAGAAGGGCCGCTCCCGGCAGAGCCCGACCTCGGGCATCAGCCGATCGCCGCGCTATGACCGCGCCCAACCCCCAGCACCCGATGGGCACAAGCAGGAGGAACGCGGGGCCGAACCCGACGAACTCAACTTTGGGCAGTGAATAGGGCAGGATCAGCGCTTGCAGCATCACGATGGGCGACGCCCAACGAGGGTCCGTGACGCCCAATTGGCCGGTGAAAAGTGCGTGGAGCTGAGGGTTGCCGGCGCTTAGAACGTGTTGGCCCAGAGCAATCGCGTAGGGATAGAAGAGGGATCCGCTGTCGCGCAAGACCGACAGGTAATGCGGCGCCGCCAGTGCCAGCGCGACCGTCGCGGCAAGGAGAGAGGCTCGCAGTCGCGAAAGGGACGCATCGGCCAAGCCGGGCGCGACCAGCACAAAACCCGTTGTTAGGACCGCCATCGGCACCCCGCTCCACTTGGCGCTGGCGAGCAGCCCGGCCGCCGCGCCCAACAAGACGGTCTCGCCCCACTTCCGATGCCCACAAACCAGCACCAGGGCCAAGCAAAGGGCGAGGAACAGGAAGAGCACGAACATGTCAGCGTAGCCGGTCACCATCTCGCCCAGCAAAGCGGGCATAAACGCCATCACGAGCGCGGCGCGAAAGGCCTGTTTGCGGAAAGCGCCGAGGGCCCGGGCGAGCGCATACGTCGCGAACCCGCAGGCAGTCCAGAGTCCGATGCCCACGAAGGGAAGGCCAAGATCGCCCTGCAGGAAGAGCATGGCCCACGCGCCCGGAACCTCTGCAGCGTCGGGGAAGAAGGCGTAGTAAGCCCATGCGTCGGGCGCACGAGTTCGTATCTGGTAGCCGTATTGTACCCACTCGGCCGACTTGACCGCGTGGTAGGTCAGGGTGTCCCAGGTCAGCGGCGGCGACACGATGCCGGCTAGGGCGCGCGCGGCAGCCGCCACCGCTGCCCCGAGTACGAGCAGGCGATGAATCCACGAGCTGGTGCACTCTCTGGTCGCCTCGTATGCCTGCGCCATCTGCTCGCGAAGGGCGAGGCGGGCGCCGGCTCCGTCGAGACGGCGATGTGCCAGCACCACCAACAAGGCCACCGTGGGCAGCGCCACCCACGGTCGGAACAGGTCAAGGCCCACGCCGTGCAAGCCGCCGAGCACAAGCGCGAGAACGTGCAACAAGAGCAACCCGACCAACAAGGCCGCCATCCAGTGCGACGACACGCGCGACGGGGTCAGGCTCCGGCGCACCAGCAGGTAGGACAGCCAAAGGATCGCGAAAAGGAAGGCGAGGCCCAGGACGGACCGAAACAGCACCAGGGGCGCGATGGCCGACACGGTCAAGTCCGTGAGCGTATCACACAGGCCATCCCGGCTAGCGAGCTTGGCGACCGTCGGCTAGAGATCGCTTCATGGCCACCTATCGGATCGGAAACGACCTGGACCTTGACCAGGTCATCGATGTCTATCGGAAGTCGACCTTGGGAGCACGTCGCCCGGTCGACGATCGAGAGCGCATGGAGCAGATGCTGAAAACGGCCAATCTGGTCGTGTCCGCGTGGGACGAGCAGCAATTGGTGGGTATCGCGCGCAGCTTGAGCGACTATTGCTACGTGACCTATCTTGCCGACCTGGCCGTGGTCGAAAGTCACCAGCGATTGGGCATCGGTCGCGAGCTGGTCAGGCAGACGCAGGCCGCGGGCGGACGGGCGTCCGTCGTGCTGTTCGCGGCGCCCGCTGCGGTGGATTACTATCCGCGCCTCGGATTCCGGCCTGGGTCCGGGTGGATGCTGGGCGAGCTCGATCGAATCCGTTGAGCAGGCTCTGCTCGCCGATGGGCCGGGCCCCCGGCTCGGCGGGCCAGGGCGAAAGCCGACTGCTTTTGTCCGAAAACGCCCGCTGCACTTGCCCATTTCCTGCCAGCATCGTGGTAGACCCAAACTTAGCACTCGATGCCAGTCCCGCTGCCGTCCCAACCCGTGGCTCGTTTCTTTTGCCGCCGCATCCCGGCCATCAACGCGCTTCGCGGCTATTCCCTGACGGCGGCGCGCGCCGATTTCCTCGCCGGACTTAGCGTTGCGGCAGTTGCAGTGCCGCAGGCAATGGCGTACGCAGTGGCGGCGGGCGTGCCGCCTGTCCATGGGCTGTACACGGCCATCGTAATGACCGCCGTAGGGGCGATGTTCGCGTCGTCGCGTCAGCTTATCAACGGCCCCACCAACGTGATTTCCATCGCGGTGCTCAGCGCCTTGGCTGCGCTGCCGCCCGAGCTGAAGCTGCCTGGGGCGATTTCGTTGGCATTCCTGGTCGGTGGCTTTCAAACCCTCATCACGCTGTTCCGCCTGGGCGACCTCACCCGCTACATCTCGCATTCGGTGGTGGTCGGCTTCACCTTGGGCGCCAGCCTGCTCCTGGTCGTCGATCAGATGCGGAACCTTCTCGGTTGGTCGCCGAAAGGATCCGCGCGCAGTCACTTCCTGGTTCGTACCTGGCAGACCTGGACGCAAAGTGGTCCGCCGCACACGGCGACCTTGCTGATTGGCATGGGCGCCGTCGTGATGGTGCTGGGGCTGCGAGCCCTGAAGAGGCGGCTGCGATGGCCGCTCTTCCCCGAGCTGCTGGTCTCCGTCGTCGCTGCCGCTGGCGTGGTCGCGGCTTGGCGCCTGGACCTGCAAGGCGTGCGCGTGGTGGGAACCATTCAGGGCCGATTGCCGCCGCTCGTCTTGCCGCAGGTTCCGTGGGCCTATTGGCGCGACCTCTCGGGAAGCGCCTTGGCCATCGCGACCTTGGGTTTGCTGGAGGCCTTGGCCATGGCGAAGCACCTGGCGGGCAAGACCGGGCAGAAATTCGACCTTAGCCAACAGTGTTTGAGCGAGGGCCTGGCCAATCTCGCCGGCAGCCTGTTTCAGTGCATTCCGGGCTCGGGGTCGCTCACGCGGTCGGCGATCAACCACCAGGCCGGCGCCTTCAGCCAATGGTCCGGGATCTGGTCCGCGGCGGCGGTCTTGTTGATCACGGTTCTATTTGCGCCCTATGCGCGCTTCATCCCCAACTCGGCGCTGGCTGGCATCCTGATGGTGACCGCCATTGGCATGGTCGATTGGCACGCACTGCCATTTCATTTACGTGCGACCAAATTCGATGCGTTTATCGTGCTGACCACCGCAGTGGCGGCGATTGGCGTGTCCGTCGAATTCTGCATCGTCATCGGGGTGTTCGCGTCGTTCTTGTTGGCTGTGCCGAGGGCAGGGCGGATGACCCGCACCGAGTTCGTGATCCATCCAAGCGGCGTAGTTCGCGAGCGGATGGAAGACGAACCGGCGAACGAGCACCTGCTTCTGTTCGGCCTGGAAGGTGAGCTGTTCTTCGGCTCCGCCATGGCGCTGGAAGAACACTTGAATTGGTTCGAGGCGCGCGCGGCTGGCGCGAAGGTCATCGTCCTGCGGGTCAAGCGTCTGCGCAACCCCGATGCCG
>CAZBIU010000052.1:0-25126 GCA_964491625.1 uncultured Myxococcales bacterium
GCTGCTTGGTCTGCTGCCCTCCTGACGCGATGAGATCAATCATGAGACGTCGAGTGTTCGCCCTCCTCGCGCCTAGCCATCGCGCGAAATTCACGGCGCCAGCTGATTGCATTACGCTGCGGTCGAGGCACTAGTGAAGAAAATTCACAGAGGGCTGGTCTGCCTCACCGGCCAAGCGGGCCAGGGCCCGTCGACTAGCCCCAAATCGAGCAAAACCGGGGTCTTCGCGAACGTCGGGGTGCGCTTGCCTTGCGGCACACCGATTGCTGTAGCCAAGGTTGAACAAGATGCTCTCCGACCGCGTCCATCATTCCGAGGTGCTGTCATGACGACGAAACTGATTGCTGGCCTTTGCTTCCTGCTTTCGGGAATTGGCGCTGCCCGTGCCGCCCAGGTTGTCGACATCGGCGCCCAGACCGCGTCGGATCAGGATCAGACAGAGCCCGTGCAACCGGCTACGGCAATGCCGACCTCGGTGCCCCCGTCGCCCCCTGCCATGCCACCGTCTGCACCGGTACAGCAATACGCGCAACCCGCCGCCCAGCCGGTGGCCGCCGAGCAGCCGGCGGGCGGGCAGTGGGTGTACACCAGTCAGTACGGCTGGGTGTACATGCCGTACGGCGACCAGTACGTGTATGAAGGGACCGCGACGGATGACTATCCCTACGCCTACGCTTACTACCCGAGCTATGGGTGGAGCTGGCTGGTCGCGCCCTGGATCTGGGGCTGGGGGCCGTACCCCTACTTCGGCGTGCGCGGACCGCATTACTTCGGCTGGTACCGCGGGCTCTCCCACGCGGGTTACGGCTGGGGCCAATACCGCGGCGGTTACCATGGCGGCTGGGGTGGCGGCTACCGAGGCGGCGGCTACCGGGGCGGATTTAACGCTGGGTTCCGCGGCGGTGTTGGCGTGCGTGCCGGATTTGCTCACGCGGCCGCCCCCCGCGCCACTGTCGGTGGCTTCCGCGGCGGCGTCGGTGCCCGGCCGATGGGCGGTGGTTTCCGCGGTGGAGCCGGTTCCCCGTCGGGTGGCGGGTACCGCGGCGGCTTCAGCGGTGGCCACAGCTTCGGCGGTGGCGGCCACAGCTTCGGCGGCGGCGGCCACGGCTTCGGCGGCGGCGGTCACGGCTTCGGCGGCCACCGCTGACTCAAGCCGGCTTCGCTACTTGCACTGCTGCGCGGCCATGGCAGCGGTCGTGACGACGCAGGTCCCGGCGGTTGTAGCAACTCCGGCAGTCACGCAACGGGCGGGCAGGAGACACAGCGGCCCGAACTGGGTATCGCAAGCGGCGCCGTCGGCAGCTTGACCGACACAGGTCGCGTCGGTGTCGGTGGTGGCGGCGGGGCCGTTGGAAGTGAAGCAGTCGGCGGTGATGCACTCGGCGCGGCCGTCGCCAACGGTTCCGCAGGCCGCGGGGGCGCGAGCGTAGCTGATACGCTGACAGGTCTTCGCTCCCGCTGCTCCGAGACACGCCAGCCCGACGGTCGACTCGCATGGCAGGTTGGTCCCGCCGCACGCGCTTCCCTCGATGATGCTGGTGGGGGTACAAACGCCGGTCTGAGTCGGATCGGTCGGGCTGGCACCCACGCAAGCGAGGAAGGCTTGGCAGGGCAGATCGGAGGTGCAGGTGGCGTCGTTGATCGGCAAGCGGTCACGACACAGTACCTCTTTGTCGAATTCAGTCTTGCAGACCTGGCCGGGGGCGCAGGTCGAGGTCAAGCACGAGTCCCCGTCGAGGGGTTCGTCGGCGCACACGCCGCACGTGGCGTTCTTGATGCCGGCGCAGAAGCGCGTGGCACACTGTGCAGCAAACGCGCAGAGCTGACCGTTGGCAAGCTTGCCCGGCGGCGCGCAGTCAGGCGGCGGATTGGCGTTGTTGTCGAAGAGGTCGGCGCACGACCAAGCGCTGTATTCCTTCGCGCATTTTTCCAGTTGATCAGGCGTGTTGCCGGTCCCCGGCGCGGTGGAGTTGTTGATGCACGCCTCTTGTATCCGCGAGCGGCAGGTCGTCATGTCGCCGTAGTTGCTCATGATGTACACGCCGTCCGGATAAATGGCGCCGTTGCCGCTGCTGCACGCCTGGCGTTGGTTGCACTGGGCTAACGCAAGATCGGCGCAGGCGGTCTCCACAGTGGTTCCGCTGCTGCCACAATTCACTGCCACCGACGCGGTTGCCATCACACACAAAATGACTGACCAATTTGCTCTCATCGTTGCTCCTTCCTCGATTGCGGTTGGATGATTGTTGCATCACAACGATGCGGCGGGCGAAGCCCGTTTCTAGTGCGATTTCTGCAGGCCTGGCTAAGGGGCACTACTGCCGCATCAGATCGCGCCAGAACCCGGCGAGTCGCCAGATCTCGGACAAAGCAACTCCTGGATTGACTTCAGCGTGTGTAATCAGGCGACTGGCTAAGGCGCGGACCTTGGTCTTTCCGCGAAGCTCACGCGCCAGCCAAACCAATTCCGACGCTGGCACCACGCTGTCGTCGGCGCCGTGGAGCAGGAAGACCGGAGCGGTGGGCGCGGGCGCTCGCTCCGGGGACAACGCGGCCGGCAGCTCGAGATGGGCGAGGATCGGGCGCAAGGCTTCGCCCAGTTTATCGACCTCGCGATCGCTCACATGTCTCATCAGGGTCCGCGACGGCTCAGGCATGCCTTCGCCGAGCGCCCGCGCGTGAGCGAACACCGCCTTGGCACGCGCCGGATCCGTGCGGTCGATGCTGGATGCGCGCAGGTACTCAATGACCGCCGCTTGCAGCGCCGGAAACTGCGAGGGGGGAACCATGCGGTCGGCCAGGTTCAGCAGGGCCGCCACCACGCCGTAGTCGTGCGGTTTGGGAACGTTAATGAGCTCGATGCCGGCAACCAGCGGTCGGGATTGGTCGAAGGGTGGCGGTGGATCGCCGCGGCCACAAAGGTAGCGCAGCACACGCGCCAAGTCGGCGTAGCCTCCGAACGAGAATGCATAGGCCACGCGATCGCGAATGGCCGGTCGGCCTGCGGCGACCAGCCCCAGCGCACCGGCGAAGCTGAACGCGGTGATGCCGATCTTTCCGTCGGGTGCCAGCGTCGATTGCCGCGTGGCCCAAGCCGCCACGTCCTCCAACTGGTCCACCGTCTCGGGTGTGACCCGGTATTGCGCGAGATCGGGCGGCGCGACGGTCAGCACTTGCAGCCCGCTCGCTGCCAGCTCGATCGCTAGACCTACCAGGCGAGCTTCGGCGATGCCGTCCATGTGAAGCCCCGGCACCAGAATGGTGGTTCGCCGCGCAGCCTTCGCCGGACGGTAGAGTCGAGTAGGCACCGGACCGTGCCGGGTGGCGACTTGCACCACAGGGTCTTGGTCCACTTGGCCCGCGGTCAAACGAGCAATGCGCGCCAGCGTGCCTTCGCTTCTGGCCACGCGAACGATGAATGCAAGCGCGGAGAGCCGGGGCAGACTGTGCCGGATGGCGATCGGGGCAGCGACGATCACGATGGCTGGGAGCAAGAGGCGCAGGCGTCTTTTCATGCGTGTCGGCCGAGACCGAATCGCGTGCGGCGTGGCGCTAGGGCGCGATGGACTTCATCACCTGCGCCGGGTAACGAAGGCCGCTGGCCGCACCCTTGGGTGCGGCCTCATCGATATGTCGCAGATCCTCGGCGGTGAGTGAGACCGTCGATGCCGTCGCGTTCTCTTCGAGAAACTTGCGCCGTTTGGTTCCCGGGATGGGAACCACGTCCTTGCCTTGCGCCAGCACCCAGGCGAGCGCGAGCTGTGAGGCTGTGCAGCCCTTGTCGCGCGCGATTGCCTGCACGCGCTCCACCAGCTTGAGATTCTTGCCGAAGTTTTCGCCCTGGAAGCGGGGGGAGAATCGCCGATAGTCGTCGGCGGGCAGGTCGTCGAAACGCTTGAACCGACCGGTCAGAAACCCGCGTCCCAGCGGACTGTAGGCGACGAAGCCGATGCCGAGCTCGCGGCACGCCGCCAGCACGTCGTCCTCGGGATCGCGGGTCCACAGAGAATACTCGGTCTGCACGGCCGCGATAGGATGCACCTTGCTGGCGCGACGGAGGGTTTCCGGCCCGACCTCGCTGAGCCCTAGAAACCGCACCTTACCCTCCTGGACCAGCCTGGCCATCGCGTCCACGGTTTCTTCGATGGGCGTGCTCGGGTCAACCCGATGCAGGTAGTAGAGGTCGACGTGGTCGGTGCCAAGCCGCCCGAGGCTGCCTTCGATGGACCGGCGAACGTTGGCGGGCGACCCGTCCATCATGCGACCAAGCGGGTCGTTCGGGTCGCGGACGATGCCAAACTTGGTCGCCAGCACGACGCGGTCGCGCCGGCCCTTGATGAATCGACCGACAAGCTCCTCGTTCTTGTAGGGGCCGTACATCTCGGCCGTGTCGAAGAAATCGATGCCCAGCGCAAGCGCGCGTTCCATGGTGGCGAGCGATTCGTTGTCGTCGCGTCCGGAATAGAAATCGCTCATGCCCATGCAACCGAGCCCTTGCTCGGAGACCGACAGTCCGCTCTTGCCCAAGCTGCGACGATTCATGTTGGTTGCCTCCCGCTCTTAGTCTAGCCCGCGTTTGCGCCAAGCGCCCTTCCGACAATTACAGACGGACACCGACGGCCAGCCCTTCGCCCGTGGGCAGCACCGTGGCCAGAAATTGGCCACCTTTCGCCAGCATCTCGTGCGTGGCTTGCATGGCTGCGATGGCGACGTTGGCGCGGGACGGCTTGGCCAGGTCGCCGAACAGAAATGCGTTGTCCAAAATCACCAGGCCGCCCTTGCGCAAATTGTCCGCCGCCCACGACAGATACAACGGATAGCCTTCCTTGTCGGCGTCGATGAAGCACAAGTCAAACGGGCCGTGTTTGCGGAGGCGCGGGAGAACATGCGCGGCTTCGCCCACGTGGATGCGCACGCGCTTCGCAAGGCCGTTCTTTTGGAAGCTCTCGCGTGCGACCTCGGCGTGCTTGGGCTCGATGTCGACAGTGTCGAGGACGCCGCGAGCCCCCATGCCGCGCAGAAGCGCGACGCCGGAATAGCCGCCAAGCGTGCCGATCTCCACCGCATGGCGGGCTTTGCAGGCGCGTGCCAACACCTCCAGGTGGCGGGCATCGAGCGCGGCGACCTGAATGTCGGGCAGCCCGGCTTGCAGCGAGCGCTCGCGAATGTCGCGCAAAGCCTCGTCCTCGGGCGCGTACAGCTGCGCGACGAAGGCCGCCAACAGAGGATCGTCGTTGCCGAACGGCTTGTTCATGGAGTCAAGGCTACAATCCGTCGGACGATTGTCGAGGTCGCACGCCTCGGGACCACGGCGAGCTCAGAATGTGAAACGCAGCACGACCGGTTGCCCCTGCTTTTCGATGACGTGGATGCCGGCACCCTTGTAGGAAATGCTGTTTGGCAGACACCTGTAGCCCGAGGGAGAGACCGAGGCCGCCACGGGGTCGGTCGCCGTCTTGACCGAACAAAGGTCGTCGTTGACGATGTTTATGGCCGCGACGTCGATCAGGCCGGCTTCCACGAGGATTCGCACGGTGCCGCTGTTGGTAGGAAACGAACCATCGAGGACCACGATGATTCCGCCGGTGTGCACGAAGGTGGCGAGCTCGCTACCCCAACCGATTCCAAGTTGGATAAGTGTGCTGTCGCTGGCCGTGGCCTGGCTTTGGATCAGGAACACGTCGGCCTGGGTTAGCGCCGACATTAGGTCAGCTGAGGTCGCTTGGGTCAGGGCAACCTGGCGACCAACCGCGCTCGCCGCTTCAGAAATGACGGTGTGGCTGTTGGCTGCGGCCGTGGCATCCGCCGCGCCGACGTATTCGGCGACTTGCACCGGGCTGCTGCCCGACAGGAAGATCGCGTTGGCGAGGACCTGGTTCATACCGGCGTTGCTGGTCTGCAGGTCGTGCCCGATAACGACGATTTGTCCTGCGGTGCTGGCCTTGCACGAACCGAAACGGCAGGCGCCGGTCGCACAGACTTGGCCGCAGCCCCCGCAATTGGCTTGGTCGGTTAGGTCATCGACACACCCTCCGTCGCAGGAGATCTGCTGTCCAGGGCAGGCGGCCTCGCCCTCGGCGATCGCGTCCATCGGGGCAGTGTCGGCGCGTGCGGACGGTTCGTCGCTGCGAGCTTCAGCGGCGTTGGGGGAGGCATCCACCACCTCCGCAGCAGTTTGGTCCACCTCGGCGTCGCGAGCGTCCGGGGCCATGATGATTGCGGAATCTTTGGTTTCCGGATTTCCTGCGTCACTCACATCCGGGCGGGCATCGCTCTCACCGGCAAGCGCCACGTCGCTGGCGTCGGCAGGCCGCGCGTCGCTGCCGCCAGTAGGCCTCACGTCGTTGTTGCCGGCAAGCGCCACGTCGCTGGCGTCCGCAAGTCGTACGTCGTTGACGCCGACCAGTCGCACGTCGCTGACGTCGGCAAGTCTCACGTCGTTGGCCTCAAAGAGGCTTGCATCCTGCCGTTCGGCGGCCGAGGCCTTGTCCGCAGCCAGGTCGTAGGCCCCATCCATACCCATGACGCCGGCATCGAGGACCGCGTGCGCTTCGCTGTCGTCGACGTCGATGGTGTTGCTGCTGCCCTCGTCGAGATAAGCGGATGAATCTAGCAGCAAGGAAGTGTCGAGCGAGGCTTCGCCGGCTGCCGAGTCTAATGCGCCAGGATGGTAGCCACCATCGATGTCGCATTGGCCTTTGACGTTGCACTCACTTCCACAAGCGGAGAGGCTGTTCGCACACTGGGAGCCCACCAGTGGATCAAAACAGCCATGCAGCAAGAGCAGGGCAACGCAGGCCAATATTCTCGTGCACATCATGGCCTACGGCTTATTGGCAGATCGGTCGTCTGACTTCTTGCTCCGGGGAGCCCCATTGGAGCGGTGGATCGCCAGTTCCTCGCTAGTTCTTGAGGGGAAACTCTCGGCGCTCAGGCAGCTTTTGGCTGTTGACGATCAGAGGGACTTGGGCAGGCGAGCCGAGGACGATTCCCTGGGTCGGCGAACAACCCTGACCTGCGAAGTCCGCTCTTCGCCAGGCGAAACTGCAGGCCGGTCCAGAGACATCCCAAGCCATAGCGCAGACTTCGCACGAAGCTGATGGATGAGGCCTCCTCGAAGTACTTGGCTGGGCAGGTTACCTCGGCAATGCGGAAGCCGAAAAAGTGGATCTGCGATAGCATCTGGTTGTCGAACACGAAATCATCCGAGTTGCGCTCGACCGGAACCGCTTCAAGCACCTTGCGCGTGAATGCGCGGTAGCCGGTGTGGTACTCGGATAGCTTCGCGCCCATCAGTAGGTTCTGAGCCCAGGTCAAGAAGCGGTTGCTCACGTATTTGTAAAGGGGCATGCCGCCCTTGCGGGCTTGGCCGCCCAGAATTCGCGAGCCCAGCACAACGTCATAGAGCCCGGATTCGAGGATATAAGCCATGGCCGATACCAGCTTGGGCGTGTACTGATAGTCTGGGTGAAGCATGATCACGATGTCGGCACCCGCATCGAGCGCAGCCTTGTAGCAGGACTTCTGATTGCCGCCGTAGCCGCGGTTCTTCGGGTGGACGATGGTCCGCAGGCCCAGCTCGTTAGCCACGGCCACGGTTTCATCGCGGCTAGCGTCGTCGACGAGGATAATCTCGTCCACGATGTCCATGGGGACCTCTGCGCAGGTCGAGCGCAGGGTCTTACCCGCGTTGTAGGCGGGCATCACGATGACGACTTTCTTTCCGCGAATCATGACGATGGACCTCCCGTGGAGCTCTAGGGGCTGATTGGAATATCGACCGATTCGTTGCTTTCATTAAGTGGCAGCCTCGATCGAGGGAGCGCAATCGGGGCGATTGTCGCGAGGCGATTCGTGGCTGGGGCCGTCCGTGGCCTTACGGCAGCATCACGGTCGGGTGTACCCGAAAGTGTAATCCCCATAGTCTCTCAGCAAGTGGCCGGTAACCGAAAGAACAGCCATTCCCGCGCCGTCCGGAATCGTCGCCTGAAGAGTTGCCTCCACGCCGCAGGTCAGATCGTCCTCGGCGCACGTCACGCCATCGTCACCGAGGCGAGGTATCTGGAGGATCAGCGCAGAGTCCCAGGCCGTGCCGTTGCAAGTCGAGGCGGAGAAGGGGCCTCCGAGGTCGGAGGGGCAAGTGGTCCACCAGTAGCTGTTTTTCGGGCCAGCCATGTCGCAGGTACGGCTGCTGTCGATTCCGCCGGAGGTCCCCGCCAAGGCGGATGTTCCGGCGGGCAGGTACACGGGCGGGCCGTTGCCCAACGTGGCATGCTCGAAGTGAAGCTTCAGCGGCCCGCTATCGCCGTTGACACCGCTGACGATGAGGTAGTGGTACCCATACTCAAATGTGGCGAAAGCCTGTGATTGACTGGTGCCACAGGCATCGTCGTTGCAGGTGGTCATGCCATCGTCCTCGGGCGGCGCGACGACATCGCAGCTATCGCTGAACAGCAGTGCCGTGTTCCAGGTCGTTCCAAAGGTGTCGGCGTATACCATCTCGGGACCGTCGGTACGGATCCTGAAGACGATGTCCGCACCGTTGGCAGCGCAGGGAAAGTCGAGGACGTGGTCGGCCCCGGCTGTGCTGGCCGTGAGATCAATCTGCGCCACATAGGGAATATCGATGGGTGACACACAAGTGCCGCTTGGGAGCGCGGCATCGGCGGCAAGGACGTCGCCAACCGCGTCGTTGGTCGCGTCCGCCTGCCTGTCCGCCCCGAGGTCGCGATTGCTGATGTCGGCGGCGACTTCTGCTCCGACGGGCCGCGAGTCCCGCGCGCCGTCAGACCCGGTATCGATGGCGGTGCTCTTGGTGTCGGGGGCCGTGTTCTTCGTGTCGGGCCCTCCTCCAGCCTCGGTAACCGCTCGATCTGCCCCGCCCCCATCTCGCGCATCCCGGGCACCGAGCCCATCCGCCCGCAACGGTCCATCCCGCCCTCCAGCCTCGCTGGCGTTGCCACCGTCGACGTTCTTTGCTGACTTCGACGAGCAACCGAGTCCGATGGGCATCAGCAGGGTAACCGACAAGCCGAGTGTGAGCAGTCGCATCCCCAAAACCCATCGGACGTGCCGGACGTTTCCTTGAGGACCGCAAATCGAGAAACGAAAAGAAGAAGGGCGCAGGCCGCGATGCGACCGGCGCCCTTCGTGGGACAGCTCTACGTTATGTCACCTTACTTGAGCTGGCAGGTGCCGGAGCCGCTTTCCTCGCCGTCGGTGAAGAGGATGCCCATCTCACCAGTGCCACAGTTGACGAAGCCCTTTCGGCCATCCGAGTTGTCGAGCATGTTGTACCCGACGATGGAGGCGTCCGTCGAACTGTCACCGTAGAGCGTGTTTAGGCCGGTACCACCGTAGATGAAGTCGTTACCAGCTTCGCCCTCGATCACGTCATCCCCACCATCGCCGTAGAGCGTATCGGTGCCGCCACCGCCGTAGATATGGTCGTCGCCCGGGCCACCGTAGATGATGTTCGCGTTTGTGTCACCCGTCAGGGTGTCATTGCCTGAACCGCCTCTGAGGTTGGAGCAGTTGATGACCGTGTCCTTCTCTTTGGAGCCGTCACCGTTGACGACGCCGACCTGGGCGTCGGTGGCCATGGTGGCCAGGTTCACGGTGACCGGAGCCGTGCGATCGCTGTAGTCGAGGTAGTTCGAGCCGGTCGCCGGGCTCGTGTACTTGGAGGCGGCGTAGCTAGAGTCGCAGATGCTCGACGCGTACACACCCGTGCTGGCCACGACGCAGTTGGGGCCATCCCCATCGATGGTGTCGTTGCCGGGACCGCCCGCCACGAAGTCGTCATCGTCCCCGCCGTAGAGGGTATCGGTGCCGCTTCCACCGACGAGGTGGTCGTTGCCCGGACCGCCGTAGAGCAGGTTGCTGGCGGTCGAAGCGGGCCCGATGATCAGGGTGTCGTCGCCGCTCATGCCGAAGAGCTGGTGGGCAATCGTGCCCGCGTGGGTGGCGTCGATGGTGTCATTCCCTGCGCCGCCGATGACCATCTCGACGTCGAACATGATCGAGTCGTTCTCGCTGTGGCTGACATCGCCATCATTCGCGCCCGGACCAGCCACAGGGGTGCCCTGGGAAACCGCCGTGATGTCGAATCCGCCGCTCTTCAGGGTGACCGCAAACGCCGACTTGACGGCGATGGTACCGCCCGCGGCGATCGTGACGATGGTGCCGGTTGCGCTTGCGGTGACAACCAAGCCGCTCGCTCCGGGAATCGCCGCCGCGATCGCGGTGGCCACGGTGGCTGCCGGGTCGCCGTGACTGGTATCCGAAACGCTGGCGGGATCGGTATCGCTGACGTTCACCACGATCGCGCCGGTATTGGCCGTCGAGATGCTGGTTGACGTGACGGTCGACGTGGCAAGGTTCGTGTCGCTCGCGGCCAACAAGGTTCCCGAGGCAGCCCCGTCGTTTCTGTTCTCGATCGAGACCTTGTTGTTAGTGTCGGGACCGGTTACCGTGACGTTTGGCACGATGCTGTTGCTCGTCAGGGTAGCCGTGCCGACGCTGGTGCCGGTCCATGTGGCAGTCTGATAGTGACCAATGCTGGTCGCGATCGCGGTCGCCACAGCGGACTTCACGGCGGTGGAGGGAATGTGAATGTTCACCTTCGTGTTCGAGTTCGTGGTTGTGCCGGTGTTCGTACCCGTGTCGAGCAGAATGTGGAACGTGACCGAGTGGTTGCCGTCATTGATGGTAAACGTGTCGTCGTTCGCCAGATCCGCGGCACCGTTGGTCGGAGCCGTGATGCCACCCGTAGTGTAGCTGCCGGTCCGGTGGAACTCGACGAAGCGGGTTAGACCAGTGAGAGTGCCGGTGCTGGTAAGGGTGTTGGTAACCGTGTTGGTAACCGTGTTGGTGACTGTGTTGGTGACTGTGTTGGTGACTGTGTTGGTGACTGTGTTGCTATCAGAGTCGGTGTCGGTGGCGGTGCCGGTGGCGGTGTCGGTGGCAGTGTCGGTGGCGGTGCCGGTGGCGGTGTCGGTGGTAGTGCTCGTACTGGTAGCGGTGTAGCTAGCGCCGTCGTTGATGGTGAAACCATCGTAGTTATGAATGGCGTCCGAGCTCGGTACCACGACGGTTGCAGACGCCGCTTGCGCGTACGACTCGTCACCGAGCGTTACCTTGATGGCGCCCGCGCGATGGCTGTAGTCGACCACGTCGATCGAGGTGTCGGTATGCGACGAGGTGCTAGAAGCGGTGTTGACATACGCCGTGCCCGTCAAGGTCTGCGTGTTGATCTGGGTGCCCGATCCCACTGCGACTTGGCTTCCGGTCTTCGATGCCGTTGCTGAGTTCGTTCCGGTTGCCGTGACCGTGACGGTTGACGACACCGTGGTCGTGCCAGTAAGCGTGGTGGTGAAGCTCTTCGTGGTTCCCGCCGCGGTTCCGGTGCCAGTGTAGGTTCCGGTCCAAGTGACGGTTCCGGTCGCGGTTGCGGTGGCGGTTACGGACTTGGAGCTGGTCGTCGTGCCAGCCGCGGTGCCCGTCCAGGCGCCGGTCACCGTACCTGTAGCCGTGATGCTCTTGGTTCCCGTAACCGTCTGCGAATTAGTCAGCGTGCCCACCGCAGTGCCTGTGGTGAGTGCCGTGTCCGAGGCTGTGGCGGTGGAGGTACTAATCGTCGTAACCGTGGCATCCGGATCCGAACCGCCAGAGATGACGTCATGGGCGTATACACCGGCGGGCTGGACGAAGATGTCATTGCCCGCGTTGCCGTTGAGGGAGTTTTGGCCGGAGCCCGCGGCGCCGCTGGTAATCTTGTCGTCATCTGCACCGCCGAACACGGTCAAGTTGATGTTGCCGGTGATCGCGGCCAATCCCGCTGGGTTGCTGAGGCCGGTGGCCTGACCGTCGATGATGTCGTTCCCCGGACCGGTGGTGATCGTGACGTCCGATACGTGGGCTAGGCTCACACTCGGAAACGTGGGCGAGGTTGGGCTTGCGCCCGTCGCGAAGGCAACGTAGGAGGTCGTGTTCTTGGTCGCCAGAATAAAGATGTCTGGATTCGTGGTTCCGCGGAACATGACTTCGTTGGCTCCGGTGCTGGCGAGGTCGATTGCAATGCCCGGTGCGGACGAGCTTCCTGCGGCAAACTGTCCGTTCAGGAAGTCGATGAGGACTTTGTGGCTTGCATTCGACGGATCGCTCTGGGCTGCGCCGATGGTGATACCCTTGCTGGACGCAAACACGCACTGGCCTCCGCCGCTCGCGCTGCTCGCAGAGGCGTTGACCACCACCATGTTGTCGCCGGCGCGCATGTAGAGATACGCGAATTCGCCAGCCGCAACGGTGATCACTACCGGGTCGACCGTCATGTCGCAGGTAGCCGACAACTGGGCAAACTGTCTGGATGGGATGCCTTCGAATCCACCAGATGCGTACGCAACTCCTTGCGTGGATACACCCTCCGCCTGCTGTTGTTGCTGCTCCTGGCAGGCAAACAGCCCAGCCGTCGATAATACTAGCCCATACAACTTCCAACCGGGTCTGTGTGCGAACATAGCGTAACCTCCTTCAGCGTTGTCGGAACCGTCTGAGCACGGTACGTGCCAAGTGGCGCAGCGATGACTTCTGTTCGCTCTCACCAAAGGACAGGACCGAGCTTCTCAGTAGCTATCTTCGGCTCGCCCTCGGGATTCATTAAGCTCGGAATCTGCCTGGCGAAACTCCCGGGGAGCGATTCAAGCGGCGGAAAATCACGGATTTCCGCCGTCAGCATCGTGTTGCTCTGACGGAAACCCGACAGCTCCCCGCGCCTCTGCACGTGTCTTGGCCATCCCAACGCAAGGCGCGTCAGTCGGTTTCGCCTGTGCGGCCCGCCTGGCTGTCTGGAACGGGCGGCTGGGCAGGCCGGGGTAGCGCTGACTCGGAGTCAGCCATGTGCAATAGTGGCGGCGATGACGGGCCTTCTGCTATGCAATCTCGGGACCCCGGATCGGCCGACGCCGGGCGAGGTTCGCCGCTACTTGCGTCAGTTTCTTGGCGACGCGCGGGTGCTTGACCTTCATCCCGTCGGCCGATGGGCACTGCTGAACCTCATCATCTTGCCGTTCCGCCCTCGCAAGAGCGCCGCCGCATACAGAAAGATCTGGACCGAACGTGGCTCGCCCTTGCTCAACCACGGCGAGGACCTGGTTGCGGCGGTTCGCGAGCGAATCGGTCCGGGTTGGGCGGTGGAGCTCGGCATGCGCTACCAGAACCCCTCCATCGCGAGCGCGATCGCGAAGCTGGTCATGGCCGGCGCGGATCGCGTGGTCGTGATTCCGCTTTATCCCCAGTACGCGGCATCCACCACCGGTTCGACGGCGGCGGAAGTGTACCGCGTGGCCGGCAAAGCTTGGGCCCCACCATCGGTGAGCTTGGTCGAGCCCTTCTACGACGAGCCGGGCTTCATCGCCGCGTTCGCTGCACAAGGCGCGCCGCTCGTGCACAGCGAGGCGCCCGATCACATCCTATTCAGCTTTCATGGACTGCCCGAGCGGCACTTGCGGAAGACCGATGCCAGCGGCGGCTACTGTCTGGCCAAGCCCGACTGTTGCGACACGGTTGGACCGGCCAACCGGCACTGCTATCGCGCCCAATGCTTTGCCACCGCACGATCCTTGGCCGCGCGCTTGTCTCTCGACGAGGGTCGCTGGAGCGTGAGCTTCCAATCTCGTTTGGGGCGCACGCGGTGGATCGAGCCATACACCGATGGGACCATCGCTGCGCTTGCGCACAGGGGCTGCAAGCGCTTGTTGGTGTTCTGCCCGGCATTCGTCGCCGATTGCGTGGAGACGCTGGAGGAGATCGGCATCCGTGGCAACGATCAGTTCCTCGCTGCTGGCGGCGAAAGGCTGAAGCTGGTCCCATCGCTCAATGCAAGTCCCATGTGGGCGGATGTCATCTGTGCGATGGCACGACGTCGCAGTCTTGGCTGGCCAACCTGAGAATACGGAGTGCAATCGAGTCGCGGGCCGTGTGACGTTTCCGTGACGACAAGACCGGGAGGAAGATCTGCAAGCGCGTTTTCCGTCGGACCAACCAGCAATCAATTTGCTAACTTCCGCCCACTTCAGCATCATAAGGACAGACGGAAGGAGATCCTCGAATGGCAGTTGCCCGGAAGCAGAAGATGTTCGTGCTCGACACCAACGTCATCCTTCACGACAGCAAATGCATGTTTCAGTTCGAGGAGAACGACATCGTCGTGCCCATCACCGTCTTGGAGGAGCTCGACAACTTCAAGAAGGGCAATGAATCGGTGAACTTCCACGCGCGCGAGTTCCTGCGCGCGGTCGACGGCCTTGCCCAGCAGCCGCTCTTCGGCAGAGGCGTCAAGATCGGCAAGGGCCTCGGCAACGTCATCGTCAAGGTCGGCGGTGAATACCACGAAGACCTTCGGACCGCCTTCGAGACCCGCACGCCCGACCACGAGATCCTCAACGTCGCGTATCGCCTGTCGCACGAGTTTCGCAAGCGTGAAATCATCCTGGTTAGCAAGGACGTCAACCTGCGCATGAAGGCGAAAGCGCTCGGCCTGACCGCGCAGGACTATCGCAACGATAACGTCAAAGACATCTCATCCATCTACACAGGGGTCCGCCTCAAGGAGCACGTCGAGGAGCAGATCGTAGATCGGATGTACACCCAACCGTTCACGGTGGGTCCGACCGAGCTGAATCTCGAAGAGCCGCTGGTCCCGAACGAGTACCTCATCATCCGCAACGGCAAGAAATCCGCGCTGGCTACCTACGACGGCGATCGCGCGGTGGTTCGCCGGGTCGACAAGATCTCCGCCTACGGCATCGGCCCGCGCAACGCAGAGCAAGCCTTCGCGCTCAACGCCCTCACCAACCCCGAGGTAAAGCTGGTCAGCATCTCAGGCAAGGCGGGCACCGGAAAGACGCTGCTCGCGCTCGCGGCGGCGCTCGAGCGCAAGAAGGAATACCGGCAGATCTTCATGGCCCGGCCAGTGGTTCCCCTGTCCAACAAGGACATCGGCTATTTGCCGGGCGACATCCAATCCAAGCTCGACCCGTACATGCAGCCGCTCTACGACAACCTGGGCGTGATTCAGAACCAATGGGGGACGACCGACGCCCGCCACAAGCGGATTCGCGAGATGCTCGACGAAGAGAAGCTGGTGATCGCGCCGCTGGCGTACATCCGCGGGCGCAGCTTGGTCAACATCTACTTCATCGTGGACGAAGCGCAGAACCTCACACCCCACGAGGTCAAGACCATCATCACCCGTGCCGGCGACGGCACCAAGCTGGTCTTCACGGGGGACATTTTCCAGATCGACCACCCCTACCTGAACAGCCACTCCAACGGACTCTCCTACCTCATCGACAAGATGCACGGACAAAGCATCTACGCGCACATCAACCTGACCAAGGGCGAACGGTCGCAGTTGGCAGAATTGGCCAGCAACCTGCTGTAATTCGCGGGCCAGGCGGCGTTTCTGTCCTTGTGCTGTCGTCGAGGTCGCGGATAGACTGCCCGCGTTTCCGGGTTCGCGTGGCCTGCGAAGGTCTGGCGAACGGTGTCGCGAAGTCGCCAGTCAGAAGAGAGGAAGGAACAACATGTCCGAAAAGGGTTCTACGAATTTTGCCTTCATCATCCTCATCACCTTGGTCGCCACCATCGGGGGCTTCCTCTTCGGATACGACAGCGGCGTCATCAACGGTACGGTGGACGGGCTGCAGAAGGCGTTTCACTCGGACAGCGCCGGCACCGGCTTCAACGTGGCCAGCATCCTGCTCGGCTGTGCGGCGGGGGCATTCATGGCCGGATGGCTGGCGGACAAATTCGGCCGCCGCACCATCCTGATCATCGCCTCGCTCTGCTTCACCGCCAGCGCGCTCGGCGCCGGGCTGTCCCAGAGCTCGATTCAGTTCATCTTTGTTCGCGTGCTGGGCGGCCTCGCGGTCGGCGCGGCCAGCGTGCTTGCCCCTGCCTACATCAGCGAGGTCACCCCGGCCAAGTACCGCGGTGCCCTGTCGTCCGTGCAGCAGATCGCCATCATCACGGGCCTCTTCGCATCGTTCCTCAGCAACTACCTGCTGGCGCGCATTGCGGGCGGCTCGACCGAGATTCTCGCCCTGGGCCTCGAGGCCTGGCGCTGGATGTTCTGGGTGATGATGATTCCGTCGGTGGTCTTCTTCTTCTCGCTGCTCTTCATCCCGGAGAGCCCGCGCTTCCTGGTGGCCAATGGCAAGAAGGACAAGGCGCTCGCGGTCCTCACGCGCTTGATGGGCGACGAGGCCAAGGCCAAGCTCGACGAGATCGACGCCTCATTGGTGTCCGACCATCACCGCCCGAAGCTCACCGACGTCCTCGATTCCAAGCGCCTGTTCCGGCCCATCGTGTGGGTCGGCATCGGCCTCGCCACCTTCCAGCAGCTGGTAGGAATCAACGTGGTCTTCTACTACGGCGCGGTGCTGTGGAAGTCGGCCGGGTTCAAAGAGAGCGATGCCTTGCTTATCAACGTCATCAGCGGCGCGGTCAGCATCGTTGCCTGCTTCATCGCTACCGCCTTGATTGATCGCGTGGGACGCAAGCCGCTCTTGCTCATCGGCTCCATCGGCATGACCGTCACCCTGGGTGCCATGGCCGCGGTGTTTGCCACCGCGAGCACGAGTGGCGGCTCGCTCGAGCTTAGCGGCGCCGCTGGCCCGGTAGCGCTGGTTGCTGCCAACCTTTATGTGATGTTCTTCAACGTGTCGTGGGGGCCGGTGATGTGGGTCATGTTGGGCGAGATGTTCCCGAACCAAATACGCGGATCCGGCCTGGCTATCAGCGGGCTTGCCCAGTGGCTGGCCAACTTCGGCATCACCATGACCTTCCCCATGCTCCTCACCGGCATTGGCCTCGGCGGAGCGTACGGCCTCTACACCGCGGGCGCGATCATTTCTATCATCTTCATCGTCAAGTTCGTGCACGAGACCAAAGGCATCGAGCTGGAGAAGATGCAGGGCTAGAGGATGGACGACTCCAAGCCCGGCTACACGCAAGAGGAAGTCAACGAGATCCTGAGGCGCGCCCTCGCCCAGGAGACGGGGCGCGAGTCAACGCTTAGCCACGACGACCTGGTCGACATCGCTAGCGAGGCCGGGATCGACCGGTCGGCGCTCGACCGTGCCATCACGGATCTTGCGCAGGAGCGCATGCGCGACGTCGCCCGCAGCAGCGAGGCCGCGCAGGTCGCGGGCGAACGCAAGGTGCAACTCAAGCGCTTCCTTGCATCGCTCGTCACCCACGGCACGATCAACGCCTTTCTGTATGTCATGGCCACGCGCTTGACCGGCGGGACCTGGTATGTCTGGCCGCTGCTCGGCAGCGGCATTGTCCTGGCCTTGCAGCTTCGTCACGTCTTGTTCCCCTACGACAAGCTTCAGCGGCGGCGCAAGCGCGAGCGCCGGCAGCTCGAGCGCGAGCGACGTGCGGCATTGCGCGCGGAATGGGGCAAGCGTTTCCTGGGCGCAAGCAGCGGCATTCCCGACGGTATGAAGGGTTTTGAAAACGTTGTAGAGAAGGGCGTGTCGGTCCTTCTCGCCATCGCGGAGCGCAAGCTCGACGAGCACAAGACCCGCGAAGATCGGCGCGACAAGCGGCGTTGGTGACCTCGGAATCGCAGGCGCATGCGATTCTGGCCTTTCATGGCGCTCTGGATCACAGTTGTGGACCTCGGAGACCTGCGCTTCCGAACCAACATGATAGGGTCGCGGGGACTTGCCCAACTTGGCATTCTGGAGGCTACTTCATGCGGAGCGCTCTTCGATCGTCGGCAGTATTCTCGTCGGTGTTGCTGCTGGTGGCGTGCGGTAGCACCGTCATCGACAAGAAAGACGCGGGTGAGTCGGGCGTGCGAAGGGATGCAACTGGCACGGGTGGGATTCTGGGCACCGGCGGGAGCGCGCCTGGCAGTGGCGGCATCTCGGGTACCGGGGGCCGCGTACCCGGAGCGGGCGGAATTTTCGCAACCGGCGGCACAGGAAGCGGCGGACGGACCAACAGCGACACGGGGCTGTACGACTCGGGCGCTGGTCTCGATGGTGTGTTGGATGCGCCAGTTCCGGACGCCCCCATGGATAGCGTGCTGACCTACGACGCCGATTCTTGCCAAGCCCCCAAGGTTTGGCGCTACCAGCAACCTGGCTGTGGTGCTGATGCGCACCCGGTGTGTGGAACCGGAAACGAGGACGCCTGTCTTCGGTACGCCTGCGGCTGTGACGGCGAAATCCTCGAAGGCTGCGACTACTACAGCAAGCCATGGCGCTCGGCTGGACTTTGTCCCGACACCTGCTTCAGCCCGACCCAGAATCTCAATCTCGTCTACTACCCGTCGATCAAGGGTTGCGCCTGTAACCCGGCCAGCGACTTGCCCCAATGCGCGCAGTACCTGGGTCTGTTCTCCTGTGTCGGCGGAGCCTGGACGCTCGACCAGTCGAAGAACTGCGCCGCACTGGATGCCGGCACCGACAGTCAAAGAGCACTCGACGCGCCCGTGGACAGCGCGACGGCGTCGGGCTGTGACGTTGCGGCGGCGCAGGCGGCGATGGCCGCTCTCGGGCTCGTGGCGGCAGGATCGGCAACGACGCTCAACGATACATTGCCCTCACCCATAAGCGGTCCCAATTGGGGCCTCAAGTCCACTGCTTGCCAAGACGGTGGCTATGACATCAGCGGCTTGGCCGGCCAGACCGTTTGTTTGGTGAAGCAGCCCATTGCGCAAGCCTGCGCGCAGGCACCGGACTTTGCTTGGGCGGTGATGACTGCCGGCCAACTGAAGTGTGTGTACGAGAGCGCTGAGAGCAACCCGGGGATCTACGCGGTGGGTGGCTACGTCTGTCCGTAGCCAGCGCCGCCTGGCTACCCGAGGGATCGCTTCAGGGCACTTACCAACTCCAATGGAGAATCGACCAGAAGGTCGAATCCCATGCCTTCCATGTCGGTGCGCGGATGCGCGCCCCAGCTCACACCGACGGCTTGCACGTGCGCCGCTCGCGCCGTCAGGAGATCGGTTCGGCTGTCCCCCACGTAACTCGCCCGTGCCGGCTCACAGCCGGCCTGCCGGAGGATCGCTAGCAGGCCGCGCGGATCCGGCTTGGGCGCTGGCATATCGCCTTCCCCCGCCAGACGAATGAACTGCGAGGCCACGCCCGACCGATGGAGGATGTCCCGGATAAAGGCGCTGGCACTGTTGCTCAAGACCGCCTGGGACATTCCAAGGTGTCCGATTGCCGTCAGCATTTCCTCGATGCCAGGGTAGAGGCGCGCCAGGCCTGCGCTGCGCAGGGCCAGCTCGTCGTATTGGCGAGCCATATCCTTCTGGATACGCGCATCGGCAATCCCGGCGAGCAGTCCCAGGCGAGGGGCCGTGGGGTGGATCATGCCCGCTACGATCTCACGCGCCGGTTTCGGGGCCTTGCCGTAGGTCGCCAGGACTTGGTTGGAAGCCTGGACCACGACGGCCAGGGAATCCACCAGGGTTCCATCGTGATCGAACACAACCAGGTTCGTCTTGCCAGTCACGGACACGGTCAGCAGCCTGCCGACCGCAGGCTACGTGAGCTAAAGTGCCGCTCTTGAGACAAGGCGCACCTCGGCCATCTTGTCGGTCTTGACGATCACGTAGGTGTCGACCGCTTCCAGCCGGGGATCGGTGTCAAACCTTCGGGGCTTCCCGTAGTAACTTGCCGAGACTGGAACTTGGACGCCATCCCTCACAGTGGACGCATTGGAGCGCTCGAACTCGACCACGTAATCGATGGCTCCTTTGGCCAGGAGCCGGTTGGCATCGTCCCGATCCTTCACGCGACGTACCTGCCCACGCCCGCTTGCGCACGACATCGACGACGGCGATAGGCCGTCTTGTGCCACATACGCGACCCTGCGTCCCCGTGGCAGCGTCCTTCCGCAGGCCATCTCTTGCAGTATGGATGTGACCCCTTGCCAGTACAGTGACTCATCCTTCTTCGACCAGGACGAGCCCTGCGTCTCCACCACCACGTCGCAATATGCCCCCTGCGTGCAATCCACGACCCTCAATGGTGCTGCGCCCGTCGAAGCACAAGACATGAGCGGAAGTCCGACGAAGAACGCGAGGATATGTGGCTGCGCCATGAGAATTCCCCTGTTTCGAGTGGGATTGGGAAGGGGCGGGATTCGCTGCATCTTACGTGCTCCGGCATCTTACGTGCTCCGGATCGAAAGCCAAGTTCCGGTAGCATTCGATGCTCTCCCAGGCAAGCTCGCTGCTGAAAATTGCTAGATCGTGGTTTGCGGCGTGCTTTCGGCGGCCGAAAATTACCCTCGGCAAGCCAGCCAGGTATCCGGCTATCGCTTGTTCCAGATCGCCAGGGTGTCCTGCGAGCCCTGCGCGCGTATCCCGTTGTCGGTCAGAATGTCCTCGGTCGCGTCCAAGATCTCCTTTCGGGCGAACACCAGATCTTCGCCGCCCTCCCCGGCAAACTCGATGACCACGTACTCGTCGCGCGCGTCGCGAAGGACTTGCACGAGATGGCGCAGGTTCTTGATCGGAAGGTGATTCACCGACGAGACGATGCGCCCTGCCGGACTGCTGTATCCGGTGGCCAGCTTGTGGGGAAGAAGCGGCGACGACACCACCACGACCTCCTCGCCTGGGAAAGACGGCGGATCCAAGAACCTGCTCATCAGCGTGGTGCCGATGAACATCACGCGACTCGAGCTGCCGGCGGCAGACAGAAACTGCATGGACGCGTTGGAGAAGACGAGCGGCCCCCAGATGAAGTAGGGCGGATACTTGCCCGACAAATCGGGAAGCAGCATCGGGCGCGTGGACGTGACCGGGACCTCGACTGCGATGGTCTTGCCGCCGCGGACCACGGTGAGCGGGACTTTGCCGTTCTTGGCGAGTCGCTGAACCAGATAGCGGAAGCTGACGCGCAGACTGTCGCCCAGATTCACCATGCCCTGATCGTCGACTTTGGTGTCGCCGATGCGTGTGATCAGATCCCACTTCTTGAGCGGGTAACTGGCGCCCTTGCCATACGGCTTGTGCACGACGATGCCCTGGACCGATTTGTCGAGCTTGAGAAACGCGCGCAACGCGGGGTTCTCAAGCGTCTGCAGCTCGTCGAACATGGCAGGCTTGCCATCGTACTTTCCGTCCGCGACGTCGTTGAGGAACAGGTCGATCTCCTCGCACGGAACGATGTAACCGATATTGTGCGCGCCACCGAGCTGCGAGTACACGAGACCAATCATCTTGTCGTCGGCGATGGCTGGCCCACCGCTGTTGCCAGGGTTAATGGCCGCGTCGATCTGGATGCGCATGCCGGACTGATTGGTGCCGTACACAGCGAACTCGATGCGCGACACGATTCCCTTGGTGATGGACAGGCTGTTTCCTCCGGCGGGAAACCCGTAGACCATGACGGTGTCCTTGACCGCGGGCAGCTTTCCGGCGCGGGGCAGGGCGGGGCGCGAGTCGAAGAGCGTGTCGTCATCGAGCTTGAGCAGCGCCAGATCGATATCGGGCGCGATGGCGACCACGCTGGCCGCAACCTTGTCACCCGCGTGATTGGCCTGGACCTGGATCTGGCTGGCGTAAGTGACCACGTGGGCATTGGTGAGAATGCGTTTGCCCTCGATGATGACGCCGCTGCCGGTGATCTCGTGCGGCGACTGTTTGGTCCACGGCTTGGTGAAATCCGGATCGCGGCGAGTAGAGAACACCTGCACCGTGGAGGTGCCGATGCGGTCCGTGCTCGTGTCGGCGGCCGTTGCCTTGGGCTGTTCGGCAGCATAGGCGCTGGTCCAGCTCGATAGAAGGTACGCGAGAGACAAGGCCGTCAAGTCAAGGGCTCGAGTTCGCATGGCTCGTCAAATTCCAATCCGCGAGCGAAGGTGACTTCGTCGCACATGGGTGAAGGTGGAAACCGGGCAATCATAGGCGAAACTGAAGCATCGCGCGAGAAAGTGCTGGCCCTCACAGCGCCATGGCCATTCGTGAGGTTCATGGGTGAGCCGTTCGGCAGGAAGTCACATAATCGCGGGTATGGTCGCCACACAATCATCGGTCATCGCATGGGTAAGCGCAGCGGCGGTCACGTGTGTCTTGGTCTTGGCCGGCTGCTCTTCCTCGTCCAGGGCCCCGGGTACCATCAACGGCAAGGAGCCAATCGATCGCGGCACTAGCGTCATGTTGGTGGAGTCCGCGGAAGACCAGACCGCGGTCGCCAATTTCGTGGCCCAGCAAGCGGCCACGGCTGCTATGACGCCAGCCGAGCTGCAAAGCAGCTACGGGCTCTCGCGCAGCGACGTGCTTCCGTTCGACGCCACGACCGCCGACAGCCTCTCGCTCATCCAGGCACAGTCGGCATTCGCGCTCGACGCCAGCGGCCTTGATGCCTTGAAACAGTCGGGCGTCGTGGTCCGGACCGGATCCGCCTTCAACACGTTCACCGATGGCTACGCGGCCATCTATTCTGCCCACCTGCCCCTGTTCGTCAGCGCTGACAGCATGATGGATGCCATTCATCGTTCCTACGACCACATCCTTGAGGGCGTGGAAACCGCGGTTCTCGTGCCTACGCTCGCGGCCATGCTCTCCGGCCTGCAGGCCCACCTCGCCCAAAGCACGGCCTCGCCAGAGGTCAAGGCCGACCTCGACGTCTACCTCGCGGTGGCCGCGGCGCTACTCGACGCAAGCACCCCTTCACTGGTTGCGGGCGGCGACGCCGGGGCGGCCAAGTCGCTCGTCAATCTGGCGACCTCAGCCTCCGGGGTCGGCGATGTTGTGCTGTTTGGCTCGAACCGGACGGTCGATTTCGCAAGCTTCACACCCCGCGGGCACTACACGGACAGCGCCGCGCTTTCGCAATACTTCCGCGCCATGATTTGGCTCGGCACCATCGACTTTCGCTTGATTGAGACCCAGGCCGACGGCTCGCAGCTCTTTCATCGAGCCCAGCTCGACGCAATGATTGCGCTCTACGAGCTGTACGACGCCAGCTTGCTCGACAACTGGACCACTCTGCACGCGACGATCTCCACTTTCGTAGGCCAGGACGACTCGATGACGGTCTCGCAAGTGCCCGCCCTCGAGCAGGCCCTGGGGGCTCAGAGCTCTGCGGAGCTCGCGGCTCTGGATGACCAGACCATCGCGCAGGCCATCGCGACCGGCCGCTTCGGCACGCAGCGAATCGACAGCTACATCCTGATGGCCGACTCGCACACCGGAACGCTGCCGCTCAACAGCGCCTTCCTCGTCCTCGGGCAGCGTTTCACCGTGGACTCGCTCGTGCTTTCGAACGTGGTCTACGATCGGGTGAACCGTCCGCAGTATCCGTCGCGCATGATGCCGAAGCCCTTGGACGCGGCTTTCGCGGCCATGGGCAATGGCGACGCGCTCCCCCTCCTCGCGGACGAGCTTGCCAGCTACGGCTACGCCCCTGAATTGGCGACCATGCGCCAGGTGATCGATGGCGAGCCGTCCGACTATTGGAATTCCAGCTTGTACACCCTATGGGTCGCAGCCCTGCGCGCGCTCTCGCCCTCCGCGGGCGTGGTCGAGAATCCGGCGGCTTCGGGCTTGCCAAGCGTGGTGGGCACCACGGCCTGGGGCCTGCGCACGCTCAACACCCAGCTTGGGTCGTGGGCCGAGCTTCGCCACGACAACGTCCTTTACGTCAAGCCCGCCGCCTCGACCGGGGTTGCGTGCCAATTCCCCGCCGCCTACGTGGAGCCGTCGGTCGCTTTCTGGGACGGCCTTCTGCAATATGCGACGATCGGCGCTCAGCGGTTCTCCGCGCTTCCGTCGAGCGTGGCCTCAACCGGGGCCGTGCAGCTCGGGCTCACTCACTTTGGCCGACTACAACAGGACGCCACCATGCTGCGGGCCATGGCCGTGCAGCAGACGACCGGTGCCGATCTCACCTCCGATCAGCTTGCATTCATCAACCAGGCCGTTACCTTGACGCGCATCTGTGGCGGCGGCGTCATCGCCAATGGCTGGTACCCGCAACTCGTCGCCGGTGGCTCTCCGGTCGACTACAAGCCGACCATCGCCGACGTCTTCATGGATCCGAACAGCGGCAACCTGCTCGAAGTGGGCACCGGCGACGTCAACCCCTTGGTGGTCGTGGTCGAGACCTGTATGGGGCCGCGCGCATTCGCGGGGTTGAGCCTGTCCTACTACGAGACCATTGCGAGCAACTTCAAGCCCCTGACCGACACCGACTGGCAGGGCATGGTTAAGACGGCCCCGCGGCCCGACTGGCTAGCGCCGGTGCTGGTGCCTTAGTTTGGAGCGTGTCTGAAAAGTTGACGTTTGACGTGGACGGGCGATAGCTGCCAGCGAGACCGTCATCTACATTGCCATGATCGGCCTCATGATTCGCAGACTGGCTCAAGAGTAGGGCCCGTTCCAAATCACCTGCACGAAGCCGGCAGCAACCTGCATCCGACACTTGGGGATTGACTCTTCCCCTGGTCGTTGCTGCTGGCTGCAAGCCTGGTTCCTCGTCCCTATTCCTCTCCCTTGGCAGCACTTTTCAGACGCCCTCTTAGCGTGCCCGCGCATCCATTTTGGCGAAGATGCTCCATACTCGGCGATCCTGCAGCGCCAGGCCGCCCCAAATGAAGACCGCGAAGTAGATAGGAAATAAAGTGTGGCTCGCGAGCGGCAGGCCAGCCTGCACGTTGACCTCGACGGCACCACCCAGGTAACCGGTGAGCAGCACCGCGCCCAGAATCGCGGTGCGCGGGACGCAGTAGACAATCGTGCAGGCAAGCAGCACCAGCCCGATGGGCAGGATAGCGCCGGCAGGGAAGCCCATCTGTGTGCTGGCCTTCACGACCCAAGGCACCTTCAGCACCTTGGTCAAGCCGTCGAACAGTAGGAATGCGACAGCCAGTCCGCTGGCGCTGCGTCCCAGCCAGCGCCTCTTTCTGCTGATCGGGCCCACGTGCGGATGAGCGGGTGTTATGGCCTGGCTGCCGGCATGACGGCCCAAATCCGACGGGGCTGATGACGGATTCATGGTGGCGAGCTCGCTGTTTTCGGCGGCTCGCAGGTTCAAAGTCGTCTTCATGGCGATCTCCTTATTTAGTAGCATATCGGTACTATCTCAGATCC
>CAZBIU010000053.1:0-25122 GCA_964491625.1 uncultured Myxococcales bacterium
GTTGTCCTTGCCGTCGCAGACTTCGAGGGTCGGCCCCACCGACGAGCAAACGATCTGCCCGCCGCTGCACACCGAAACGCCTTGTTTGCATTCACCCACGTTGCTGCCGCAGATGGCGCCGACCCCGGGCATGGGCGGTTCACCCGGCCCGGGTGCCTCGTCGACCAGCCCATCGCAATCGTTGTCGCGGCCGTCGCAGACCTCGGGCGAAGGTCCGATCGCGCTCACGGTGCATTCGACGTCGGTGCCGGTCGCGTTGCACACCAGCACTCCGGCGCCCTGGCACGACTGCTCGTTGCAAGGCTTGCCAAGCGTGGGGAAGTCCTCGTCCACAAGTCCGTTGCAGTTGTCGTCCTTGCCGTTGCAAAGCTCTGCCATCGGCGTGACGGCGCCGACACAAGTAAGTCCCATCTTGTTGGCAGCGCAACCCCAGTGTCCAAGGCTGCACTGTCCGATGCATTTCTTGGTCGCGAGATCGCAACCAGCCGTGGCGGCTGGGTAGCAACCATCGGTGGCGACAGGATTGTTCTCGTCGACTTGGCCGTTGCAGTTGTTGTCGATGCCGTCGCAGGCGATCTCGGTCGCGGGCACAACCGCGCCGACGCAGGCCTGCCACACCCCGTTGCTGCAGACTTGCATGCCGGTCTTGCAAGCGCCCACGCACGACCAGGACTTGGTGGTGGCGTCGTAGCTACAGCCGGACGAACCGGACGGGAAGCACGACTGGGCGAAGTTATCCACCACGCCGTCGCAATCGTTGTCGATCCCGTCGCAGACTTCCGGGCTGGGCCCGACCTGGCCCTGGCACACCATGCTTTGCCCGCCCTTGCCGTCGGACTGGCACACGGTAACCCCCGCCTTGCACGCGCCGAGGTTGATACCGCACGGCACCTGGGGAACGTCGTCGACGATACCGTTGCAGTTGTCGTCGATGCCGTTGCAGAGCTCGGGTTTGGCGCTGCATGAACAGGTCAGACCCTCGTCGATGTTGCCGTCGCAATTTTCGTCGGCACAGTCGGCAGGGGTCGGCGCCGAGCAACCGGCCAGCGTCCCGCACTGCTCGGGCGCGGGATCGCCAGCAACCAGCGGGCTCGCCCCGCAGGTCGCCGCATTGGCGCAGATGACGCCGTCGCCGGCGGTATTGCAGGCATACACGCCCTGGCGCTTGCAGCGCCCCACCCCCACCGTGCACGGCTTGCCCTTGAGCGGAAAAGCCGCAGCCTCGTCGTAGCAAACCGCATCGCAAGCGCATCTTGGCTTGGGGATCGACGCGAGAAGAATATCGCCCAGCCGCGCGGTCAAATCGCTGCGGTTGCTCGGAAAGAATGCTTTGCGCTGTTGCCCCGAGCCTGCCCCGGCCATATTGTCGAGCTCGGTTGACGACCCGACGCCAAATCCCATGACGTACACATTGACGCCGGCGGCGTAGGCCGCGGCAGCGGCGGTGACGGGATCATTCGTGGGATCGGGGCTGCAGGTGTCCTCACCGTCGGTGATGAGGACAATGTTGTAGGGTCGGCACGAGGCGCGTGGATCGCGCGCGGCCACCGTGCTCGACAACAGTCCGGGACTTGGACCGATGTTGCTCTTGCTGGCATCCGTTAACCACGCGCGGACGGAGTCCAGCGCCGACGCCAACGGCGTCTGAGTCACCCCGTGGATCTCTCGGTTCGAGCTCGCGGTGAAGGGAGGCAAGTCCTCCTTGCCGTCGATCCAGCGGTAGATATCGGACAGATTCGACGAGCCCTCCGAAGGAAAGCCGACGATCACCTGGCCGCCCACGCACCCTTGGGCGTAGCCGCACCTGCTGGTACTGGTGCAGGCGAAAGAGCCCCACTCGAACATCTGATCGTTGGTGTCAGATGGGTTGGAGCAGTTGGTGCAGCCCTGACGAGCACCATCCGGGCATTCAAGGTAGCCGTCGCCCCCATGATAGATACAGTACTTCTGCGTCGGACTGTCGCCAGGCACGAGCTCGCACGAGGCTCCGGTGAGCGTCGACAAGCAGTCCGAGGAGCTACTGCACGCCTGGCCCAGCGTGGTCTCGGAATAAATCGCTAACGCGAACTCGGCGGCGCCGAACGCCGAGATGGTGTCGATGACCGCCGCCTTGGCCTCGAAAAGCTTGCTGTCGTCGTAGGCCGTACCGGCGCTGGACTTGCCGTCGATGTTGCAGCCCGGCTGCGCAGCCGAGCCATCGCCGTGGCTTTCGGTCCCGGCAAGGTTCTGCGTCATCGACGTCGAGTTGTCGATCAGGATGACGAAACGGGGCCGGTCGACCTGCCCAAAGCTCGGCGCCGAAAAGAAGATCGTGCTCAGCGCAACCAGAGCTACGCAGTACCCAAGTCTATTTGCCACTTTGCGATGTCCTCGACGGCAATGGGCCGCACGGTATTTTACCCCCAACCCACCGAGACCGCGAGAATAGGCGGCGCAATCCCGAGCCTGGGCCGATGCCGCAACCGCATGCGGATTCGGCGATCGGAGTCGAGCCCGCCGCCAGATCCAGATCAGGGGCCAGCCAGAAGCCAGAAGCCTGAAGCCTGGAGGCTGAAGCCTTGGTTCCCGGGCATAGCCCGTCCTGTGATCGCCTACGCGCGAATCGTCCAGAAGTCGTCGGCCAGGTTCGAATTCGCAATGTAGTCGTAGGGCATGGTGAAGTATCCGTGCTTGCCCCACTTGGGTCCCCACGAGTTGCGCACAATGATGCGCTTGGCATGGTCATCGTAGCCGACCGCACACACCGCGTGACCACCGAGCTGCTTCTCTCCCTTGACGGGCAGATTCAGCAAGCCCGTCCTGGCGACGTTCGCCGATTCGAAAGCCGAATACACCGAGAAGCCGAAGACGAAGGGAAACCCTTCCGCCAGACAGGCGCGCATTTCGTTGAGGGTGAGAATGCGATAGTAGCTGGCTATCCTGTGCTTGGCCGCCTCGCTGTAGCAGGCTGTGCTCGGCTTCTTGGTGAACCTCTTGATGTCGTACGGCCACTTTCTCTCCGAGCACACGCCCTGTGCGGCGACGGTCTTGATTCCGTCGCGCAACATCGCGCCCGAATCCGACGCCACCGAGTGTTCAATGACACGTTCGTTGTAGTAGATGAACAGGCGGCTCAAGTCGAGCAACTGCTCTCCGGCCTTGAGCTCGAGGAATTCCAACGCACCGGCCATGGCGTTGGCGGTACAGCTTCCAAGCTGTCCCTGATCTTCGACCGGCGACATGAGCGGCGACAGATCGACGGACTTGGGCAACTTGGCTGGAGCCTCTCGGATTGCAGAATAGAGATAATCGCGTTGGTCGGGAAGATCCGGAATCCAACCACGTAGATGCCTGGACGACGACACTGGCTTCCTTGGCATGGTTCCTCCTGAGACTTGACGGGTGGGGAACGGGAGCCGGGCGATGCTACCACACATTCTCGATAGTCCTTGCCCGCGTCTGCGCGCGGGGGCATGGTGGCCTCCGCAAAGCAGACGTCACATGAACGCCGGCAGTTATCGATTCTTCGTCACCTGCGCCAAGGGAACGGAAGGGGCACTTCGGCGCGAGCTGGTCGGTCTGCGCATTCACGGCGCCAAGGGCGCGACCGGCGGCGTTTCCTTCGCCGGCAGCTTCACGGACGGGATGAAGGTGTGCCTACACGCGCGGGTCGCCATGCGCGTTCTGCTTGAGGTTGCAGGATTCGAAGCACACGATGCCGAATCGCTGTATGCGGGCGCCCAGCGGGTGGACTGGACCGACTTCGTCGGCCCCGGGATGACCATCGCGGTCTCCGCCACGGCACAAGACAATCCCAATCTCCGCCACTCTGGCTTTATTGCGTTGAAGGTCAAGGACGCCATCGTGGACATGCTTCGCGAGCGTAGCGGCCGCCGTCCCGACGTGAACCCTCGCGACCCGGACGTTTCGGTGGTCTTGCACATGCGCGGGGACGATGCCCGACTGTTTGTCGACTTGGCGGGCGAGCCCCTGCATCGTCGCGGCTACCGAGTGGCCATGGTGGAAGCGCCGCTCAAGGAAACCCTTGCCGCCGCCGTCCTCGGCCTGGGCGGCGTCGCGACCGACAAGCCCTTCGTCGATCCCATGGCCGGCTCGGGAACCCTGGCCATCGAGCACGCCCTGGCCGCGCGAGGCATCGCACCAGGCCTGCGCCGACGCATGAGCTTCGAGCGCTGGGCAACCGCCGAGCAGCGGAAGATCTGGGAGGTGCTGCGCAAGCAGGCCCAGGAAAGCATCGCTCCCAAGGCGCCCTGCTCGATTCTTGCTTGCGATGTCGACGGAAACGCTCTCGCAGCGGCCCGCAGGAACGCCGAAGCCGCTGGCGTTGCCGCCGACATCGACTTCCGCCTGGCCGACGTGGGTGACCTGATTCCCGTCGGCGACGCGGGCACGGTGTGCACCAACCCGCCCTACGGCGAGCGTCTAGACCCACCCGCGGCAAGCGCTGACATCGACCGGCTGTACCAGGCTATCGCCCGCGCGTTTGACCGCATGCCCGGCTGGCGAGCCGTTTGTCTGTCCGGCAACCCGCTCTTCGCGAAGGCCCTGCACCGCCGACCGGCGATCTCGCACCGGCTGTTCAATGGGCCTCTCGAAACACGCCTGCTTGTCTTCGAGCGACTGTGATCGCCTAGGCTCACATCCCCGAGAGGAACTTCCACTTCGCCGTTCCGCCAGTGGCGGAGCGCTCGAGAGTAAACCGGTGAAAATCGCTCACGCGGCGATAGCGCTCGCCGACCTCGCCCTGTAGCTCGAAGGCACCGCTTAGAAAGGCTTCGACCGACGCTCGTCCGTCGGCTCCAATCTTGATGCTCTTGTACTGAATGTCGTAGCGAATGGACTGCACCCGCTGCAGGCGGCTGTTGAGAATGGTGGCCAGGCCGGAGTAGCCGTAGTCGTCGTCAGCCTGGTCGGTTCCCCCGTCCTCGAAATACTTGTCCGAGGCCAGCAGAAGCAGGCCATCCACGTTCCGCTCTACGAGCTTCTGCCGGTACATCTCGATGGTATCGATGATCTCGCGGTTGGCGTCCGTGGCCGGGATGGTGGTCCCCGGGATCATCACGACGCGACTGCAGGCCACGCCTCCGACTACGAGCAAGAACCCAAGCAGAGAAATTTTCGCCGTGTTCATCTTGTTCGGCAGGGAACTAGCATCATTCATTCCACTAAGAAAGTCCTTTGCCAACAAAGGGAGCTGGACCCGATCCTGGTCGGATTGCGCTTTCCTGGCGCAGACCGCCCGCGACTCTTGCCAACTTGGCATGGCTCAGCCAACCAGCAGTCTGTCCACATGCGTCCTTTCCCAAAGACGCGCGCGGGCATAGTCGGAAAACTGCCGCTCTTCCTCGGAGAACTCGGGCGGGTGAAAGCAGCGTCGCCCCCCCACCCGCCGAATTGCGTGCTTGCTGTGCAGCATTTCGTGGAAGACGATCCAATCCACGAAGTATCCGGGGACGTCGTCCCGATCGAGCACCGGATGCACGCGAATCAGGCGATCTTCCACCGAGTAACTGCCCACCTTGATCGACCGGCGGTTGGCCGGCCTGCGGGCAATTCCCCAGGTGATGCGGGCGTCGTGGCTACCACCGAAATAGTCGCGATTCAGCCGGGCGTAGACCGCCGACAGATCGTGGTGCTGGCCGCGCGTGCGCAGCAGCACCCGCCGTTCTCGGTGGGGCGCGACGAGAATCTGGTGGGTGTTGCGTTCGATGAATTCGCCCAGCAGCATCGACGACCGTTGGTCGTTGTGCACGACGTAGCGAGCCAGGGCACGCACCAACCGCGGCTCAACCCCGGCGAACATCCGATGCGCCCGTACGCGGTAGGCGTCACGTCCCCGCGCCACCGAGATGATCGTGTATCGATTCTCGGTCAGTCGCAGCCTGAGGAGCTTGCCGGGTGGCAGGTAGCTGGAGACCGCGTGCTCGAGCTGAATTTCCTCCGGCGGTCTACTCGCCACCGCGACGCGCAGGTCGCGCCCGGGGTTCTGGGCCCGAATTTGCCTTTTCGATCTCTCTGGCACCCGGTTGCGCACCCGGTTGCCATGCTCCACAAACCCAAACTCGAGCTGAGCATCGCCTGCTTGGTCGCAGGCTGGGAAGGCGGAGTCTTGGTCGGGGGCAGAGGGTTTCGAAGGGTGGTCCATTCTGGGATAGTCGCCACTTGCGGCGCTCATTTCCCGGAAATGCTATCAGTCACCAACCTGTGGATCAAAAATCTATCACTTTGTAGTTACTTGACTTTTCCTGTTGATAACTTTCAGTCGCCAGGCCGTGAACCTACGATTGAAACCTACATCTGATCCCGTGCTGTTTTCGCACGATTGCGCTACGACAGCCTTGTCGTTGTGAGCAAAAGGAGCCCGGCCCCCGACACTCTAGCCGTCGACCTTGGGAGCCGTGGGTACCCGATCGGCGCTGACTTCTGTGGGCTTCTCTGCTCCTGTCGATGGCGGCGGGGCGATGATTCCGTGTCCGCTCCCGTTGCCCGAAGTCACTATCGCGGGCTGCTCAGCGGGCTCTGGATTGCGCGCAGGACCGGCCTGGGCCGATCCCTTCCCCTGAGCCTCCACGGGAGCGTCGACCGCGGGCGCAGGTGTCGCCGGCAGAGGCCCGCTTTGCGGCGAATCACTCGGCGCGGCCGTTGTACCGTCCACCGCGGTTGCTTCCGCATCCGACGTGTGCGCGAGCGAGCTCTCGGATCGCTCCGCATCGGCCTCCGAGTCCTTCTGGGGCGAACCCTCGTCCTGCCCCATGAGTCCCAGACTGCTCAGCTCCTCCTCATCGAGCATCGCCTGTACCTCGGCAGGAGGCCCGACCTTCTTCCGTCGCTGTCGCCGACGTGTCTCGGATCGGTCGGCTTCGCGCGCGCTGTCGCTATGCTCGATGGCTTTCTGTCCCGGTGAATGCAGCTCGTAGTCTTCCAGCTCGAACGATGGGCGCGCCTTGACCACGATGCGCTTCTGCAGCCGCTTCTCGGTCTCCTCCAAATACTGGTGGTCGGCAGCGGCGAGAATCTGCGCGACCTCCGGATGAACCTCGACGATGACGGTGTCGCCCTCGATCAGGTTCCCCTGCCGGCGCAACTCGCGCATGAGGCCGTACGCGATGGTCCGGCGCGACTTGGTGTAGCCCTTGCCCTCGCAGTGTTGGCACGGCTCGGTCAGGTGGTGAAGCAGCGACTCGCGCGTGCGCTTGCGAGTCATTTCCACCAAGCCCAGCTCGGAAATCCGAGTCACCGTCGCCTTCGCACGATCTTTGCGCAGGAAATCGTTGAACGACCGGGTGACCTTGTTGCGGTTCGATGACCTGTCCATGTCGATGAAATCGACGACGATCATGCCCCCGATCGATCGAATGCGAAGCTGCTCGGCCACCTCGCGCGCGGCTTCGAGGTTGGTCTGCGTGATGGTCTCTTCCAGGTTGCGCTTGCCCACGAAACGCCCTGTGTTCACGTCGATGGCGGTCAGCGCCTCCATTTCGTCGACGATGAGGTAACCGCCCGACTTCAGCCACACCTTGCGTTCCAAAGCGCGGTCGATCTCGATCTCAATGCCGTAGCCGTCGAAGATGGGCTCGGGACTGGTGTAAAGCTCGATCTGCCCGGCAAAGTCGGGCATGAACGCGGCGATGAACTTCTTGATGCGATCGTATTCCTGGCGCGAATCGATGATCAGCTTGTCCACGTCGGGCGTGAACATGTCGCGCACGGTTCGCAGCAGCAGATCCAAGTCGTTGTAGATGAGCGACGGGCAGCGCATGGTTTCGGTGCGCTGGACCACGTTGTTCCAGAGCTTGATCAGGAAATCCATGTCGGCGCGAAGATCCTTGTCGGGCACGTTTTCCGCGACGGTGCGCACGATGAAACCGGTTCCCGCGGGGCGCATCTGATCGATGATTTCGCGCAGGCGGCGCCGTTCCTTGTCCGATGAAATCCGGCGCGAGATCCCGACGTGCTCGACGGTGGGCATGAACACCAGGTGCCGGCCGGGCAGCGAGATGTAGCGCGTGACCCTGGCGCCCTTCGTACTGATCGGCTCCTTGGTGATCTGCACGACGATCTCTTGACCTTCCTTCAACAGATCCTCGATGCGCGCGCTTCCCGACGGTGCTTCCGGCTCCTCTTCCTCGCCGTTCTCCTGCGCGCCGCTCTCCAGCCGCTTGAGATCGTCCGGCGTGCCACGCACGTCCGAGACGTGCAGGTATGCAGACTTTTCCAGTCCGATATTAACGAAGGCCGCCTGCATCCCGGGCAGCACGCGTTCCACGCGCCCCTTGTAGATGTTTCCGGCAATACCCCGTTCTTGTTTCCGCTCGATGTAAAGCTCGCCTAGAAGGCCGCCTTCTACGAGCGCAACGCGGGTCTCGGGGCCGTCCGCGTTGATGAGCAACAGCGTGTTGGACATCTCGCCCTACGAATTTCTGCGGCCCAGGCCCGGCAACCCTGACGTCCGTGTCATGGGCACCGTGTTAATCGGCCGCGGTTGGAGTTTGGGGATCATCGAACGATCCCTGAAATATCCAGATATTACATGCCTAGTTCCAATTCCACGCCAAGCCGGCACGGAAATTGCTGAAAGAGCGCCCGAGCAACGAGGTTCTAACTCCAATCGTTGCTCATCCTCCCACGCACCGGCGCAAGCCGGTGTGACTAATCTCGCGGATGTCGATGACACTCGCTTAACATACATAGACGAACTTAACCAGCATGGCCTAGGTAGCCCCGCAGCCCTCGTGGACGACTTCCACGGGGGCTGTGTCGTTTTGGGGCCGGCGCCCTCATCTAAGCTGTGTCGCGTAAAGGCAAACATACGCACCTACGAAGAGAAGAGCGTCGATCCGGTCCAGCATTCCCCCGTGGCCCGGGAGCAGCCGGCCCGAATCCTTGGCGCCTGCGCTGCGTTTGAGCAGCGATTCAACCAGATCGCCGGCGGGCCCCACGATGGCCGCAGGAATGCCTACCATCAGGCAGTCTTGAACGGTCAGCGAGGGCATGAAGAATCCGCGCGCGACGAAAGTCACGATCAGGCTGGCGACCATTCCGCCGATCGCGCCCTCGATGGTCTTGCCGGGAGAAATCGCCGGCGCGAGCTTGTGCCGGCCGAGCGCACGTCCGGCGAAGTAGGCGCCGGTGTCGTTCCCGAAGGTGACGACGATGGCCAGCGCCACCCAAGCCGGCCCCGCCTGCACGTGCAAGATCCGAAGCGCGGCCAGAAGCCCGCCCACGTAGAACACGCCAAAACCGGCAACCGCCAGGCGATGCCAAGCCGCAGGCGGAGGGTCCACCGCGCGCGGCAGCAGCAATAACCCTGTCGCCAGGACGCTGGCGAGCACCCAGGTGAGCGCCATCGCCGGTCGCAAGGCCAGCCCGAGAAACAGCCCGGCCCCGACGAGGATGATTCCGATTCTCTCGCCAACCGGTCTGCTCCTCATCGTCAGTCCCGTGTATTCCACCAGCGACAGCACCGCGGCAGTTGCGCAGACCACAAGGAACCCGAGCGATTCGTGCCAGAACACGAAGAAGCCCAAGACCGGCAACCCGACCACCGCCGTGGCCACACGAACAAGCAGGTTCCGCCCCGCCGGGATCAACCGATCACCGTCCTCTCCCAAACCGGAACCGTAGCCGGAGTCGGATTCGGCTCGGGAAGAGCGGCTCTCGCCAGCTCGGCTCTACCCGATCTGCCGAAGCTGTTCCTTAGTCCTTCCGAATCTTCGCTCGCGTCCGCGAAACGAATCCAGTGCTCGGATGAACTCGGCCTTGTTGAAATCAGGCCAGAACGTGTCGGTGAAATAGAGTTCGGCATAGGCGGATTCCCACAGTAGGAAGTTGGAAAGCCGCTCTTCGCCAGAGGTGCGAATCATCAAATCGAGCTGCGGCAGTCCGTGGGTCTGCATCGCGGCCTGGAAGCGTTCTTCGTCGACGTCCTCGGGATTGAGCACGCCCGCTTTCACCTTGTCGCAGAGCGCGCGCGTGGTCTCAATGATGGACTCACGGCCGCCGTACGACAGCGCCAGGCACAGGGTCATCTTTCGGTTGCCCGCCGAGTCCCGCTTGAGAGCCTCGAGCGGCTCGCGCACGTAACCCGGCAGTCGGTCGACATTGCCAATCGTGATGAGGCGAATGTCGTTGTCCATGATTTCGGGGCGTTCGTCGATCACGTAGTCGCGCAGAAGCTGCATCAGCATCGCCACCTCGGCGGGCGGCCGCAGCCAGTTTTGCGCCGAAAATGCGTACAGGGTCAGCGCGCGCACGCCAATCTCGCGCGCCGCCCTGACCACCTCTCGCACCGCCACCGCGCCCCGGCGGTGGCCCTCGATGCGAGGCAATCCACGCAGCTGCGCCCAACGACCATTCCCGTCCATGATGATTGCAACGTGGCGCGGCAGACTGCTCGGATCAGAAGACATATGGGTTTCTCGGGTACCACATGAGCAGACTTCGTTCAACTGGCGCAAGAGAAACCTGCTCCAAAGCGAAGCCGGGACGAATTGGCGAAGATCGGTCGGTGATGTGCACTTAGGGTCTGTCTACCGGGCGTTGCAACGGTACAACATTACAACGAAAAGGCGTTTCGTACAGGAAACAGCTTCGCATGCTAGCAACCCGGCGCACACAAAAAGACGCCTGCTTGGTCCGAATTTCTGCCCATGAATGCGACGCGCCATAACTGGGCCGGGAAACAGGTTTGTGGCCAAGGCCGGAATCGTCTACCCTCGGAGGTCGCGACCCCAGGCACGGCCAAGGCCGCGACAGAACCCCGAACGAAAGGTGAGTCTTCGCATGAAAACACGTGAGGACATCGAATCTTACCTGCTCAAGATGGGCGTGGTGCACGAAGAGCTGGGCAGCGAGCTCTGGCGCTTGCGCGTGGACGGAATCGAGAACCTGATGGTTTCCCTGGCCGGTTCCGTCGTGGTCTTCCGCCTCAAGATCATGGACGTCCCTACCGCACAGCGCGAATCGCTGTTTGAAACCCTGCTGCGCCTCAACACGACCGAGCTCATGCACTGCGCGTTTGGCATCGAAGGCAATGCCATCGTCCTGGGCGGCGCGCTCGAGCTCGAAAACATGGACCTAAACGAACTGCAGGCAGTCGTCGATGACATGAGCATGGCGGTCAGTAAGCACTACCCCGTGCTCTCCAAATACCGGACCCCGGCCTAGCCGGGTCAAGCAGAGGAAAGCCGCTATGGGAATCTTTTCGCGCATCGGAACGTTGTTCAAGTCGAACGTCAACGAGATCATCTCCAAGGCCGAAGACCCGGCGAAGATGCTCAACCAAGTTGTCCTCGACATGCAAAACCAACTTGTCGAGGCCAAGAAGCAAGTCGCGGTCTCCATCGCCGACCAGAAACGCCTGGAAAAGCAGCGCGACGAGCAGGCCGACCTGGCCCAGGAATGGGAACGCAAGGCCATGCTGGCGGTGCGCGCGGGCGACGAGAACCTGGCGCGCGAGGCGCTCAAGCGCAAGGCCGAGCACGGCGCACAATTCGCCGAGTTCGGCAAGCAGGCTCAGCTGCAAAAAGACGCCGTCGACAAGCTCAAGGACCAGCTACGCACCCTCAACGACAAGATCGAGGAGGCCAAGCGCAAGAAGAACATCTTGATCGCGCGGCAGAAGCGGGCCGAGGCGCAGAAGACCATCCAGGACACCATGTCCGGGCTTTCCGATACCGGCGCGTTCGACACCTTCGATCGGATGTCCCAGAAGGTCGACCAGATCGAAGCCGAAGCGGCCGCGTCGGCGGAGCTCGGCAGCGAGCTCACCGGCGACACCCTCGATCAGAAGTTCAAGGCCCTGGAATCGGGCGGCGCCGGCACCGACAACGCGCTGGCCGAACTGAAGGCGAAGATGGGGCTCGGTCCGGTGCCCGAAGCCAGGGCAGCCCTGCCGGCGGCCTCGGCGTCGGATACGCTGACCGATCTCGACAAGGAAAAGTCCACCGTCCCGGTGCGGAACAAGTAAAGCGGGACGTGGCGTCGATAGGCGATCGCGACTGATGGGAAAGAAGATCCTCCTCGTCGAAGACGATCCCATCGCGCGCAAGTCGATGGAACGGCTGATCTCGGGCCATCCCCGCCTGGCCCCGATCGGCCCCGTCGTGGTCCAGGCGGCCAGCGGGCAACAGGGCCTGGCGGTCTTCGTGTCCGAGCGGCCGGATCTCATCATCACCGATTTGTTCATGCCGGCGATGGACGGCTTCACCTTCTGCCGTTCCGTGCGCGAAGCGCCCTTCGGCAAGGACGTCCCCATCATCGTGATCTCCGGGATCTACAAGGATCCGGCGCTGGCCAGCAGCCTCTCCGACGAAGTCCAGGCGCGCTTTTTGCCGAAGCCCCTGGAGACCGAGGATCTGGTTCAGATGATCCTCTCGTGCCTGGGCATCCCGGTCCAGCCCGAGCCCTTGCCCGTGATGACCGATGACATCCACACCCGCCCGACCGAGCGACAAAGCGTCGTCGTCGACCCAGCGCCGGACGCGACCGAGCGGCCCGCGACGCCTGCCCCCTTCCTGCCCACCAAACCGCTGACCATGCTACCGCGAACCAATCGCCGCCCGGATGCCGCCAACCCCGTCGGCGCCGGCGCACTTTCGGACAAGCACGTAGCGCGCCTGATCTTCGATTTGGCCGACACCAGCGCCACCGGAACCCTGTCCCTGGTGCACGGCAGGGTGAAGAAGGATCTCTACGTGCGAGGCGGACAGGTCGTGGCGGCCGATTCCAATCTGCGCCAGGAGGCACTCGGCACGCTCCTGCTCGCCAAAGGCATCATCGACGAGGGCCAGCTTACCTACCTGCTCTCGGAAACCAAAGCCCGCCAACACAAGATGGGCGCGGTTCTGGTGGAGCTGGGTTGGCTTTCGCCCGAGGAAGTGCTGCAGGCCCTGGCGGCGCAGGCACGCAAGCGCGTCACCGATTGCTTGCGCTGGGACGCCGGCACCTACAATTTCACGCCGGGCGACAGCTTCGGCGACCGTATCATCGAGCACGCCCTGGACGCTGTCCACGTGGTCTTCCTCGGGCTCTATCGCAGCGCCACGCCCGAGGCGCTGGTCCATCGCTTCGACCAAAGCGGCGCGTGTCCGGTCCAGCTTGCCGAGCGCTTCGAGCGCTATCGCGAACGCTTCGCTGAGATCTTCGGCGGAGACATCGCCAACATCATCGCGGACGCTCCGACCATCGGCGCGCTTTCGTTGCGCGAGGATGCGCACGTGGTGATGGCGCAGATCGATACCTTGATGGAAACCGGGCTTGCGACCTTGGCGGCGCCCATCGAGGAAGGCGAGCGGCTCACCGCCTCGCTCGAATCGTCGTTCTCGCTGGAAAAGCTTGGCGCCGAGCTCACCAATCGCTTCGACGCCATCGTGCAGAGCCCAGCCGGTATGAGCTTCTCGGAGGTGCGCAAGGGCGACGTGCGACCGCTTTCCGCGCAGTCGGGTTACGCCCACGCTGCGGATGCGTCTAGCTCGGGGGCGCTGGCCATCGGCTACCAGGCCGCGGTCGCCAGCCCAAGCCCGCCGCCAGCCACCGCGGATCTGCGCCAGCTTATTCTGCGTGAGTACCTGATGATCCATGGCAAGAGCCATTACGACGTGCTGGGCATCAGCCCGCAGTCTTTGCCCGCGGAGATCGAGGCTGCCGTCCGCAGCAAGCTGGATCAATTCCCCGACACGGCGATCGCGACGGCCGAGCTGTCGGCGGCCGACCATGCGCGGCTGGACACGATCCGCGCCGCCATCGCGCAAGCCGGACGGGTCCTGTGCGCGCCCGCGGAGCGAACCGGCTACGATGGATCACTTGTGGCCCGACAGACCGCCCCCGTCGATGCGCTGGGGGCCGAGCTTGCCTTCGGCGAGGCCATGCAACTCTTCCAGGCCGAGCGCTTCGGCGAGGCGCTGATCAAGTTCGAAACCGCGGTGTCCGCGCGCCCGGACCAGGCCCTGTACCACGCCTACCTTGGTTGGGCTGATTTCGTCGCCCACGGCAGCGCGCGGGCGGCGGAGGCCCGCGACCGGCTCCACCACGCCCTGGCGCTCGACCCGGACATCGCTGAGGCCCAGGCCATGTTGGGCCGGATGGCCGCGACCGAGGACGACGCGCGCACCGCCCGCCGTCACCTGGAACAAAGCCTCGCCATTGATCCGGAGCAGCCGGATATCGTCGACCTGCTCATCGAAGCCTACGCGCGCCTGCCCGAGCCCGATCCGCGCGGCGCCGAGCGCTTCCTGCGCAAGCTGGTTTCCTCGCTGGGCGAACGCGCGGAGTCTTTGCGCAAGCGCCTGTGGCTGGAGCTGGGTGACATCTACGAAAACAGGCTCGGCGATCGGGCCTCGGCCCGCATTGCCTACGACAGCGCCGCGCGACTCGGCCCGAAGAACATCGACAGCCTTCGCAAGTCGCAAGAGCTGAACGCGGAGGATCCCGCGCGCTGGCGCGAGACCGCCCACGCCCTCGCGGTGGAGTGGCAGCTTCACCCGCAAGAGAGCGCGCCCGCCGCGCGGTTGCTCGATCTGTTTCGCCAGCAGGCTCGCCACGATGGCACGCAGGTCACGGCGGCCGCCATGGTGCTGCGGGGACTCGCCGACGAAGGCATCAAAGAGCTGGCCTCGGCGGGCCGGCCCAAGACCCTGGAACGGATCACGAAGCCACTTCCGGCTGACCTGCTGGCCCGCGCCGGGTACCGGTCCGAGGAAAGCGATCTTGAGCACCTGGCCGAGCTGCTGGTGGCAAGCGGCATCCTTGCACCCTTCGAACGGGAGGAGCTGGGCCTCGGCGCATCCGACGTGGCGCTGCCCGAGTTGGAGCAGCCGGCGCTCTTCCGAGAGATTCTGCGCTATGTGTGCGACCTGTATCGCATCGCCCCGCCCGAGGCCGTGATCAACCTGCCCGTGCTGGGGAGCGACGCCCGTCTGGCGGATCTTCGGCCGCCGGCGCTTTTGTGCGGCAATCTCTTGCTGACCAGCGACGACAGCGTCGAGCTGGGTTTCCGCTTGGGACGTGCGATGGCGCTGTGGTCGCCCGGCAGGCTGGCCGGCTCGGCGCACTCGGGTGGCCAGATGCGCCCCTACTTCGTGGCTGCCCTGTCGCTGGCCAACGCCACCGGGCCGGTGCAGGATCCGGCCACACTGGCCGCCGCAGAAGCCATCGCCGCGCTGGAAGGCAGGGTCAAAGACCGCATTCAGGAGGCGGTGCTGACCATCAAGCAGAACTACGACAACCTGAATCTTACCGTTTGGGGACGCGGGCTTGCACGTGTGGCCACCCGATTGGCGCTCATCATTTCGGGCGACCTTCTGCGCGTGGGTCGCGCCGTGGCGGAGGAGGATGGGCCGGCGGCGCTGGATGATTTGATCGCCTTTGCCCTCTCGCTTGAGTATCTCGACTTACGCTGTGATCTAGGTCGCTTGGCTAGCTAGCCCATAACGCCCGCCGTGTTGCACCAACCCTTTTACAATGCTAGGGATTGTCGAAAGGGGGAAATCGCTGCTATACGGGATCACGCCAGCACACGGAGGGGTAGACGCGGGGCGCTCCGGCACCGCGGTTTGCAAGGAGGCGGATCAAGCTCAATTGAGTAGTTCGAGCACAAAGCCCGGAGAGGAAGAACCAAGACGATGGCTCAAAGTCAGACGCACACAACCGCACGTTTCAATGGAGTGAAGATCTTCTCTGCCACCATGGCCCAGGAGCGCGAGAACCTGGGTGAGAAGGTCACCATGTGGATCCGCGAGCATCCCCAGTGCCAGGTTGTGGATACCATCGTGACCCAGTCGTCCGACGAGGCGTTCCACTGCCTCGCCATCACGGTCTTCTACTGGGAAGACCGAACCGCGGCGCCGAAGTAGCCCGCGGATCGGCCCATCTCGTGGGAGCAGGAAACACCTGCTCCCGCGCGGTATTGGATTCAGCCGCCCACGAGCCGAATGGGTAGCTGACGTACCACGAAGGAAGCGTGGCCCCTGCGCGCGGCCGTGGATATACTTGCGCCTACAACAACCCGAAGGGGGCGAAATAGTTTCGACGAGAGTAAGCGAAGCTCTGGTAGCGTGCCGAGGCGCCCGAGGCCTCGTAAAAACGGGCAAAAAAGAAACGCGAACGACAACTCGTTCGCTCTCGCGGCCTAAAAAACCGACGGGACCACGACCCTAGGGATTGCCTGCGACCTTGGGAAGTGGCCATTTAGCGGGCTTTGCGGCCGGGCAGCGTCTTCCGGCGCGGCCGCGAGAAACAGGGAGGGCTGGCGAGCGGGACGCCCTGTCGGTGGGCCAACCCGAACGCGAGACTCAAATCGCCGAACACGCACGTAGCGACTGGAGTAGAGACCTCTCGGACCCGGGGGCAGTACCCGGCGCCTCCACAACTTAAGGATGGGAGATCGCAAGGGATCTCGGAAATGGCCAAACGAGGTCCCTGAATCGGGTCCCTGAATTTGGGCGACGCAGGGATCGGAAGCGGTATGGCGAGCGCCGTGGCTAGTGATGCGGCGGGCGCCAGCCTCTTTCGCAAGGTCGCGATACCAGCGGTTCAGCACCTTGTTCGAGAGCACGCCACCACGTGGGTCCGGGATAGCAACTACTCTTGGGTTCGCAGCATGAACCGTTGCAACTCCTCTGCGAGTGCGCGTGGGATGACATGAAAGCGAGCGCGCTTGTTCCGCACAACACTCCGGCGGGCCCGAGCCCCGGCAGCCGGACCAGATCGACTGTGGCTTCGGTGTGCCCGCGGCGTCCCAGCACGCGGGCTGGGTGGGCACGCAGCGGAAAAACGTGGCCGGGACGCGCAAGATCACCAGGGCGCGCGTCGCCAGCGATGGCCACCCTCACCGTACGCACGCGATCCTCGGCCAACACGCCAGTACCGCCGTCGGCTGCATCGATGGAAACCGTGAATACAGTGCCGTGCGCGCTGGCGCTCTGGTCGACCATCATCGGCAACGCCAGCTGTTCGAGCTGCTCGTCGGTGAGGCACAGGCAGACGATGCCGCTGCAGTCGCGGATCAACATCGCCATCTGTTCGCAGGTCAGCGTCTCCGCAGCGAAAATCAGATCCGCTTCGTTTTCGCGGTCTTCGTCGTCGGTCACCAACACCCCGTGTCCCGCCCGCAAGGACTTTAGAGCTGCTTCCACGCGGGAGAAAGTCGTGCCGGTCTGTCGCGCGTCCTTCATGCTACTCCATCCTCTTCCTTCCGGACATTCACCGTCCGCTTTGGCGTCTCACCACTGCACCCCGCCCTCAGAACGAGCTTCTGTTACCGCGCAAACGCCGCGGTCAAGGCCGACGACTAGACGTGTGTCTCTTTGACTAGAATTTGTATTGACAGCCAGGACCATCGCCGATCACACTGGAGCTCCGCTATTCCAGTCATCCCCATCCACGAGATTTCCGAGCCTACTTGCAACCTTCAGCGCCGCTGCTCTCCAGAACAACCGCTGTCACCCTATCGCCATGGCCAACAAACAACTCCCAGCTTCCCGCCACCCCAGTTCCCGCTCCACATCATCAGCCTTGAGGGCATCACCCTTACCACCAGGGGATGACCTGGGAGCCGCCGAGATGGCCAAACGCGTAGCAGCCAATCTCCGAGAGATGCGTAAGGCTCGTGGACTATCGCTGGACCAGCTAGCGGTCGCCTCCGGCGTAAGCCGTGCCGCGCTCTCCCAAATCGAAACCCAACGTACCAATCCCTCATTGGGCGTCCTGTGGAAGATAGCCGTCGGCCTCGGGGTCCACTTTGCCGAGCTGATCGGCGTCAGCTCGCAGAACGTGACGGTCCTGCGCCGACACGAGGCTCAAGTCTTGCGATCCTCCGACGGTCGGATGGAAAGTCGGCCGTTGACGCCCGCGGGTGCTTCGCCCTGGACAGAGGCGTACGAGTTGCGATTGTCCTCACACGGCCAGCACCTTTCAGATCCACACGCCACGGGCACTCGGGAGCTGGTGGTGGTTCTCAACGGGCAACTTCGCATGCGCATCGGGGAAGAATCGCACGATCTCGCTGCTGGCGACGCCATCTCCTTTACCGCCGATCAGCCTCACAGCTACGAAAACACCGGCACCTCCGAGATGCGTTGCCACGACGTGATCGTCTACACACGCTAGCCTCGTCGCCGTGACGAATTGTCTAGCATCCGCCGCAAATGTCTGCTAAACAGGACATTAAGCGACCTTACGAAAGGACACGTCATGGCCACGTTCAAGGACAACACGCTCTCCATCGGGCACACGCCGCTCATCCAACTCAACCGAGTGGTCCCCAAGGGTGCCAAAGTCTTCGCCAAGATTGAAGCACGCAATCCCGCATATTCCGTCAAATGCCGCCTCGGCGCCGCATTGGTTTGGGACGCCGAAAAGAAGGGACTCCTGAAGCCTGGCGTGGAAATCGTCGAGCCGACCTCGGGCAATACCGGTATCGCCCTTGCCTTCGTGGCGGCCTCGCGCGGCTACAAGATCACCCTCGTGATGCCCGAGACCATGAGCGTCGAGCGACGCAAGGTCTTGAAGACCTTCGGGGCCACCATCGTCCTCACCGAGGGCCCCAAGGGAATGAACGGCGCGGTGAAGAAGGCCACTGAGATCCGCGACTCCAATCCCGGCAAGTACTTTCTGCCCCAGCAGTTTGAGAACCCGGCCAATCCCGCCATTCACGAAGAGACCACCGGACCCGAGATTTGGGAAGACACCGACGGAAAGATCGACGTGCTGGTATCTGGCGTAGGCACGGGTGGAACCATCACCGGCGTTTCCCGCTTCATTAAGAAGACAAAGGGCAGGGCCATCGTCAGCGTGGCGGTCGAGCCGGAAGAGAGCCCGGTCATCACCCAGTTCTTGGCTAAGCAGGAAATCAAGCCGGGGCCACACAAGATTCAGGGCATCGGCGCGGGCTTCGTGCCGAAGACTCTCGACGTGTCGGTCGTCGACCGGGTCGAAAAGGTCAATTCCGCAGACGCCATCGCTTTCGCCCGACGGCTCGCCTCCGAGGAAGGCATTCTATCCGGCGTGAGCAGCGGTGCTGCCGCTCTGGTCGCTGCGCGCTTGGCTGCGCTGCCCGAATTCTCGGGCAAGACCATCGTCGTCGTCCTACCCGACTCGGGCGAGCGCTACCTGAGCGGGCCCCTGTTCGAAGGGACGCTCAACGGCGTGGCCGAAGCCAAGGCCGGCGATACCATTTAACTATTCCTTAGCCTAATTGCCGAAGAGGGTCCCAGCCGGGGCCCTTTTTCTTTTTGCTCCTCTTCGCGTTCCCATTCGTAGACATGTGTCTTTTATAGTTGACAGGATCGGGCAGGCCGGGTAAATAGTGATCAGTCAGCTTGGCAACAGCATCGAGCCAGGCTAAGAGCGCCCCCTAGTGCTCATGGCCAAATACGTGGGCTCGCAGAAAGCGCGGGTTGAGGAGATGACTGCACACGCGGCTGTTGATACGTCGATCAGCGAAGGCACCGAAACAAGTAGTGCGAGCGTCACAGTGGGCAACACGCCTCTGGTTCGCCTACAGAGAATCCCTGTGGGCGTCACACCTGCCGCTATCTACGGAAAGTGCGAGTGGCTGAATCCGGCCGGGTCGGTGAAAGATCGCCCCGCCCTCTGGATGATTCGCGATGCCGAGCGACGTGGACTTCTCGACGGCAAACGCTGCTTGCTCGATTCCACCAGCGGCAACACTGGCATCGCGCTGGCCCAGCTTGGCGCCAGCCGAGGACATCGCGTCGCGCTGTGCATGCCCGCCAATGCCAATATGGCCCGACAGCGACTGCTTAGGCTGCTGGGCGCCAACCTGATCTTGACGGACCCGCTCGAAGGTGACGATGGCGCGAGAGCGACGGCCAAGAAGATGGTGGCCGAGCATCCCAGCGACTACGTCTATCTAGATCAATACAGCAATCCCATGAACTGGCAGGCCCACTATCACGGCACCGCGCTTGAGATTTGGCGACAGACCGCAGGACGGATCACCCATTTCGTGGCCTGCATGGGCACCAGTGGCACCTTCACCGGCAGCAGTAGAAGGTTCACCGAGCTGAACCCCGCCATCCAGCGCATCGCCGTCCAGCCGGACGCCGCCTACCATGGCATCGAGGGGACCAAACACTACGCTACCAGCGACGTGCCGCCGATCTTCGATCCATCCCTGGTCGATCGACAGGTGGAGGTCTCCACCGAGGAAGCACAGCAGATGGCACGGCGACTGGCGCGGGAAGAGGGACTGCCTGCCGGAACCAGCGGTGGGGCCGCGGTCGCCGCAGCTTTGAAGGTGGCGCGCGAGCTGACCTCGGGCGTCGTGGTTGCCATCCTGCCGGACAACGTAATGAAGTCGCTGGCCGATCCGCAGTGGGTGGAGCAAGCATCGTGAGCGCCGCATCGCTTCGCCTTCCTGCCGAGGTGGAGGTCGAGATTCGCCTGCAGTGCGAGCGTGCCTATCCGCTCGAAGCGTGTGGCGCCATTTTCGGGCGTGGTGACGGCGACAGTGAGGCGTGGACGGTGCTCGCTATTCGCTCCGCGCCCAATCAGCACGGAGACGACCAGCGCCGACGCTATCTGGTTCCGCCGGAATTCCAGATGGCCGCCGAAAAGGACGCTCGTCAGCGCAACCAGGACGTGATCGGCTACTTCCACAGCCATCCCGATCACCCGGCCGAGCCATCTGAATACGACCGTGTTCACGCCTGGGTCGGCTACCTGTATGCGATCTGCGCCGTAGCCCAAGGCAAATCGACCGACCTGAATGCCTTCGCGCTCGCGCGCGAGGGCGGCGTATTTCGGTCCATTGCCATCGAAAGGATTTCCATTCCGTCCCCATCCCCGTCGGAGGTTCGCTGATGTCCGTATCCATTCTCATTCCAACCCCGCTCCGCCGCTACGTCGGCGGCGCGAAGAGCGTCGAGGTCACCGCAGAAACCGTCGAAGGCGCGCTGTCGGTGTTGGCTGACAGAAGCCCGGACCTCAGGCGGCAACTGTTCGATGACAACGGTCGCGTTCGCAGCTACGTGAATGTGTTCCTGGGCGATCAGAACGTTCGCAACCTCGGCGCTTCGGGCCAGCCTGTGCCAGTTCGAGACGGCGACGTCCTGACCCTGGTACCCGCCATCGCCGGTGGCGCGCCCGAGCCCAAGCTGTCCCGCGACGAAATCCTGCGCTACAGCCGTCACCTCATCATGCCGGAGGTGACGCTGGAGGGGCAGAAGAAGCTCAAGAAGGCGCGCGTACTCTGCATCGGCGCGGGCGGTCTCGGGTCTCCCCTGTCGCTGTATCTCGCTGCCGCGGGCGTGGGGACCCTCGGCGTCGTCGACTTCGATGTGGTGGACCTCACAAACATCCAGAGACAGATTCTCTACTCGACGTCGGATGTGGGGCGGCCCAAGCTGGATGCGGCCAAAGATCGTCTGCGACAGCTCAATCCCGACATCGAGGTCGTTGCCCACTCGACCCACCTGTCCAGTTGGAACGTGCTCGACCTCTTCAGTCAGTACGACATTATCGCCGACGGGACCGACAACTTTCCCACCCGCTACCTGGTCAACGACGCGTGCGTGCTGACTGGCAAGCCGAACGTCTACGCTAGTATCTTTCGCTTCGACGGACAGGTGGCGGTTTTCGACGCCAAGCGAGGCCCCTGCTACCGTTGCTTGTTCCCAGAGCCGCCGCCGCCCGGCCTGGTTCCCTCGTGCGCGGAAGGCGGCGTACTCGGGGTGCTGCCCGGCATCGTCGGCACCCTCCAGGCACTGGAAGTGTTGAAGCTGATCCTCGGCATTGGTGATTCGCTGATAGGACGGCTTGTAATGTTCGACGCCTTGGGGTTCGAATTCCGACAGCTGCCAGTCCGCAAGGAGCCCAACTGTGCGGTCTGCGGATCCAGCCCGACCATCACCGCACCCATCGACTACGAGGCCTTCTGCGGAATCCGTGGCGACGAGGCCGATGTCGACGCCTCCGGCATCCCCGCGCTGTCCGTCGAGGACCTCGACCGGCGCCGGAAGGCGGGCGAACAGTTCAACCTACTCGATGTTCGCGAGATCCACGAACAGGCGATTGTTCAGATTCCTGGCGCGGTGGCCTTTCCGCTGAGCGAGATCCCCGCCCGCATCCACGAGCTCGACTCGTCCCGGACCTACACGCTCTCGTGCCACCACGGCACCCGCAGCGTGCAGGCCTTTCGCCAGCTCAAGCAGGCCGGCTTCGACCACCTGCAAGTCCTCGCCGGCGGCGTCCACGCCTGGGCCGAGACTGTCGACCCCTCCCTTCCCCGATACTGACCGACCTTGCCTCCGCGCCTAGCCTAGTTTCAGCGCACGTCCAGTTCACCAGACACTGCATCTTACGCCTCGCATCCCTCAACCGCCACGGAGAAGACCATGACCGAAGAAACTCAAGGACGCAAAGTACTCGGCGACGTTGCTGCTCGCCAACTTGCCAACACCACCAAGACCGCCGTCCAAACCACGACCATTACACCCCGTTGGTTGCCTAGGCTTCTGTCGTGGCTTCCAGTGGAGGCCGGTGTCTATCGGGTGAACCGCGCCAAGCCCGGCAACATCGCCGAGGTCGCGGTTTGTGGTCAGAAGACGGACCAGGATCTTCCGTCGACCTTCGTCGATTACGTCGAGAAGCCGCGCGAGTACAACCTGAGCTCGATCAAGACCGTGCTCGGAGTTCACACGCGGATCACGGACCTCTACAACAGCCCGCACGACCAACTCAAGGAACAGCTCCGCCTCACCATCGAGGCGCTGAAGGAGCGCCAGGAGTTCGAGCTGCTCAACAACGCCGACTATGGCTTGCTCAAGAATGTCGATGCCTCGCAGCGACTGCCCACGCGCTCGGGGCCGCCGACGCCGGACGACCTCGACGAAATGATCGCGCGCGTGTGGAAAGAGCCGGGCTTCTTCCTCGCGCACCCGCGCGCCATCGCCGCCTTCGGTCGCGAGGCCACGCTGCGCGGGGTTCCGCCGGCTACCGCCACCTTGTTCGGCAGCCCGTTTATCACTTGGCGTGGCATCCCCCTGATTCCGTCGGACAAGATTCCACTGACGGGCAAGGCTGGCGCGCAGAAGACCAGCATCCTGTTGCTCCGCACCGGCGAAGCCAAGCAGGGCGTGGTCGGTCTGTTCCAGCCTGGATTGCAAGGTGAGCAGGGACCGGGTCTGTCGGTGCGCTTCATGGGCATCGACCGCACCGCGATCGCGTCGTACCTCGTGTCGCTCTACTGCTCGGCGGCCGTGTTGACCGAGGATGCCATCGCCTCCCTCGAAAACGTCGACGTCGACACCTACCACGAATACACGCGTGCGCGATGAGCAACTTCGACGAGATCTCGGTGAGCGGCCCCGGGGTGGCCCCTCCCGTGGACGAAGGGCTGATTGCCCGGCTGGCCAATGAGCTGTTCGCGGCGGCCAGCACCCCGCTGTTGCTGGCGGTGCCGACGATTCCATCGCCGGTGGCGCCAGCGCCGAACTATCCGCAAGCCACGGCGCCGGTGCCGGTGACCGCCGCGCCGGCGTACTCCCCACCCACGGCCGCTTCGCCCGCCAGCTACGCGCATGCCTATTCGCCGAGTCCGGGCGTGCCAGCGTCGGCGTATGCCGCGCCGACGGTCGCCCCACCTCCGCAGCCGTCAGTGCCATCGATGCCAGCGTCGGCGTCCTCGGTTTATGCGATCTATCCCGAGCTGGTTCCCCAGGTTGCCCCGGGGGCAGGGCAGTTCGACGTGACGTCCATCCGTCGGGACTTCCCCATCCTGCAGGAGCAAGCCCACGGCAAGCCCCTGGTGTGGCTCGACAACGCGGCGACCACGCAGAAGCCTCAGGCGGTCATCGACCGTCTGAAATACTTCTACGAGCACGAGAACTCGAACATCCATCGCGCGGCGCACGTGCTTGCGGCGCGCTCGACGGACGCGTACGAGGCGGCTCGCGAGAAAGTGCGCCGCTTCCTGAACGCACCGTCGGCGAACGAAATCGTGTTCGTGCGCGGGGCCACCGAGGGCATCAACCTGGTGGCCAAGGCGTGGGGCGGGCAGAACCTTCGCGCGGGTGACGAGATCGTGGTCACCTGGCTCGAGCACCACTCCAACATCGTGCCGTGGCAGCAACTGGCCGCCGAGAGGGGTGCGGTGCTTCGGGTAGCGCCGATCGACGAGCGCGGACAGATCATCCCCGAGGAATACGAGCGCTTACTCGGCCCGAGGACGCGCATCGTGGCGCTAAGCCAGGTGTCGAACGCGCTCGGCACCATCACGCCGGTGCAGGAAATGGTGGCGGCGGCCCACCGCCACGGCGCACGGGTCCTGGTCGACGGTGCGCAGGCGGTTTCCCACCTGCGCGTGGATGTCCAGTCGCTGGATGCGGACTTCTACGTCTTTTCGGGTCACAAGGTCTTCGGGCCGACCGGAATCGGAGCGCTGTTCGGCAAGACCGACGTGCTGAACACGACGCTGCCCTGGCAAGGCGGTGGCAACATGATCGCCGACGTCACGTTCGAGCGGACGGTGTATCACGCGGCCCCAGCGCGCTTCGAGGCCGGGACCGGGAACATCGCGGATGCGGTGGGCCTGGGCGCGGCCATCGACTACGTGGAGAAGATCGGCATCGAGAACATCACGCGGCACGAGAGCGAGCTGCTCGAGCACGGCATGGCGGAGCTTGCGAAGATCCCGGGACTGCGGCTCATCGGTACAGCCCGGGAGAAGGCGGGCGTGCTGTCGTTCGTGCTCGACGGCTTTCGCTCGGAAGACGTGGGTGCGGCGCTCGATCGGGAAGGCATCGCGGTTCGCGCCGGACACCACTGCGCGCAACCGGCACTGCGACGCTACGGCCTCGAAACCACAGTCCGTCCGTCGCTGGCCCTGTACAACACCCACGAAGAAATCGACCTCTTGGTGGCGGCGGTACGCCGCCTACAGAGCGGGTCGGGCGGAGGTCTTGTATGAGTAACGAAGACATCGTCTCCTCCCCGGATGGCCAGGCCGCCAGCAGTGATTTGGCGGAGCTCGTGCAGAACATCACCGAGAGCTACCGGAGTCAGCCCATCACCAGGCACATCGATGCGGGCAAGCTCGCCAGCCGCAACACGATCATTGAAGTGATCACGTTGCTGCGCGAGTTGCTGTTTCCTGGGTACTTC
>CAZBIU010000054.1:0-25071 GCA_964491625.1 uncultured Myxococcales bacterium
GATGGGCTGGATCTCCTTGACGATGTTGTACACATCGACGCCCTTGGCATCGGTGAGCTTCTTCGCATCTTCAAGGGACGCGATACCGTACTTGGCCAGCACCGGGGTGATTTGGCCGATTCTGCGTTCATAGGATTCAAACAGATCCATGATCGATGTCTCCTTCTCGGCTACTGGTGGCGGGGGTTGATGGTTTTGGCCGCTTCGTCGAAGCGTCCGTACTTCGAGGTGGCCTTCTTCAAGGCCTCCCCGGCTTCCACGCCCTTGCCGATGGATTCCATCATCTTGCCCAGGTGGACGAATTCGTATCCAATGACCTCGCCACCCTCATCGAGCCCGAGGCGGGTCACGTAGCCCTCGGCCATTTCCAGGTAGCGCACGCCCTTGGCCACGGTGCTGTACATGGTGCCGATCTGACTGCGCAGGCCCTTGCCCAGATCCTCCAGACCAGCGCCGATGGGCAGACCGCCTTCCGAGAACGCGGTCTGCGTGCGGCCGTAGACGATTTGCAGGAAGAGCTCGCGCATGGCGGTGTTGATGGCATCGCACACGAGATCGGTGTTGAGGGCCTCGAGGATGGTCTTGCCCGCGAGGATCTCGGCGGCCATGGCGGCACTGTGGGTCATGCCGGAGCAGCCGATGGTCTCCACCAGGGCTTCTTGGATGATGCCGTCCTTCACGTTGAGGGTCAGCTTGCAGGCGCCCTGCTGGGGTGCGCACCAGCCGACGCCGTGGGTGAGGCCCGAGATGTCCTTGATCTCCTTGGCCTGGACCCAGCGACCTTCTTGCGGGATGGGCGCGGGCCCGTGGTTGGGTCCTTTCGCGACACACGTCATGTGTTCGACTTCTGCCGAGTAGAGCATTCGTGAATCTCCTTGTGGATGGGGAAGCGCAGCGGGAACGTCGCATGACTTGGGCATCACGGTCAACTCGCGCAAGCGGGATTTTCGGGGCCCGACGGTCAGCTCGCGGCGTGTGGGCCTACCCGCGATCGTCGCTGTCTAGGCTGCCCGCTTCGCCGCTCTGGGCGTCGACGTCAGAAGTATCGCTCTCGCTGGCGGTGTCCAAGGCGGCGTCTTCGACTGCTTGGTCGATGGCGCTGTCGATAGTCTGGATGACGGGGGCATCGGCCCCGTCGCCTAGCCCGTCGGTGCCCGCGTCGATCTCGATTGTCGATCCGGCATCGGGCGGTGCTTCGACGCCCATGTCGGCGGCATCGGGTAAGATCGGCGCGTCGGCGACAGCTGCATCGAGCGGCAGGCCCGCGTCGGCTTGGGCGGTGACGATCGGAAGGTCGGCCGCGCCGTGAAGATCGACAGCAACCGCAGAATCACCAGCATTGGGGTGGCCGGCGCGCAACTCATCGTCGTTGTAGGTGCAGGCGACCAACGGCACACCGATCAACGCAAACGCCAGAACGGACAAGCCGTGCTTGTAGGTCGTGGGCATGCCTAGAACTCCATCCGAGCGAGCACGCCATTTCCCGCGCCGGCCATGGGTGCCACGGCGACAGAGCGACCTTCAACGATGAACAAGATGCCGGTGGTGACCGCGGCGGCGCCCGCCGCGCCCCACAGCACATTCGCGGCCACCATGCGGGTACGTACCGAGCTGATGTCGGCGTCGCTGCAACCAAGTTGATTCGGGCTGCCGCGCCCGCAGGATTTCTTCAGGTCGTCGAAGCGCGATTGCATGCTCCAGCCGGCCAAGGCTGCGGCGCCCGCGAGCACCGCGGTGGAGCCGGCCGCGACCCAGGCCCACTTTCGCCCCAGCCACCAGCCGTCGCTGGCCGGTTCCGCCGCCGACACCTTGCTGAGATCCACACGGGGAGATTGGGTCGCCTGGGGGGCGTGCAGCGGCCTCAGCTCGACCTTCGCTTCTCGGCCGGCGATGACCTCGGTGTTTTCCAGCATCGGACATTCGCCCGACTTCGCCGCGGTCACTTGGTGGTGCCCCGGGGTTGTCCAAACCGGGCGAATCACCGGCGCCTTTCCGACGGGCTTGCCGTCCACACTGACGTCTGCCCCTTCCACTAGACAGGCAATCCAGATTTCCCCCAGTGAGCTCTGCAGCTTGCCAAGCCACGACTGCGCATCCGCTCGGTCTTCGCGAGACGCGGTCGGAACCTCGTCCAAGAACTGCTGGTACGCCGCGCGCGCTTCCAACGGCCGGCCCAGCAGCCGGTTGGTCTGCCCGATGTTGAACAGAATCTTCGACGACGGATAGGTGATGTAGGCGCGGTTGAATTTCTCCAGCGCGCCGAGGTAATCGCCGCGCTCGTACTGCGCGGCTCCCTCGTCGAGCAGCAATTGAGCCCTCGCTCGGTCCTGCGCGCTGGCACCTACGGTCGACGCCTGGGCGAGCAGCCTGTCGTGACTTTCACCACGGGCTGCCAAAGTTGCCAGGACAAGAATGGGAACGACGCCCATGCGTTACACCTTGCTTCGTCTGTGGATAGGCAAACGCGCATTCTAAGGCATCTCCTCCGTCGGTGCCGGCCTTTTCTTGGCGTAGAACGCGAACCAGTGCGATCAGGTTGACCGCGGGTAACGCGAGCCAGGTGTGAGCTGTCTTGTCTTGGAAACCACCACGAGGAGATGACCTATGACCAGTCGAAATCTTGGATTGCTTGCCACCGTTGCCCTGGCTGCCATGAACGGCCTGGACGCGGGAAGCGCGCGCGCCGCGACCAGCGAGGTTGAGCCGCCGGGGCCTCCGCCCGAGGCGGTCGATGCGTGCGCGAACCAGAAGGAAGGCGCAACCTGCAAAGTCTCGTTCGATGGGCAAACCGTGGAAGGAAAGTGCGTGAAAGGGCCCGAGGGACAAGAGCCGCTCGCGTGCATGCCGCCGCCGCGACGTCCACCGCAGCAGGCCGTCGATGCGTGCGCGAGCAAGAAGAGCGGCGAGGTCTGCACTGTGACGTTCCACGGTCGCACGCTTGAGGGCAGTTGCGAAAACGGGCCGGCCGAAGGTGATGCTCTAGTGTGCATGCCGCCGCCACCGCCCGAGGCCGTCGAGGCCTGCGCGAGCTTGAGTGAAGGCGCGACCTGCACCGTGCCGCACCACGGACGCTCACACCGGGGCAGCTGTCGCAATTCTCCCAGCGGCAAAGGGCCGCTGGTGTGCGTTCCGCCGCGGCCCCCGCAGTAGCCGAGGGTGCTCCAGAAGCCGGAGCCAATTCCGGCCTTCGTCTGCTTCTGCGCCGCTGTGCTAGTGCGCAGACCAAAAGCGCGACGTGGATGTCGTGGTGGCGTCGCGTACTCACACACAATGGCGGAGCCGAACCAATGGCGCGAGGGTTGCAGTGCGACAGCGAGGGACTTTTGCCTGGAGATCTGAATGCGAACTTTCCTCATGGGTTCTCTCGCGGTCGCTTCGATGCTGGTCGGTTGCGGCGATGCTTCGACACGGATGCATGCGGGCGCGGGCGGCACTTCGGCTGACCAGCGCGGTGGTACCGGCGGCAGCGGCGGAACCTCGAGCGGCAGCATGGCCTTCGGAGGAAACGGCGGTACTATGCCGGTTGCCAGCGGCGGCAAGTCCATCGACTGGGATGCGTGCTCGGGCGCATATGCCGGCTACAACTGTGGTGGGCGAACTGTGGTTGGTGGATCGACCAACGGCGCAGGATCCATCGGCTACGGCGGAACCGCCGGAGACGCTGACGGATTTGGCGGCGCCGGCGGCGCTGCTCCCGGCGTCCCGGACGGCGGTCTCTCGGTCGACGACGTGCTGACCCTGGAAATGCCTTGGTCCACCAGCCCGGATGCGGGTGCTCTGCTTTGGGACGTGATCCTGCAACCGAACGGGGGCGGGACCTGTCGCCAATACAACGACGGATGGCACCCGGTGGGGCAGATTCCGCCCACGGACACGGAAATCGCGACGCTGCTGTCCCGGCCGGGAACCGTGGACACCTTGGCGACTACCTGTCCAGTTAAGGTTGCCGACGCTGGCTACACCATCACCACCACGTTCATCAATGGCAGTCAGGTGGCACACCTGGTATTCGACACGTGCTCAACCGATACCCTCGCCGCTCTCACTGCGGCCATGCGCCGAATTGGCGAAGCCTGCATCGGGCAGACGACATTGGTGAGCGACGAATGACGACAGCAGGCGTCGCGGCTGGCCGTCGCTGTTGCTGGGGACGGCCAGCGCCGGAGCTCGTTCTTTCGCGAGCGATGACCGAGGTGCGAACAGTTGCCCGGGACGCGGTCGGACTCGCCACGGTGAAACGAAGGTCGTCGTGGGCCAGCGCCTCTGCGAGACCTGACCCAAGTCCGAGTCCCCAGATAGAACCGCCACGGTCCACGGCCTGCCCATGAACTCTTGTGCAAGACTTTGTTTGGTGACGCTGGCGTGCATGCCTTGAAGACAGTCGAAGACGAAGGTTCGTTACGGATAACGGTCCGGGGGCGTTGTCTGTCTTGTTGCTTAAGACATGACAATACGAACCATGGTGTCGACGTTCGCTGCATTCGTCGTATCGACGATTGCCTCGGCCTGCCTTGCGCAAACTTCGACTGGGGGCACCACGTCGACCGCTCTCGCGGAAGCCGATTTCAGCATCTACGTGCAAGCCAAGAACGCCAGCGGGACCTGGACGCAGCTAAGTACAGACGATGCCAAAGTGTATTTCGATCATGCGCGCTGCGAATGTGGCACCACCGTGCGCTTCGTGGTCGAGGCGGCGACCAGCACGGCAACCACGACGATCAGCAATCTGCTTTCCACCAGCGGCGCTGACGGTGAGGCACGGCTTTACCTCGGGCAGAGCAGCGGCTGCACGACTGATCCGACCGATTCTTCCTACGGTTGCGTCTTGCTTGACGAGGTCGACTCTCTCAGCTCGCTGGTCAAGACAGGCTATTGGACTTCCGCCGAAGTGAAGATCGCGGATCTGTTTTCTTCCGATGACAACTGTGACCAGCTCAAGACTACCTACGTCTGGTTTTGGATCGACACCGCGTCGGACGGCAGCGCTGATCTAACCGGAACCAGCGCTCCATCGCTCAGCCTGCGTCTCGACGGCAAGGGCCCGGCGGCCCCGACCGGGCTTTCGGTGGAAGCGGGCAAGCAGGCGTTGATTTTGAATTGGGACGCAAGTAGCACCACATCGTCTGATACCGCCGGCTACCTGATCTTCTGCGCGCACTCTGACGGTTCGGCAGTATTTGCCACGAGCCCGTACAAGTCCCAGTTCATTTCGATGGCCACGTTGGTCGACGACGATCTTTGTCCGAATGAAGACGTTCTGGCTACCGCGAGTCTGGCCGCGACCCTGGACAACCTCGACCCCGCGTATCTCTGTTCCGGTCTGATTGCATCTGACCAGACCAACTATCGCCTGAAGGGATTGCAGAACAACGTCGCCTACACGGTGGTCATGGTCGCGGTGGACAACGACGGCAACCTGGGCGCGGCCGGCACCGGCGCGACCGGAACCCCGGTGCCAACGGTCGACTTCTACAACGAATACGCTAACGAGGGCGGTGAGCCCGTGGGCGGTTATTGCGACGTCGTCGCCGGCACCGCGCGGCCGAGCGCGGTAGCCGTCCTGGCCGTTGCCTTGCTCGTGCTTTTTGCTCGACGGCGCGCGGGCTGCTGGTGGCTGGTTCCCTTACTTGGAACACTCGGCGCGCGAGCCGCTTTCGGCCAGGTCATTCTGCGCGACGAAGACTGGCCGGGCGGCGCAAGCGACGCCGCGGACTACGGTGGGCGGGGCCGATCCCCGAGCACGTTGGCAATGGAATTCCACCTCGGCCCGTACACGCCTGACGTCGATTCAGGCGTGCCTGGCGGTGCCACGCCTCATCGAGCCATCTTTGGCGACTCCACCCGGCTACTCTATCAGTTGGAAGTCGACTACGACCTCTTGCAGCGCTTTGGCACCGTATCGGTCGGACTCGGGGCCGGCTACTTCACCGAATCGGCCAAGGCATTCATCGCGGCGGCGGACGGAACTTCGACCGCAACCCGGTCGGCCGACAGCACGTCTTTGCGGCTGATCCCGATTTCGCTTCTAGCCGTGTATCGGCTGGACGTCCTGGCCGAGCGCTGGCGCGTCCCCTTGGTGCCGTACGTGAAGGTCGGCCTTAACTACACGTTTTGGAAGATCACCGATGGCAACGGCGACGTGGCCACGCTAACCCAAGGCGGGCGGGGCGCGGGCGGCACCTTGGGTTGGCAAACGACCGCGGGCCTTGCCGTGCGGCTCGACGGCCTCGATTCGAGCGCGATGCGCGAGCTGGAAGCAGACAGCGGTCTCAAGCACGTGTCCGTGTTCTGGGACTATTCCCACGTCGACGCTTCAGGGCTCGGCAGCAGCCACCGCTTGCACGTGGGTGATGATACCTGGAGCGCAGGATTGCTCCTGGAGCTCTAAGCCCTGGTCGCCGGACCTACGATTTTGAGCGGTCGAAGAAGCCAAACACGTCGGGGAGCACGAGTGGGATCATTCCTCCGTGGTCAGCATTGACTTCCTCGTACTCGGCATTGAATCCGTTCGCTTTCAACCAGTCTCGCAGTGTTCTGCTTCCATCGAGAGACGGGGCTTGGGTCCCTTCGGTCACGAAGATGGCCATTTTGCGTACACTGTCCCACGGGTAGCCTGTCTCTTGGACAAATGGTCCCGACATAGGTGCCAGGCCCTTCCAATAGTCCGCATACTTGCCGCCAATGTACCACGTACCACCGCTGCCCATTGAGTGCCCGAAAAGGAACATCGAGCCGCGATCAATCGGATACTCGCTTAGGACCAATTCCAGGACGTTGATGACGTCCTCCTCACTGAGCTCATTGGTACGTTCGCTGTCGGGCGTGACTTGGGCCATAAGCTTGTCGGCGTCCGCCTCATCCCCGAACGGGGACGTCAGCCTCAAGAAGTTCCCGTATGCTCCCTGATCGCCCAGGGGCGCGACCAGAAGATAGCCATGCTGCTGGGCCAGATTCAGCATCTGTTTGTTATTCTGATCCACATAGGTGTTTTCGTCACTCCCGGAGCCATGCAGGAACATTGCCAGCGGTAGGTTCGACTTGCCATCCCAGTTGGTCGGAACATACAGGCGATAGGGCTCGTCGGCGTTGGCATCCGAGAAGTGGTAGGTCCTATGCTGATCACCCTTGGCCCGCCATTGCGCAGAGCTCGGATTGGCCAGCGACTTTGCGAGCTGCCGCGCCACGCACATCACCGCTTGCGGATCAAGCAGCGTGCCGAAAGAGACCATCCGTTGCCCGGCGGCGAGCTGGCCACAGGATCCGCTTGTGCCTCCCGCGGAGCCACTTCCGCCCGTGCCGGTCGCGCCTGCGGCGCCGGTTCCTCCCGAGCCGCTGCCGACTTGGCCACCACTGCCCAATTGTCCACCGGTGCCGGTCGTGCCTGCAGCGCTGGTTCCGCCCGCTCCGCGTCCGGCTTGCCCGCCGCTGGCGGATTGTCCACCAGTGGCATTTGCGCCTCCTGTCTGTCCGGATCCGCCCGCTCCGCGTCCGGCTTGCCCGCCGCTGGCGGATTGTCCACCACCGGCATTTGCGCCTCCCATCGGCCCAGATCCGCCCGTGTCGCCGACGGCTTGCCCCCCGCTTCCGACCGCGCCTGCAGCGCCGGCCCCGCCCGAGCCGCGTAAAGGTTGGCCGCCCGTGCCGACTTGCCCGCCACCAGCCGGTTGTCCTCCGCTGCCCGAGCCGCCGCCGGTCGGGCCGGCGCCGCCGGTCTCCCCGCCGGACATCGCGGTGTCGCTGGTTCCGGCCGTAGCGCTTCCCCCGCTACCGATGGTGCCACCGCCCGCACCGCCGCCGCGAGCAGCACCGCTACCCGGATTGCTGCAGCCGCCAACCGCGACGCTTAGAATCCCGGCAATCAACATTCTCTTTGACGGGTGTCCGGTTCTCATGGATGTACGCCTTCCGACTGGCAGACAAATCTGGCCGGTGTGCTTCAGCGCGCCCGCTACGGGAGGTTCTTCGACTTGGTTTCCCAGGTGGTGCTGTCCGCGCAGAACGTGCAGGTGCTGCCCACCAGAAAGCCCTTCCCCGTCGCTCCCGTGTCACCCTTAAGCTGCCAGTTCAGCCACGCCAAATTGACCTTGGTGAAGTCGCCGCCGTTCTTGCTGCCCAAGTCTCCGCCGTGGCCGGCGCCTGACTTGCTGAACAAGATGATCGGGATGCCGAGGGCACTGATCTGATCGTAATCCCGCTCGCCGTTCGTGTACGCGATGTCGCTGGAGCCACCGAGCAGGATCTTCACCGGCGTGTGGATGGTCTTATAGAAAGTCGCATCTGGACTGGTCAGCCCGCTGCTGGTGATCCCCCAGGTTGTCATGCGGGAATCGCCAGCGGTACCCTCGGCCATCAATCCGCCGCACGAAAACCCATCGGCCGCAACCTTGGTCGTATCGAGGCTCTGGTAGTACGGGCTGCAGGACTTGCCGTTCTCAGCGATGGCCCAGGAAATGTACCCGAGCATGGGCTTCGCCATTCCCGTAAGGTCGGATGCGGTTGAGGGCATGGAGATGCTGCCGCAGTTGCCACCGCCGTTTGCCGGGCCGTCTGCGACGACGAAGTATCCGTAGGAGGCGATCTCGCCCATGGCCGCCGTGTTCGAGGTTCCGCTTCGGGTACAACCACCCTCGCCCCAGACAAAGATCGGATACTTCTCGGTGCCCCCCAAGTCCGAAGGCCGGTAGATGGTGCCACAGGCGATGTCCGCGTCGGAATTCGACTCGACCACCACCTTGTGTGGGCCACTCCCTGTTGCATTCACGCTCGCAGTCTTTGACGCCGTACAGGTCCCGCTGCCGGTGGTAGGCGTCGTCGTTCCACCAGCGCCGAGCCCGGCATCAATGCCAGTCATGCCGCCGCCGCTCGTGGCGCCGCCGCCGCTTGCGCCGCCGGTTCCCATTTTTCCGCCGGTTGCCGCCCCGCCGGCTGCACCGCCGGATGCGACTGTGCCACCGGTGACTTGCGGTGACGAGCCGCCAGAGCCAACCGTGCTGCTCCCGCCGCTGACGAAGCTGGCTCCGCCGCTGCTGGTGACGGTGGTGCTGCGGCCGCCGCTTCCGCTCCCGCCAGTGCCAACCGATGCACCGCCCGTTCCCGGCGCGCCGCCCGTGGCAGGTTTTGCCGTGCTTCCACCGGTGCCGATTGTCCCGCCGGTAACTGGTTGCGCCGTGGTTCCCGCGTTGTCGGTCGTCCCGCCGGCTGCGCTCCCGCCGGTGCCCATGGCCGCGCCGCCTGATCCGCCTCCGGAGCCCGTGGCTCCGCCGTTCCCGACCGTGCCAGTGCTCGAGTTACCGCAGCCAGTAAGGGCGATGCCCAGGATCCCGGCCGCCAGCGTTGTACGTGATAAATGACCTGTGCTCATTCGATGTGCTCCTTTGGCGGGGAATGTAGTTCCTTCAAGTGACGTTCTGCAGCCGCACTCGGCCCGCGAATTGGTCCAAGAAACGACATGGCCAACCAAACCCGTTGTCGCGCGCGAGCCTTACCTTCGGAGCTCGCGATCCGCGAGTTCCGTTTGCCAAAGGACCCGATTCGTGGCTTCAATCGTCCATGGGAGGGACCAACCCGTTGCAGTCCGAGGTCGACAAGGTCGTTCTATCCACCGCCGACCCCCGGGCGGCGCTTCGCGAGATAACGAAGCAGCTGCACCAGAGGACCGGCGCGATGATCGCCTTGCTCGCCCGCTGGGATGAGGAGGAGGAGAGCGGCACCACCCTGCTTGCCCACGTGGGGGTAGGTGCGGCGCTCGCCGATAAGCTGTGCGTCGCCCTCGCTCACTACGGCGCTTTATCCTCGCGATCGGATAAGCCGATCGTCCTCGCCTCGACCGACAAGGTCGTTCTCAGCGCGCTTCCCGATGGACTTCGCAAGCGGAAGATTGGCCGGTTGATGGTGCTTCCGCTGCACCGGGCGGGAAAGCCACTCGGGTTGCTGGTTCTGGCCCGGCACCTGGGGAGCTTCGGGGCCGCGAGCATCCGTATCGTCGAGGAGACGCGGGCCAACCTCACCCTGCTGGTCGAGCAGATTGGCCAGCTCGAGAAGATCGCGGTCTACTCCAATTTTGCGAACTTCGACGGGTTGACCGGCCTTCACACCCACCGCTACTTCCAGGAGACGCTGTCCAAGGAGATCGCCCGGGCCGAGCGGCTCGGCCATCCGGTCAGCTTGATGATGATCGACATCGATCGCTTCAAGCTTTACAATGACACCTTCGGCCATCCCCAGGGCGACGTCGCTCTCAAGGAGATCGCCAACGTCCTCAAGAAAAGCATCCGCAGCTACGATCTGGCGGCCCGCTATGGCGGGGAGGAGATGGTCATCGTGCTGCCTCAGACCTCGGCGCACCGGGCCTTGGCGATGGCGGAGCGCATCCGAGGCGTCATCGCCGAGCTGCCCTTCCGTGGCGCGAACGACTCGCACCGGGTGCAGCTCACCATCTCGCTTGGCGTTGCCGGGCTGCCGGCCAATGCCAAGTGCAAGTCCGAGCTGATTGAGCGGGCCGACCAAGCGCTGTACCTGGCCAAGGCGGAAGGTCGTAATCGCGTGGCGGTCTCGCTCATGCGCTCGCGCAAGTCCATTCGCTTCGCCTATTGCCCGCCCGCATTCACCAGCTCGTACTACGTCGACGTCCTCACCGGCGTGCGCGACGTTATCGAGGAGCTGGGCGGGATTGAGCTCATCGCTCGCGCCCCCAACAAAGAGTCGGACCACAGCCGCCTGGTGCGCATCTGCCGAACCCTTGTCCGCAGCGGCGTCGACGCCGTCGCGCTGGCCTCGACGTCGAGCGCGATCGCGCCCTTGGTGCGCGCGCTCAACCGTGCCCGCGTTCCCGTCTTCTTCTTCAACGTGCCACGCAAGATAAGTGGCGCGAGGGTCGTGTCCTACGTCGGCTACCGTCAGGAAGAAGCGGGTCGTGAGGTCGGCCGCTACCTGGCGCGGGTGCTGAGGGGCCAGGGGTCGATCCTCATTCTCAAGGGGCTCGCGGATGCGTCGTCGATCGACCGGGTGGCCGGCTTCCGGACCGAGATCGCCCGCTATCCGAAGATGAAGGTGGTGGCGACACGACAGGCAGACTGGGAACGCGAGAAAGCGCGTCGCGCGGTCGAACGGGCTCTTGCGGAGTATCCGCTCGATGCGATCTACGCGGTTAGCGACGAGATGGCGCTCGGTGCGAGCGATGCGGTGGCGGCAGCCGGGCGCCGGGGCGAGATCTTCGTGGTGGGCCTCGACGGCACGCGGTCGGCTCTGCAGGCGATTCGAGAGGGCGCGCTTACCGCCACCCTGAACACCAATCCCAGGGAGATGGGCCGCATCCTTATGCGTACCGTCGTCCGTGGCCTTGGCCGGCGCGAGCGCGTCGAAACCGAGATCCTCTCTCCCATCAACATCGTGGACCTGGGAAACGTCGGCCACCACTAAGGGTGCGCGACGGGCTACTGGCACGGTTTGGGATCCCGGGAGCCAACAGACGCATTTCGCATGCCACGATCGCGGGATGTAACATCAGCACCTCGTCATCTGTCTTGCTATTGAGAGTCCATTTGTCGTGCTGACCCAGGAAGCCACCGCCGATCTGGTCCGCCGGGCCGTCCGGGGCGAGTCCGACGCCTTGACCGGCCTTGCTCGCGCCTACCTGCGTCCGGCGTACGGTGTCGCGCTGTCGGTCGTGGGCCGGCCGACGGACGCCGAGGACATCGCCCAGGACGCCTTCATGAAAGCCTTCGCTTCGCTGGAATCGTGCCGCGAGCCCGAGCATTTCGCGGCATGGCTGTTTCAGATCGTGCGCAATCGCGCGCGCAATCTGCTCGACAGCCGACGCCTGCGCGACGTCGCGCCCGACCAGGGCAATGTGCTGGAATTCGCAAGGCCCGCGCCCGAGTCGGCCGGGATGCGCGAGGCGCTCCTTTCGGCGATGGCTGACCTCGATGAAGAAAAGCGCGAGGTGGTGCTTCTTCACGACCTTGAAAACTGGACCCACGCGGAGATCGCACAAGCCTTGCACATCAGCGAGGTGCATTCCCGCCAGCACCTCTTCCGAGCCCGACAGATCCTGCGCGCAAGGCTCGACGGCCCCGTGGCACCGCAAACCGAGGAACACCATGCCCGATGAAGCAACCCCAAAACCCATCGACTTCTCCGTGCTGGATCCCAGCCTCAACCAACTGCGCTGGGAGCGCACTATCGACAACCTTGTGGCGCGTGCACGCGCCCAGCGCCGCCGGCGATTGTCTGTGCAGCACGAGCTTCTGCGTTGGGGCCGCCCGGTGCTGGCCATGGCGGCCGCGCTTTGTCTGATCGCCTGGACCGCGGGCTATCTCGCGGCCAGTCGGCGAAATACAAGCTCGACGACCTCGATCACGGCGCCGGCGCTGGTGATAGCGACCTGGGCCGCCAACCATCAGATTCCCGAGACCAGCGAGCTATTCGGAACCCTGGGAGGCAATCCATGAACCTCGAACGAAGCCCGCGCCAGATTCGCCTTCTGACGGCGCTGGTGCTCTTCGGCACCTTCGTGCTTGGGGCCGGGGCGGGCGCCGGCCTTTCGCACTGGAACCGATTTCCGCTGCCACCGCCGCCTCGGCCGGCACCATTTCTGCCCGGCCCGCCCGGCGCACTCGGGCTGACCTCCGAGCAGGAGGCGAAGGCGCGCGCCATCACCCTTCGCCATCGACCCGAGCTCGAGGCCATCTGGCGCGAGAGCCTCCCCAAGGTGAAGGCGATCGACGAGAAGATGGAAAAGGAGCTGCGCGACGTGCTCACGCCCGCGCAGCAGACGATCCTCGACCAGATGAAAGCGCACCGCCCGCCCATGCCGCCCGGAGCTCCCATGCCGCCTGGGCCGATGGGACCGGGCGGGCCGCCACCTGGCGCTCCGGGCATGGCGCCGCCAGGCGGCCCACCCGGGGGCGGGCCGCCGTGGCCGCCCGGCGCACCTTCGCCGCTACCGCCCTGACCGGCGCCTAGAAAAGCGCGGCCCGACCTCGCCTGGCCCTATTGGTCCATGTTCTTCTGGGTGATGATCCAGGCACTGTCGGTGCACAGCTTGCACGACGCCCCGTAGAACCAGGACCTCAGCGAGTCGTCGCCCATGAGGTGCACGCGCATCCAAGCGGTGATTGCGGTCTCGACCGGGCTCGGCTTGTTGCCGGTGAAGCTCATCCATGACCCGTGATCTGCAGACACGTATTCCGCAAACATGCCCGGCAGGGTGGTGACCGCGTTGAGCGCGTTCTGCGCGCCGCTGCACCCCACCAGCGTGTCTTGCCCGCCGCAGAAGAACATGGCTGGCCCGTGCAGGTTCTTCTCGGTCATGGCCCCGCAAATCGGCACGCTGGTCATGATGTGGCTGTCCGTGGCCGCCTGGCTGGTGGCCATGGCGCCCTGCGAGTGTCCGGTCGCGCCGATGTGGGTCGTGTCGATGCGGTGGTAGAGCTCGCTCGTCGGGTCGTCGTTCTGCGCTAGCGCCCAAGTCACGCCAACAACCATCGGCGCCGGGTTCCCCTGCGCGACGTTCGGGCTATTGGATCCGATCACCACGAACCCGTGCGAGGCCAGGTTGTTGAGGAGAACCTTGTACATGGTCGGGGTCGAACCGGTACCGTTGCCCCATGTGATGAGCGGATGGCAAAGCCCACCCTGGGTCAGGTCCTTGGGCCGGAACAGGGTGAACTGGGGAGGGGCGCCGCCGTCGACACCCACGCCCGCGGTTGGGCCGATGGGGTTTTCGATGACCGTGGCGAAGGGCCCAGCCGCCGACGGATCGGCTGCCGGCCACGTCCCAACCGTACAGTCGCCGCCAGGCGCCGCTCCGGCGTCGACGGTGGCGCCGCCTGCTCCGGCGCCACCGGACGACGTTGTGCTCGCGCCGCCGGTCCTGGATCCGCCGCTCCCGGCGCCACCCCTGCCACTGCCCGTGCTGGTCCCGCCGGCCGTGCTGCCGCCGGTTCGGGTGACCAAGCCACCGCTTCCCGGCACCGGGCCGGTGCCACTGGTCCCGCCGACGCTGGGCGCCCCGCCAGAGCTGGTCGCTCCGCCCGCGGGCGCGGTGGCCCCGCCGCCGCTTCCACCGGAGGCCGATGCGCCAGATCCGCCGGACTGGCTCGTTTTTCCGCCGGCGCCACCACCTCCGCTCGAGCTGCTGCAGCCCCAAGCGCCAAATACCCAAATCGCAGCGAGCAGGAGTTTCTTGGAGACGTCTACGGATTTCATCGACATGTTCCTCCCGGCGGACAGAGCTGTTCTCACTATAAGAGGCATGCAGACCTCAAAATCAGGTCAAGAAACCTGCGAGGCACTGGGTCGTGACACTATGTGCGCAGCGGCCAGAATGGTAAGGATCGGGCAGTGGCTCTCTCCAATACCGTTCAACACCCGGTAAGCCGGCAACCGGCCCTGGTGGGCAGGCGCTTCTACCTGCTGCTGACGCTGTGTTTTTTCGCCATGACGGCGGCCTTCTACGTCCGCGCGAGTGCAATTCCACCGATCGGCGACTCAATCGGATACATGGCGATGGCGAAGGATATTTCGATCATTGGTGTGATGGCGGTCCATCGGATGTCCGACATTCGGACCATCGGCTATCCGACCTTCATCGCCTTGGTTGCCAAGTGTCCGCTTCCTCTCGAGCCCGCGCAGACAGTCGTGTTGGCCCAGGCGGTTCTCTACTGGCTGGTGGCCAGCCTGCTGCTCGGGCTCAGTCGCGGCCTGCTGGCATACCGGCGGTCGCGCAGGCTGCTCGGCGTTGGGCTTTTTCTCAATCCGCTGCCCGCACTTTACTGCTCGGAGATCCTGACCGAAGGTCTGTCGCTGGTTGCGCTTGCCGCCTGCATGACGGTCATTCTTGCGCTGGCGAGGAACCGGCGGAAACCGGCGCGACGGGTCTACCTTCTATTCTCGCTGGGACTCATCGCCGGGTTGGCGCTCATCGTCCGTCCAGCGAATCTTGGCCTTGTCCTCGCCAGCCTGGCGTGCACGGCAATACCGCCCCTTTTCAGCCATGCTCCGCTGATGCGCCGATTGATCGATTCGGCGGCAGGCCTGTTACCGGTCTTGGTCGGGGTCTACATCGCCGCCTCTCCCCAGATCGCCTCGAACTGGAAGTACTACGACAAGGCGACCCCGCTTCCCACCTTCGAACTAGGGAAGTTCCAGGTCCACGAGGGAATCCAGATTCTGAAGTAAGGCACCCTGGCCACGGCGCCGGTACTGCGGATCTGGATCGTCAATCCGTTCGTCGAAAAGACTGTAGTCCGCAACGATGATGGATTCGAATGGTACCAGAGGAATCCGGGGCGCGGCCTTCTCACCATGGCCGGCCACGTCTTCGCCACCCTGGTGCAGGATCCGCTCTACTGCTACGTCGTCGACTTGAAGCCTTGGTACCTGCCCCTCGTCATCCTGATCAATGCCTTCGTCGTGGTTGTGGGTTTGGGAGGGCTGCTGGGATTGTCCTGGCGGCATCGACGATCGGCGGTCAGCATGCCCGCCGCCTGGTTCGTGCTCGCGACCCTGGGGGCCAGCATGGCCATCGCCGCCATTTCAGCCGCGGAAAGTCGATTCGGTCTGCAAACGCTGTCGATAGCTTTCGTCGCCGCCTGCCTCGCGGTTGGGCGTGCTTCGCAGCTTCGATCGCGGCCAGGCCTGCTGGTCGCCGGCATCGCGGCATCGCTCGTGTTCATCTTCCTCGCCCTCAAGCTTGGCGACCTCGCGATCGTGCTTCCTCCGCACCACTGACGCCTGCCTGGATTTCACCCGCGCGGGAGACTGCCGCCTATGGAATTCCCTGGGCCGTGGTTCCGTCGTACCACTTGTCGGCCATCAACTGGGCGGCCGGTTGCAAGGGATGGCAGCCGTCTTGGGTCCAAGTGGAATTGGGCAGGTAGGTCTTGGGATCGAGCGCGGAGAAGATGTTCGCCACATAGACCGGCGACGTTGCCGTGGTCTTGCTCGCAGCCCAGTCGGGGATGAGCGCATTGAGCCCCTCGACACGCGATTCGCAGGTGGTGCAGCCGCTGGGATTGAGCGGCGTGATTTGCGCGACGAAGACGATGACGTTCGGATTCTGCGCGCGGAACTTGTCCACCACGAAGCCGTACGCGTTGATGATGTCCGACAGCGGAATGCTCGCGGTCCAACAGTCGTTGGTGCCGTACTCCAGCAAGACCACGTCGGGCTTTTCCGCGGCCCATTTTAGCAACTCGGTCAGCGTGCCCTTGCCTCCCTGGGGTGGGCTGTCCGTGGTCAGGTAGGTGACGAGGTAGCCGCCGTGGCCTTCGGTCTCTACGTCCGGCGCGCTTCCGCAGCCCTGATTGTTGGGCACGGTTCCGACGAAGGTGAAGTTGGTGTGGCCCTTGGCGATCAGCTCTTGCGAGAGCAGCTTCGGATAGCAGGTGGTTCCGGTGATGGAATCCCCGAGTGGCATGATTTGCCACTTGCCTGCGTGGGTGGAACCTCCGGCGCCCGGGGAGCCGCCGCTGCCGGAGCTTTCGCCGGTCGTTCCACCCCCGCCCGCGGAACCGTCGCTGGGGGCTCCGCCGCCGGCGGCACTTCCACCGGACGCTTTGCTGCCACCGGCTGCACTGGCACCGCCGGTCGCGTCCGTGCCGCCGGTCGAGTTGGTTCCTCCGGTTGCGCTGCCTCCCGTGGCATTTTCCGCGCGGCCACCGGGTCCAACACCGCCTGTGACGTTTCCGCCCGCCGCGCTGGCGCCGCCGGTGCTTCCGCCGCTGCCGGTGCCGCCGGTGGTCGAGCTTCCGTCGCTGCTGATTCCGCCGGTTGACGCTGTCCCGCCCGTGGGCTCGCTTTCGCCCGACGCGGAACCTCCGCCCACCCCACTGCCGCCCAACGAGATCGTCCCACCGCCGCCGGTCGCTCCCCCGCGGGCGCTTCCCCCCGTGCCTTCATTCCCGCCGGGCGAGGACGACGTCTGACAGGCCAGCGCGAAGAAGACCGGGCAGGCCGCGGCCAGAAATCTGCGTGCACAACGGTGTTTCATAGCGACTCTTCAAAGCTGCGTGCGGCGCGCAACTCTAGCGCCGGCCCTGGACGATGTCACCGCGCCGTGCGCGGTCCTACATGCAATCGAGCTGCAGGACCGTGCTGGTGGCGACGGCCGATGCGGGGTTGACCGCAACTCTCAGCTCGCCGGCGGCGCACGCGGTGGCGTCGGCCGCCAGTGTGTAGCAGGGTGATGCTGTCGGATTCGCGTCGCAGCTCGGGACCGGATCGGGCGTCGCCAGGTAGCCGCCCACGCCGTCGGGAGCCAGCAGGTGCGCGCTGCACTTCGAGAACCCTGCCACCGCCGCGGGAAGGCAACTCTGGCGCGTGCGCTGAGCGAGCGTGTTGCCAATGGCGGTCATGGCGCCGGAATAGTCGCGCTCGCAGCTGCTGAACTTGAGCCCGCTCTTGCCGAATCGGTCGACGAACGCGGCCAGGCGCAAGCCGCCCGTCGCACCCCAGCCCCACGCCTCGGCGTCGTAGCCGCTGCTCTTCGGCATGTGGTCCGGGTCGAAGCACGTGGGCCAATAGTCGAAGATCTGCGGATGGGCCGTGTCGGCAGTGTTGGCGTTGGGGGCCAGGTCGATTCGATAGATGGCAGAAGCCACGTCGGGCGTGCCGTCGGCGCCGATGCGCGGCCAGCCGAAGATCCCGGCGACCAAGAGCTGCTGATCGGGAATCGACTTGAGGGCCTTCAGCTCGTTGGCCATGAAACTGACGCTCTTGAGCGGGCTGCACTCGGTAGGCTCCGACGTGTCCACCACGTCGCTTGCCGTACCGTCGCTCGGGTTCGGGCAAGCGTCCATGCGTGCCTGGCACGAGGCAAAGGGCGCCGAAAATGCCGCGGTCGTCGGGTAGCCGGGTGGTGCTTGGCTGAGGTTGACCCCGCCGCACGCGTGCCCGCGGGTCGCGCAGCGCAGGCTCGCCGATTCCCAGGCGAGCTCGGGCTTGTCGCCGAACATGCTGTCGTCGGGTGTTGCCGAGCAGTCGTCTTCGTCGGCGAGGAACAGCAGCGCGAGCTGCGCATACGGCCGCAGCATCTTGCGTTGCTCCTCGTTGCCGATGCCCGGGGTGATGAGGGCATATTCAAAGGCTTGCAACTGCTGCTCCACCCCGCATCCGGTAGTACCGACGTTGGTAGCCAGGCAGCCGAAAACCTGAGCGATGTCTCCGTTGGCCGGATTCACGTAGTTCACCGGCTGGCCGTTTGCGTATTCGATCCAAAGCGCATCCGAGGTCACGCCGCAGGAAGCGGCCCCGCGCATCTGGAACTTGCCGAGATCGCCCCATAAACTTCCGCCGTTGGTCTGGTTGGGCGCGCAGGAGCCCTGCTTGTACTGGCCGCCGGTGCCGAGGTCGCTGTCGATGATGGCGATGCGAAGGTCGGGATAGGTTCCGTCGGTTGAATCCCTTAGCTGGGTTAGCAAGGTGGGGAACATCTTGTTCATCTTCGCGAGCTTCCCGCAGCAGGCTCCGTTTCCCAGCATGAACACCATGTCGAGTTGGCGCGCGGGCGCGAGGTCGACTTTGAAGTTCCCGGCCGAGTTGGGGCCGTCGGATGCATCCCTGCGAGTAGCCGGCGCGCTCTTCGAGCAGCCAAGCGCAAGCCCGAAAGCGGCGGGGACCAACGCAAAAGCAATGCTCTTCATCGCTCCTCCTTCGGGTGGCTACCGTCGCAGCCTTCGCAGGCCCAATGCGCCCAGCGTAACATCCTGTCGGGCGAGACACAAAAGCGAAGGCGGACAACGCAAGGTCGCAGTCGTGGCCGTGGCCGTGGCCATGGCCGTGGTCGAAGGTGATTCCGCCGCCGGCGGGACTGTGCGAAACTCAGCGAGCGAGAGTCAGACCATGCAACCACCGCCCCTGCCTCGAAACCCGCGCTCATCGGCGCCCGTCGTCGCCCTGCTGGTCGGCGTGCTGTTTCTCTGCGGCTGCAGCGTAACCTACACGCTCAACCTGAGCGCGGCGGAGATCGAGCACTCGATCGCCCGCAGCCTGCCCGTGAGCAAGAGCAAGCTCTTGGTGACGCTGACGGTGCGCTCGGTGTCGGTCCAGTTCATGGCCGGCGAAGACAGGATCCTGCTGCGCCCCCAGGTCGAGCTCGGCATCGCTGGGCAAACCGCGCTCGTCGGGCGCGCGCTGGTCGAGGGGCAGATTCGCTACTCGGCTCCGACCGGCGAATTCTTCTTCGACCATCCCAGAGTCGTCGACTTGTCGATTCAAGGCCTGCCCGCATCCGTCCGCTCGGCGGCAGAAGATCTCGTGGCTATCGTCGGCGAGACTTACCTCGCCACCACGCCGGTGTATCGACTGGACCAGAAGGACTTCAAGCAGTCGCTCGCCAAGCTGGTTCTGAAGTCGGTCCAGGTTCGCGAAGGCCAGCTCGAAATCGTCCTCGGAACGTAGTGCCGGGCGGACTTAAGGCGCGGGTTCGGCGTGCCGATACCCGGATTAGGAGCAATCCGCACAGACCGAACGGCCGCCGTGCCGGTGAGAGCACACCATGGGCAAGCCGCCAGACCAGCAAAATCCGAAGCCTGACATCATCGACCAGTGTGAGGGCGAGGGTGGACGGATGCTCCTGCTCGTGTCGCCTGATCTTTTGACCGCATCGGTCCGGGTCTCGCGCAGCTCGGCCACGGCCAAGTTCCCTGTCGACAAGATCGTGGAGTTCGTGCGCGCTTCGAAGCTGCACCTGTCGCCCATCGAGGATGCGCGCCTGCCGGAGCTGGCGCAAAATCTCGCCAACGGCGCCAACGCCGTGGTCGTTGCCAAGGGGCGCCCCGCCGAGAAATGGAAGGACATCGATTGGTTGATTCCCATGGGTATTGCGTCGTTGCGCGACTATTCCAACGACACTGTCGACCTGCACGAGGTCAGTCACTTCATCAATGTGCGCGCCGGCCAGCCGCTGTGTGAATTACCGGCGCCACCCGGCGACGGCTGTTCCGTGCTCGGCCAAAGCATCGCCGCTCCGCCGTGTCCCTTCGAGCTCGGTGATCGGGTGGGGCTGGACCCGGGGAATCCTTCGCGGGTGCTCGCCACGCACCCGGGATGCGTGCGCTTCCAAGATGGACGGCTCTCCGTCGAGCAGCACCTGGAAGTCGCGGGAGACCTGGATTTCAAAGTCGGCAACATCGACTTCTTCGGCGACGTGACCGTGCATGGCAACGTGCTCGATGGCTTTCACATCAAATCGGCGAAGAACGTCGCGATCGACGGTGCCGTAGGGGTGGCAACCATCGAAGCGGGGCAGAATCTGACCATCAAGGGCGGGGTCAACGGCGGCCACAAGGGCAGACTTGTGTGCGGCGGCGATCTGGAAGCACACTACCTGCACATGGTCTCGGTCGATTGCGGCGGCGACGTACGCGTCGATGTGGAATGTCACGATTCGACCGTGGTCGCGGCGGGAAGCGTGATGGTCAGTCGCGGCGGAATTATCGGCGGCAAGGTCGTGGCAGGCACGGACATCAGCGCGGGATTTCTCGGAGCCGAGATGTGCGTGCCCACCCTGCTGAGCGCCGGCTACCAGGCGAGCGTCGACCTGCAAGTGGAGAAATCGCGGCGGAACCTGGCGCTCGCAATGAGCCTGGTAAAGAACTTGGAATCGGCGTTGGGCAAGTCCGCGGAACAGCCTGGGGCCTCGGTGCGTTTTCCATCCCAGCGAAAGACGCAAATGATTGCGCTTCAGTCCCGCCTGACCGACGCGCGCGCGTCGGTGAAGCAAGCCCAAACAGAGTTGCTCGCGCAGGTTGGGGACGTAACGCCGGTCGGTGCGACCATCTTCAGCGCCAAGCAGATCTTTCCCAGGGTGACCCTGGTGATCGATTCGCTTTGCGAAGAGGAGGTCGCGAAGGATATCGATGGACCCGTGCGCTTGCTGCTGGATCGCGACCAGCTCATCATCAAGCCGATGCCGGGCAAACACACGCCGCCGAAGTGAGCTTCGTTGCATGCGGTCGTTGTGAATGATGCGTGGCTAAGTCCGGCCGCTTCGGTAGGCGCCGGGAGAAACGCCGAAGCTCTTGCGGAATACCTTGCAGAAGTAGTTCGCGTCGCCGTAGCCGCAGCGGTGGGCGACTTCCTTCACCGTGGTGCCACCCGCCGATACCAACCGCATGGCCTCCTCCAGCCGCAGCCGTGCCAGGTAGCGCCCGGGCGGCGTGCCTCGCGCTTTCTCAAACACGCGCGAGAAGTGGAAGCGGCTCATGTTCGCGACCCGCGCCATGTCGTCCACGCCAATGGGCCGAGCGAAATTGAGACGGCAGAACTCTTCGACTGCGGGAATGAACGCAGGCACGCTGCTGGTCGGGTGCTTGCCGTTGCCCTTGGGGCTGTGAACGACGCTCTCACTCAAAAAGCCCATCACGATGCCGTACGCCAGCTCGGAGGCGCGGTAGGGCGAGTCCAGTTTGCCCTCGATGGCAGTGGTGCATGCCTCGGCCACGCGCGCGAGCGCAAGCGAATCCTCGGCCAGGCGTATGGTCGGGCCGGCACGCTCGACGATTTCCCGAATGCCTCGCACGGCCTCGTGCCCACCGAGCGAGATGTAAAAATACTCCCAGCGCGCGTCCTTGTCGGTCCACAAGCGATGTTGGTGCGGGTAGCACAGCAGCAGCGTCTGGCCAGCTTCGACCAATGATTCGCGCTCTTGATAGGCAAGCCTTCCGGACCCGCCGATGGTGTGCAGGATCACCGCTAGCTCGACACCACTTTGGCCCTGAGCGGCCACCGGCCCGATATCTTCTCTGAATCCGGCGCTATGGATGAACGCGGGGAGCGTGGTCCGGAGCTCTGGAAGAACGACGGTTTCTCGATGCCCCATCGTCCGCAGCCGTGCGAAATCATTGGTGCTCGTTAGCATTGTACCACCCTGTCAAAGACTCCGAATTGTGTGGCGCTGGCCAACACGGGAGCCGAGGACCAATCGTCTGTGAAACTGTTCTCCGAATTCCGTTCCAGTAGGTTAATCAAATGACGCTTCCAAAGTCCACCCGGCTGCGCAGGCCGCGACGCAATAGCGCCAGGCCGACAGGGGCGAGGAGGCGTCTTTTGGGAAGATCTGCGCAGGTTATGCCAATTGCGCGACCTTGCAGTGGCAGCGCGTACGGCGGCTGCCCGCCGGGCACCCGATCGAGAGGTCCCGACCGCACTGCAATAAATTAACTCGCGGATCACCGTTACCTATACGGTGTCCGCGAGAGGGTAATTTCGGCTCGTGAATCTTTCCTAAAAGCCCATCCCCATGCCGATTCCGAAGATAGCGCCGTTCATCGCATTCTCGTTGTCGTCGATTCCGTGGTACAGGCCACCGAAGGCCTCGGCGTTCATCGCAAACCACTTATTGGCGCGCCATTCGTAACCGAGTGACAGGATCCCGGCCACTCCGGCCGAGCCACGCTCGGTGTGGTTGTGGTCGCCGTTGCTGTCTTTGATCTTGCTGCTGGAAACCGCGCCGGCGACGCCGAGCGAGCCGCCGGCATAAAGGCCGAAGTCGGTGCTGTACAGGTACTCGGGCCCGAGATAGCCGAAGCTGACCGCGCCCCATTCGGGGTCGGAGTTGTCGGTGGCCGGAGGATCGAGCAGGACCTGCTTGGTCGGGCGGACGAACGACTGCAGGCGGGCCCCGAGGCGATGGTGCTCTCCCAACACCGAGCCCGCACGCAAGACGCCGCCGAAGCCTTCCAGGACCTTCGAATTACGCGTGGTGAGGCGGTTGCTGCCGTCCTCGGTGAATGCGCCCACCGAGAGCATGACGTCGACGTACATCGGCGCCCGTCGGCCTCGCCCCCATCCGGTGTACGGCTCCGGGCCCGGCGGCTCGGGCGCGGGCTCCGCCAGTGGTGGCGGGACCGGCGCGGCCAAGGTCGTCGCGGGCGCCGCCGGCGGGGGATTGGCTGCGGGCGGGGGACCGGCCGCGGGGGCCGAGCTTTCGGCCTGCGCGGCAGTGTCGGGCAAGGTCGTCGCTGTGGGCTGGGGCTCGTCCGCCCGGGCGAGCGAGGATGTGGTCAATAAGAGAGCCGAACCAAGCACCATCATCGTCTTCATAACATTCTCCTTTTTCGGGAAGCGGCAGGCGTCCATCGCGCTTCCTTCCTGGATCGACACCGCGGCAGCCCGGATCTGTCACCGCGGATTCAGCGGCCCCGGCGAAGCTGGGGCAGGTCGCTATTACCGCGCGGTCGAGCGACGCAGGTCGGCGGCGAAGAGGGTCAGAAGTAGGAACAGGCAGAGGCCGCTGATTGCCAGGCCGGCGACGAGCCCTGGCGTTCGATACTCGAGCACGATGCGATGGTCGCCCGGCCCCAGTGGAAGGGCGCGCATGATGAGGTTCGCGCGCACCAGGGGCACCGCTCGGCCGTCGACGGTGGCGTGCCAGCCAGGGGCGAACTGCTCGACGAAGACGGCGATGCCGGTCGCGCCGCCCGAGCAACGAGCTGCAACCCGCTGGTTGGCATAAGACTCGACCGTGCACTCACCCGCCCGGCCGGGCGCGGCTGCAACCGGCCCGGGATGGCCCTCGGGCGCGAGCAGGACAGTAGCGCCGGCTACCACCTCGGGCGCGAAGAGCCGCGCGAGCGCATCCTTGTCAGACATCACCTCGGCGCGCCGGGCCCAGTACACACGCGGCAGCGTGCTCGCAACCCTATAAAGGCGTGCCCCCGGCAGTGGATCGAAGATCGGGACCAGTCCGGGGCGGTCGGTCTTGGCCCCTTCCGGGGCGGGTAGGATGGCGTACTCGGCCCCGAACAAACGAAGGACGCCTTGGCCGAACGGCAGCCCGCGGTCCCAGGCGTCCCCGACCGCCGCCGGAATCGCGGCGTCGTACCCCGGCAGGGTAGCGACGCCCCAGGTGTTCGCGGTGTTGGTAATCAGCGTGCGCGCGAGCTTGATCTCGGCCTCGGGGGTGGTGCTGGTCGGCAGCCATCGATTGACCGAATCGGTGGTCGCGTTCGACCGGTAGATGCGAGGCGGAGGAGCAAGGGCCGCGCGGCCCTCCAGCACCTTCGCCGCCGCCGGGGGCAGTTGGCTGGCGATCTGGCGCGGACCAAAGGGCTGCAGTGGCCAGGTGGCGCGGGCAAGGTCGGCCCCCACCAAGGCGACCAGCAGGATTGGCGCCAGCCGGGATCTTCTGGCAGCGAGCACCTGGATCGCGAGCAAGGCTAAAATGGCGATGCCGCCCATGACCGAGCCGCGGATGGCGAAGATTTTCCAGGGCAGCGGCAGAAAGGCTGCGGCTGCACCGCCCAAACCGACGACGACGGCAAGCAGGACCGCCAAACGCCGCCAGGGCTGGGGCTTTTCGCAAAGGATGCGATCTGCGCCCATGGACGCCAGCAGCGCCAGCAGCGTCACCAGCACCACGCCGTACTTTTCCGGGTATCGCATGTACGAAAGCGGAAACACCACGCGCCGGAAGATTGCGTGCACGGGCGTATGCCGTCCGAGCGCGAGCAGCAGCACGAACGCGGCGGCAGCTCCTAGGACCAGCGGGAGCTTTCGTCGCCGGCCAAACGCGGCCAAGGCCAGCCCCACCACGCTGGCGCCGAGATACATGCTGTACGAGAGAGGAAGCCCGTCGAGCCGGGCCTCACCCACCAGGGGACCGGCAGGGTATGCGCCGTAGGCGTCGCCCATCGACTGCGGCGCGATGAATTCAGCGATTCGCAGCGGGTGCAGGGAATAGGTCTCGGCCAGATCGCGCGACAGCGCCGCAGCTCGCTCGGTGCCGCCCAAGAGCATGCGCGCGGGCAACACAACCACCGCGCCGACGCCTGCCGCAAGCGCGATCGCCAGCAAGCTCGCGGCAAACCATGCGGGGCGCGCGCGGGGCAGGGCGGGCTCCTGTCGTCGTTCTGCCGCGTGCACAAGGCAGGCGAATACCATGCCGAAGCCGGCACCAATCATGGCCACGAAGATTTCGCCGAACAGCCAGGCGAAGATGCCCGGCACAGCGGCCTTGACGAGCCCTCGTCGCCAGGCCTTTCCGCCCGCGCGCAGGCTGTCGAACAGGGCCATCTGACCGACCGCCGCCCAGGGCACCCAGGCGTTGGCAAGCAGGAGGAGTCCGGC
>CAZBIU010000055.1:0-24770 GCA_964491625.1 uncultured Myxococcales bacterium
ACTGGTTTTCACGCTTCTGGCGACTCCGGAGCATCTTGGTCCGATACCACCACCGAACTACCCGACCATTCCGTTGTTTGCTCGGCCGACGGAGCCAAAGTTGCCTTGCTATCTGCCATGGGCAGCTACCTTTCGACCGACTACGGATCCAGCTGGACCAGTGGTTGGCCCGTGAACATGGGGAAATTGCTTGCTGGCTCTGCCGGGCTCAACGTTCTGATAGCTGGTGACTCTTCACCTAGTATTTCCACGAACTACGGCCAAAATTGGACGGTTCGATACTCGAGTCCGGCCAACGCCCTGGCTGTTTCCGCGTGCGGCAATACGGTGGTCGTTATCGACTCGACCACGAGCGCCGTTTACACCTCCACCGGCCCTGTTCCCTAGCCGCCTTCATCGACCGTCTCGGCCTTCTCCACCACCTCCGGCTTGACCAGCTCCAGTCTCTCAGCCAGCGTGTGCAGCGCTTTAGGCACGGGCTTTACTTGCTTCTGCAACCGAGCCAGGTGCTCCCACACAATCTCTTGCACTTTCCGCCAGTCATCGGTGGCTTGCATGGCGCCGGCTCGAACAGCCATGTCCAGCGCCAATCGCCAGTCGGGCTGGGGCGCGGGCTTCTGGGCGCCGAATCGGGCCTCCAAAAACATCGCCAGGGCGCGCGCGAGCAAGCCGGCCAGGGCGGCCTGCTCGCTGGTGGTGCAGGTGGCGAGCTTGTCAGCCACTTTCAGCAGCGCCTTGCAACCGGCGGCGTCGGCACAGTCCGCGGACATTCGTACCAGGGCGCCCAGGCGCAGGGCTTGGGCGGCGTCGTCGTCCAGGTCGTCGAGGCCAAGCCGGGCCTTGCCGATGCGGCACTCGAACCCTGCCTTGCCGTCGTGGGACGCGGCAAAGTCCAGGGTCGTGGTGGTGTCGTTGCGCCGATCGGTCACGGTCGCCTTGCCACGCAGCGATCGTGACGTTGCCGATACTCCCACACAGTTGGCGTTTACGGTGAAGCCGGGGACGTGACTCGCATCCGACGGCAGCGAGGCCAGGCATGAAAAAGCCGAGCGCGCCAAGGCCCGCTCGGGCGTGACCCGGTCCTTGCACGTGCGGACGAAGGCGTCGGCGCCGGTGCCGAGCTTGCGGTCGTTGCTGCGTGCGCTGGCCAAAGTGTCGACAAACGCCTTGCTGGGCGGTTTGCCCCCGAGCGCGGTCCACAGATCCATCGCGTGGGCGGCCCGGCGCATGGCGATGGCGGACTCGGTGCCGGCGATGTCATCGAAGAACCAAGCGCAGCTCGCGTACATGAGCAGCAGCGAGCGCTGCATTTCCATGAGCTGCAACGCCCGGGTAGAGGCCGCGCCCCGATCGCGCCGCAAGCTGGGTCGGCCGAGGGAACGCAGCTTCTGCTTGCGCGCGTCCGGCGCCTGGTCGGCCACCAGGCCGTACTCATCGCGTGCCTGCCAGGGATCGTCAAATAGGTCGCCGGCCACGTCCTCGAAGAACGGCTGGCTACGGTCGCGAAGCAGGTCGAGCGCCTTGCGGAGCGGGCCGCGCCAGGCTTGGCTGCTGCCCTTCACGTTGCTCATGCGGCAGCCGCAATCGCGCAACCAACGACCGAGGCCGTGCGAACAGCTCCAGGCCGTGCCCTCGCCGTTTGGTCCCGGACGCAGGCGCAATTCCCAGGTCGGAGGCGACTCGGCCAGGTATGCCCCCAGGTTCGTGACCTCCACCGCGTCGGCGGGTGCCGAAACGTTGACCGCGTAGGCGAGGGTGAGGTCGGCAAACTTCTTGTGATGGCCGTATAGCTCGCCGTCGGACGCGGCAAGCACCAGCGGCTTGTCTTCCACCTTGGATCGCTCGGCGGAACGGCGCATGGCCGCTAGGAAGCTAGCGGCGTCACGGGTGGCCGTGCCGAAGGCCAGGTCGCGCGAAAGCGGCCCGTCGAAAACCGCGATGGCGATGAATCGCCCCGAGCCGTCCGGGTGAAAGAAGCGATATGCACGACCGGTATCCACCGTGTCGGCGGTGACCGACTGCCAATCGGCGTCGGGCGGCCGGACCGCCTCGATCTGCTCGGGCGCGAGGATGGTGTATGCCACGTTGGCATCAATCAACGCCGCCAGGGTAGCCGGGTTGGCGGCCGTCTCGGGCAGCCACATGCCAGCAGCCGGGCGGCCGAAGCGAAGCTGGAAATCCTGAAGGCCCCAACGGATCTGGGTGCGCAGGTCGCGCTCGCATAGAAGCGGGGCGATGGCGTGGCCCCACACCTGCGCCATGGCCCCGCCCGCGGACAGTCGTTCCCGTTGCGCGACGTCGCCCTCCCGCATGCGCCGGATCACGTGGCTGTCGTGGCGGGCGATCCAGCGCGCCAGGGTAGGACCCAGGTTGAACGAGATGCTGGCGTAGTTGTTGACGATGGAGCCTATGTGGTTCTTGGAACCGTAGATGCGAGCGTAGGCGTTGGCGCGGTAGCACTCGGCCAGGATGCGCGTGTTCCAGTTCGGAAATGGCGCGGCGCTGGGCTCGCGGGGAACCTCGTCGGTCCAGGGATTCTCCCGCGGCGGCTGGTAAAAGTGCCCGTGAACTACGAGCACAATAGGCTTCGATTTTTTCATAGGGGTTGTGGAATCTACCGTGGGCGGCGCGCTTTTGCACGGCCGCGCGGCAGCCGAGCCCGCAGAGTCCCTCTCTGCGCCCTCCTACCCCTCCGCGCCCTCAATCTGTTTCAGAAATTCCGCGCTCTCGTCAACCAGGTGTCGCGCGCCTTGCCCACCACCGTGATGCCGCCCTGGCTGACGTGGTGGCGAACCGCATCGCGGGCCAGATCGTGGCCGATGTGGTCGCCGGGAGCCACACGCACGTTCTTGTCGATGATGGCGCGCTGGATGCGTGCGCCCTTGCCGACGTGGACGTTGTCGAAGAGAACGGAATCGCGTACCTCCGCGCCTTCGTCGACCCACACGTTGCGGCCGAGCACGCTGTCTTTCACGAATCCGCCCGCGATCACGCAGCCGCTCGACATGATCGACTGCACCAGCACGCCTCGCCGGCGATCGTCGTCGAACACCAGCTTCGACGGCGGGTCGGGGTGGTTCACGCTGACGATGGGCCATTCCCAGTTGTAGAGGTTGAAGTGCGGCACCACGTTCTTGAGGTCCATGTTGGCCTCGTAGTAAGCCTCGATGGTCCCGACGTCGCGCCAGTAGGCCAGCTCGCCCTTTTCGGTCACCCCCGGGATTCGGTTCTTGGAGAAGTCGTAGCAGTAGACCCGCCCAGTTTTGAGCAACGACGGCAGGATGTTCTTGCCGAAGTCGTGGTGCGTGTCCTGCTGCGAATCGGACTCGAGGGTATCGTGCAGGGGCAACGGTGCGAAGGTGTAGTTGCCCATCGACGCGAGCGCGCGGCTCGGGTCGCCGGGGATGGTCGTCACGTTGCTGGTGGGCTTCTCTTGGAATCCGATGACCCGGCCTTCGTCGTCGGTCTCGACGATACCAAATTGCGACGCCTCGGACACCGGCACCGGCAGGCATGCGATGGTGGCAAGCGCCGATTTGGCAATGTGAAAGTCCACCATCTGCCGGACGTTCATTTTGTAGACGTGGTCGGCGCCGAACACGACCACCACGTCAGGGCGAAAATCCTCCACTAGGTGGAAGTTCTGGTGGATCGAATCGGCGGTGCCGCGGTACCAGCTTTCACCCATGCGCATTTGGGCCGGCACGATGGTAACGAAGTCGGCGTGCGTGCTGCGGGTACCCCAGACATGCTGGACATGCTCGACCAGCGACTGAGCTTTGTACTGGGTAAGCACGTAGATGGCCCGGATGCCGGAGTTGTGCATGTTGGAGAGAACGAAATCGATGATTCGGTATCGGCCTCCAAAAGGCACGGCGGGCTTCGCGCGGTCGCGCGTCAGCGGGAAGAGACGTTCGCCCTTTCCACCGGCCATAATGAAGGCGAGTAAGCGTGGTTCATCCATGATCTTGGTCCGCCGCCATTATATCCCCGAATTGGTTCCGTGCCTTCTTTGTGCCACACTCTACCGACCATGACGCCGGCGGAAAAGCTCGCACAACAGCTCGACGAGCTGTCCATGAACATGTGGTGGGCCTGGAATCCGTCGGTCATCAAGCTGTTCCGCGATATCGACCGCCGGGGCTTTCACGATTCGAAGCACAACCCGCTGATGGTGGTGAAGCGCCTGTCGCCCGAACGGCTCCATGAGCTCGCCGGGGACGCGGCCTTGCGTGCGCGGGTGGACCGCGCCTACCGCGAATTGCGCGCGTACACGTCGCCGACCGCCAAAACCTGGGCGGAAACCCATGCGGCGCCGTTGCGGGTACGGCCGGTGGCGTATTTTTCTGCGGAATTCGGCATCCACGAGTCGTTGCCCATCTACAGTGGGGGCCTGGGCGTGCTGGCGGGCGACCATCTCAAGACGGCGTCGGATATGGGCGTGGCCCTGGTGGCGGTGGGTCTCTTCTATCGCGAGTCCTATTTCCGGCAGCACATCGACCGCGAGGGACAGCAGCACGCGAAGTACGAGAGCGCGCCGATCGATTACTTGCCGGTTACCCTGCGAACTGGACCTGACGGCAAACCCCTCGTCATCGACCTGCCGCTTGGACACGAACGGTTGCTCGCGCAGGTTTGGCAAGTCAACGTCGGGCGCAACCGGCTCCTCTTGCTCGACACCGACGTGGACGGCAACACCGATGAGAATCGCCGCCTGGCCGCGCGCCTTTACTTCGGCGATCAGCGCGTGCGCATCCGGCAAGAGCTCTTGCTGGGGGTGGGCGGCATCCGTGCCCTGCGCGCCTGCGGGATCGTTTGGAGTGGCCTGCACCTAAACGAAGGCCACAGCGCGTTCGCGACGCTGGAATACGCTCGCTTGCGGATGATCGAGACCGGACGCGCCTTTGCCGACGTGGCCCAGGACGTGGCGCAATCGACGGTCTTCACCACGCACACGCCAGTGGACGCCGGACACGATCGCTTTCCGCCTGCGCTGGTCGACGAGCACCTGGAACCGCTGCGGCTTTCGCTACGACTGTCGCGTCAGGAGTTTCTGGGGCTTGGCCGCGTGCGCCCCAGCGACGAGAACGAAGCGCTTTGCATGACCGTCCTGGCGTTCAAGATGTCTCGCTATGCGAACGCGGTGTCGTGCCTGCACGGCCGGGTCACGCGCAAGGCGTGGCAGGTGCTGTGGCCGCACCACCGCGAAGACGAAGTCCCGGTGGGGCACATCACGAATGGCGTTCATGCTCGTACCTGGCTCGCGCCAGCCATGCAGGATCTCTACAGCCGGCACATCGGCCCCGACTGGGCCGACAACCTGACCGAGCCCGAGATGTGGGCGCGCATCGAAGACGTGTCGGACGCGGAGTTGTGGGAAACCCATCGCACCTTGCGTGCGAATTTGGTGAACTTCGTCCGGCGCGAGGTGTCGGCGCAGCGTCGGGCCAACGGCCTTTCCGACGAGCTGGTAGAGGCCGCGGCGACCGCGCTCGATCCCGACGTCCTCACCATCGGGTTCGCGCGCCGGTTTGCAACCTACAAACGGGCCAATCTGCTCTTCACCGACGTGGAGCGACTGAAGCGAATCCTGTGCGACGAGGCACGACCGGTGCAGATCGTCTTCGCTGGCAAAGCACACCCGGCCGATCGACCGGGACAAGAGGTTCTCAAGACCGTGGTGCAGGCGAGCATCTCGCCCGCGCTTCGGTCGCGCATCGCCTTCGTCGAGGACTACGACATCAACATTGCCCGCCACCTCGTGCAAGGCGTGGACGTGTGGCTGAACACGCCCCGGCGGCCGCAAGAGGCCAGTGGGACGAGCGGCGAAAAGGTGCTGCTCAATGGTGGTCTCAACCTGTCGATCCTCGACGGCTGGTGGGCCGAGGCGTACGACGGGCAGAACGGCTTCGCCATCGGCAGTGGGGTTTCCCATGTGGACGTCGCGGAACAGGACCAGCGCGATGCCGAGTCGCTCTACCACGTGCTTGAGAACGAGGTCGTGCCACTCTATTACCAGCAGGACGAGCACGGCGTTCCCCAAGGCTGGGTGGCATACATCAAGCGTGCCATCCGCACCCTGGGTTGGCGTTTCAACACCGACCGCATGATGAGGGACTATGTAGTGGAATGCTACCTTCCTTCCGCCGGCGTCCACAGTTGCGCCATGCCGAGATACTGACCTCCGACTGTGCTGACACGCACGTGTCGCGGGCGTGGTGCCCGAGTTCGCGAGCGCCCTTCGCGCAAGGTGCTATCATGGCGCGGATGGGATTCGTCGGAAACCTTGCCTGGGCTTGGGGGCTCGCGCTGGTTTGTGGGAGCTTTTCCAATCCAGCCGTGGCTGCCGACGTTTCCACATCGGGCGCGCCTGCTCACCTCGCGCAAGCAGCCGAGTCTAACGCCACCTACACGCCGATTCGCAGGCCGGGCTCGCCGCAGCCGGCGCCGTCGTCGGCGCGCGCCGTACCGAGCTTGCAGAGGCAGTCCCAGCCCGCGCAAGTGGTGCAGCCGACGCCGTACTTGCCGCCATCGGCCTATGGGCAGTCGACCCCGTCCTATGCGCCGTATGCACCTGCCGCACCTCCGGCGCCGGCAACAACCATCGCGCCTTCGGTTCGTTACGCGCCCCCGACGTCGCCCGCGCCGACCGCTCCCGTAGGTTATCCGTCGCCGCAGGGTGGGGCGGCGGAGGGGGGGGCTTCCCCGACAGTCGCCAAGCGGGCGTTGCCGGTCAAGCGGCCCGGTCACAGTATGTTTGGGCTGGCGACCGATGTGGGAATGCCCGACGGTATCAATCTCGGTTTGGTGGTGGAGCCGGCGGATTGGGTCCGGCTTGGCGCTTCGGCGGGAACCAACACAGCTGCCCTCGACTACCGCGGTGGTCTGACCTTCGTTCCGGTGGGCTGGGGCCCCTCGTTTACGTTTGAATTCGGGCATTGCAATGTCGCCCCGGTGAACAGCGTGCTTGGGACCTTCTTCAACATATCGAGCTGGATCAAACCCTATGCGCAGGAGCTGGGTTACACCTACTTCAACGCGCATCTCGGTGTGGACATCCCCATCGGGAGGGTCGCCCTGTATTTGCACGGGGGCTACACGTATCTGATGGCCACGGTCCGCGGCCCGAATCCCGTGGTCGTCAGCCGCAACACGGCGGATCAGTCGCCGAGCATGACGGTGGAAGTGCCACAGGACGGCGAGGTTCATGCGCACACGCTGTCGGTCAAGCTGGGCATCATTTACATGTTCGGGGGGGGATCCTAGTGCCTCGTGGGCGCTCGCTGCTCTGCGGCCTGTGGGTGTTTGCGCTGCTCGGATGCTCGCCGATCGTCGACGGCAGCTTCTCCGATGTCCAGGTGACCCGCTTGGATATCGGAGTGCCAGCCGCACCCACCAGCGACCCCACCACAGTACACTTCCAATTCTCGTTTACCAGCGGCCAACTGGGCGCCACCACCAACCTCGAAGCGCAAAGTCAGATTCGATCGGCCAAGCTTGTGCGACTGCGGCTTACGGCGAAGACTGGAATATCCGATCTTTCCTTCATCCGCACCCTGCACGCCGTGGCCTTCATCCCGGCCAGCAAATCCACCACGACCGAGACCAACAAGCAGGTGGAAATCGCCGACTACGAGCAACGGGGAACGCCGGTGGTGGGACCGACGTTCGATGTTCCGCTGCCCGAGCCGGTGGACATCCTGCCGCTGCTCCGACCAAGCAAGACCGAGCCCGCCAAGATCGTGGTAAGCGCATACCTGGGCGGCACGCTGCCCATGGTCAGCTGGACCGTCGACGTACTGATGGATCTTTCGGTAGAGATCCATGAATAGCCGGATGCGCGTGCGGGATCCATAGCCGGATCCGGCCATCGGCCGCGGGCCTTTACGCGGCAGCGCTCGACGTGCGGCGGAATCCTGCCGCCGCGGGCTCGGGCTCGCGCTCGGCCTCGTCACCACCCAAGCGGGCCCACAGCTTCTTCAGTGCGCCAAGCTCGATCTGGCGGACGCGCTCACGGGTGAGCGAGAGCCGCATGGCGATCTCTTCCAGGGTCATGCCACCCTGCTCCGCCGCCTCCAGCGCACAGGCCTCGCGTATGACCGGCAGATGCGCCTCGGCCGGCTTTGCGCCACGGCTGTCTCTCCGCTCGGCGGTCAAGTTGAAGCGACACACCGCGTGCGGGCAGGGGCCGGGAAGCTTGCGGCAAGCACCACGCGTGATTTTGTAGATGTTGATGCGAAGCTCGTCTGCCATGGGACACGTCCTTGTCTGTCTGGAGTTTGGTCGGTTGCAAAAGCGCGGTCACCGTCGTCTCGGCAGAAGCTGGCGGGAGCTTTAGCGGCTTTCTCTTTAAATTCGGTGTGTTAGCTCGCCCACCTTGCGTACGAATGCAACCAACAAGGTTGCGACATCGTTGCAGGCGGTGCCAGCGACGGGATGCCGAGACTGCGGGTGGGCGTCGCTATTGGTTGGACTTTTCAGGTAGCGCCACCTGAATTTTAGTCCTTCTCGCGAAAATCAACAAGGCTGCGATGCCAATCACCACGGCGAACCACAGAGTGCAGAGGCGAGTCACAAAGGTCGCGGCTGCGGCCACGCTGCGTCCACAGCCGTGGCCCAACTCGCCAAGCATGGCCAACATGCCGGCCTCGGTGACGCCCAGCCCGCCAGGCAGGAAGGAAAGCGCGCCAGCGATGGTCATGGAAGCGTAGATGAAGGTGGCGGCCTGAATGCCGACCGTCGCGCCCGCAAATCCGTGCACCACGGCCCAGAAGGCGGTGCATTCGAAGAACCAGCTCACGGTGGAAAGCGCGACACCGAGCGCAAGCGGCGCGGGACGCAGCAGGGCGGCCGTGGTCCGGTAGGCTTCTTCAAGCTTAGGCGTGACCTTGCGCAGGCCGGGCATCTTAGCGAGCACGCGAAGAAAGAACATGGCGATCGGCTCGACCGAGATCACCACCAGCCCGAACACGATGAGGCCTGCTCCGATGACGAGAAAGCGCGGATCGGCCTCGTAGGTGAAAATGCCGACACAGGCGAGCAGCAGCAGGCCCATGAGATCCGTCAGTCGTTCCGCAACCACGATGGGCGCGGTACGGGCCGCCGCGATGCCGTGTGACTCGCGCAGGAGCAGCGCCTTCACCACTTCGCCGAGCTTGCCCGGCGTGACGGTGAGCGAGAAGCCGCCCAGGAACACGAGGAAACTGTGACCGGCGGGCACGGAAAGCCCCAGCACCTTGAGGTAGTAGTGCCAGCGCCCGAAGCGGACCAGGTAGTTGAGAAAGGCCAGGCCAAGCGCGCCGGCCGCAATGGACCACCTGAAGTCCGCCAGCGCGCGGCCCACGCTGCGCGCGTCCGCCCAGATGGAAAAGCCGACGTAGACCGCGACCCCGGCGGCAACCCCGAGGATGACCCGCACAAGCAGCTTTTTCACGGCGGAACCTTAGCAGCCCGTGGCGAAAGTCTCCACATCGCCGTTCGGGCGGGTTAAGCCTCGCTGCCTTGATCGCGAAGTTTTTCGATGCGCTTCCGTTCGTTGTGGTCGAGCGCGCGTTTGCGCAGCCGGATACTCTTGGGGGTGACCTCGACCAGCTCGTCTTCGTTGATCATCTCGAGCGCGGCTTCCAGGCTCAGCACGATGGGCGGGGTCAGGAACAGCTTTTCGTCCGCGGCGGTGGTGCGGATGTTGGTCAGCTTCTTCGCGCGCGACGGGTTCACGATGAGGTCGTTATCACGCGCGTGCAGACCGAGGATCTGCCCGCCGTAGACCGGCACGCCGGGGCCCATGAACAGCGAGCCGCGCTCTTGTAGATAGAAGAGGCCGTAGGTGTTGGTCGTGCCGGGATCCTGCACCACCAGCACGCCATTGGCGCGCGCCTTGAAGACGCCGGCGTAAGGGCCGTAGTGGCTGTAGTTGTGGTGCATGATGCCGGTGCCGCGCGTGTCGGTAAGGAATTGCGACCGGTAGCCGATGAGCCCGCGCGACGGCATGGCGTATTCCAGGCGCATACGACCTTCGCCCTCGGGCTTCATCTCTTGCATGCGTCCGCCGCGGCGGCCGAGCTCTTCGATGACCGGGCCGGTGTACTTCTCGTCCACGTCGATGACCACGTCCTCGTAAGGTTCAAGCTTTTCGCCCGCCGGGCCTTCCTTGAAGATGACCTGCGGCTGCGACACCATCAGCTCGTAGCCTTCGCGGCGCATGGTCTCGATGAGCACCGACAGGTGCAGCTCCCCGCGCCCCAGGACCTCGAAAGTGTCGGGCGACTCGGTCTCCTCCACGCGCAGGGCGACGTTCGACTTGAGCTCCTTGAAAAGGCGCTCGCGCAGATTGCGCGAGGTCACGAACTTGCCTTCCTTGCCGGAGAACGGGCCATTGTTCGAGATGAACTGCATCTTCACCGTCGGCTCTTCGATTTCGAGCAGCGGCAAAACCACGGGTCGTCCGATCTCAGTGATGGTTTCGCCGACGGTGAGATCCTGCATACCGGTGATGGCACAGATGTCGCCCGCGATCGCCTCCGACAGCTCGAATCGCTTGAGCGACTGGTAGCCAAGGATCTTGGCCACGCGGAACTCTTCGCGCTTGCTGTCACGGTGCACGCAAAGCACGCGGTCGCCCTGGCGCACCCGGCCCGACAGCATGCGGCCGATGGCCACGTAGCCGAGATAGTCGTCGTAGTCGAGCGTCGCCACGTGCATGGCCAGCGGTCCGTCCACGTCGGCGGCCGGGGGCTCGACCGCTTCGACGATCAGATCGAGCAGCGGTGAGAGATCCTTGCGCTCGTCGGTGAGGTGGCGGACGGAGTAGCCCTCGCGGCCCGAGGCGTAGATGACGGGGAAGTCGAGCTGCTCGTCGTTGGCGCCGAGAGCGCAGAACAGATCGAAGGTGTCGTTGACCGCGCCGTCAGGATCGCAGCCGACGCGGTCGATCTTGTTGACCACTAGAATGGGACGCAGGCCGAGAGCCAACGCCTTGCGGGTCACGAAGCGCGTTTGCGGCATTGGCCCCTCGAACGCATCGACCAGCAGCAGCACCGAGTCGACCATCTTCAGCACGCGTTCCACCTCGCCGCCGAAGTCGGCGTGGCCGGGGGTATCCACAATGTTGATGCGGATCCCTTTCCAGGTGATGGCGGTGAACTTGGCCAAAATGGTGATGCCGCGCTCGCGTTCCAGATCGTTGGAATCCATCGCGCAGTCGGCGAGCACCTCGCCAACGCGGAAGTTTCCGGCCTGGCGAAGGAAGCCGTCTACCAGGGTAGTCTTGCCGTGATCGACGTGGGCGATGATTGCAATGTTTCGGACGTCGCTCCGGCGAGGAGCGGCGTCAGACGTGGAATTGGTCGGGGAATCGGAGCTAGTCATACGGGCGGGGAGACATAGCACGAAGTCGAGCTATGCGCCTGCCTTCGTATTGCGCTACGCTTGCGGCCGTGTCTGGCCGGGAGCTTGGCGAAATAAGTGACGAAGCGAAGGGCGTCCTTTTGGCCTTGGCCGTGCCGGAGGAAGGCGAGGCGGCGCTTGCGGGTTTGGCCGGCGCAAACCGGGAAGAATGCCTCAACGCGTGGCGTGGACTTGGGCGGCTTGGCCAGGCTGCGCGAAATGCGCAGCTGACTGCTTGGCGAGAAAAGGCCACGAACGGACTGCCCGACGGCCTGGTTCGCCTGCACCCGAGCTGGATCGAAGATGCGCTTGCTGGCGAGCCGCTCGGCCTCTTGCGCTACTTTCTCGATCGACTACCCGAGGCGCTTCGCCCATCCATCGAAAAGCTGATGCGCACGGCTGAAGGGGACAGCCAGGTAGCAAGCATCGATCCGGCCCTCGGCCGCCAAGTCGAGCGCATTGCTTTCGCAAGCCTCGCCCCGCTTTGCGAAAGTGCCGGCGGCCCGCTTGCAACGCGGCTCGGCGGGCTGAGCTTTGAGGAGCTCCAGGCTGAAGTCACCCGCCAGGGCGCTCGCACGCTCGGCCGTTCGCTCGCAGGAGCGGACGCGGGCATGCGGGCGCGCGCGATGGCCCTTGCCGGTGAGCCCTGGGCGAGCGTGATGGCCGAGGCGTTCCAGGAAGAAACCTCCGCCAGCCAGCGCAGGGCTGCGATGTTGCATGCTGCGGGGAACGTGCGGGCCTCGGCTTACTCGAGAGCGGATCGTCTGCTTCGCATCGGGCTTGCCGTGTTGAAGGCGGAGCTGGCGGCAGAGGGCAGAGAATCGATCCTTCGCGTGGCGGGGCGACTACCGGCCAAGCTTGGTAGGCGGTTGCTGCAAGAGTGACTTTTGCGTGTGTGTTCTCTCCAGTTGGTCTCGCTCCAGCGGGATGATAAAGGATCCTTATGGGCTACATCGTGAAAGCGAAGCTGGCGGCCGATCGCGCAGCCCATGCGCAGGTGGACACGGACTCACTCGCGGCCGAAGTGACCGAGGTACTGCTTGCGGCGCGAATCGCTGCCGAGGCGGAGCGGGCGGCGGCCAAGAACGCGGCTGTCACGCTGGCGCGCAAGATGGCGGAGAAGATCATCGGACATGCTGTGGACCTCGACCCGACCGTGATGGCGGGCATCGCCAGCCAGGCGCTGGTGGCCAGTCGAGCGCGCGGAGCCAGCGTGGTCCTGCGGGTTCATCCCGACGACCTGGCCGCGGTGGCGGAAGGTGGTTCGCGCTGGCAGACCGGCAAGGATTCGCCGACCACGATTCAGATCGTCGCGGACGCCGCCGTCGGTCGCTACGGCTGCGTGGTGGAAACGCCGGTCGGGCGGGTGGATGCGCGACTTAGGACCCAACTCGACGCCCTGGAACGGGTGCTGGGCGGCAGTCCAGGCAAGGCCGGCTAGCAAGGAGGAAGCGTGCGCGAAGAAGACCAGCCCGTGACTTTCGAGATCGCGGAAGCACTGCAGGCGCTCGAGCACGCGAATCCGCTTCGAATGTCCGGCCGAGTGACCGAAGTGGTCGGACTGGTGGTGCGCGCGACGGTGCCCAGGGCGCGTATCGGGGAGCTTGTCACGCTGGACTCGGGCCTTGCCGGGGAATCAGGCCTGCAGGCCGAGGTGGTCGGTTTTCACGGCGAGGAGGTCGTGCTGATGCCGCTGGGGTCGCTGGTGGGCGTCGGCCCGGACGCGCTCGCGAACCCCACCGGGCGGCGTCTGTCGGTCGAGGTTGGCGAGGGGCTGCTCGGGCGGGTGCTTGACGGGCTTGGCCAGCCCATGGACGGCTGCGGCCCGATTGCGGGAACGACCGAGGACTGGGCCGTGGAACGGAACGCGCCGGATCCTCTGCTCAGGCGGCGCATTACGCGTCCGCTCGCACTGGGCGTGCGTGCAATCGATGCATTCATGACCGTCGGGGAGGGACAGCGGATCGGGCTTTTCGCCGGGTCGGGCGTGGGCAAGTCGCTCTTGCTCGGCCAGCTCGCCCGCCAGGCCGAGGCCGACGTAAACGTGATCTGCCTGGTCGGCGAGCGCGGGCGCGAGGTAAACGAGTTTCTGGAGGATGCTCTCGGCCCCGAGGGTCGCGCTCGCTCGGTGGTGGTGTGCGCGACCAGCGATGCGCCCAGCTTGGTGCGTTTGCGCTCTGCATTCGTCGCGACCGCCATCGCGGAATGGTTTCGCGAACGCGGCCAGCGCGTGCTTTTGATGATGGATTCGCTGACACGGTTCGCGCGCGCCCAACGCGAGGTCGGGCTGGCTGCGGGTGAATTGCCGGTGCGGCAGGGCTATCCACCAAGCGTGTTCGCGATGCTGCCGCAATTGCTCGAACGAGCTGGAAACTGCGATCGGGGATCGATCACCGCGATCTACACCGTGCTGGTGGCCGGCGGTGATATGGAAGAGCCCATCGCGGACGAGACGCGCGCGGTGCTCGACGGGCACATCGTGCTTTCGCGCCCGCTGGCCGAGCGGAATCATTGGCCGGCCATCGATATCTTGTCGTCGCTTTCGCGGGTGATGGGCTTCGTGGCGGACGCCGAACATCAGGCCGCTGCCGGGCGGGTGCGCGAAATCATTGCCACGTACGAGCAGAAGCGCGACCTGATCTCCATCGGCGCATACAAGACCGGCAGCGATGCGCGCGTGGACCGCGCGGTGGCGAAGATCGACGCCATCGAGGCCTTTCTGCGCCAGGACCTGCGTGAGAATTCTTCGCCGGAGGAGACCCGCAGACGGCTCCTGGCGCTGCTATAACAAGCGGAGGAGCACCCATGAGCGACTGTTTGTTTTGCAAGATTCGCGACGGCCAGATCTCGGCAACCATCACCTATCGCGATGAGGATGTGATCGCGTTCAAGGACATCGGGCCGAAAGCGCCCTTCCACCAACTCGTGATCCCCACCCAGCACATCGCCAGCCTGGCCGAGGCCAAATCCGACCATGCGGCCCTACTCGGCAAGCTGCTGGTGGTTGGCAGCGAGCTGGCCTCGGCGGCCGGCTACCGCGAGCGCGGCTTTCGCGTGGTGATGAACGCGGGCCCCGACGCTGGCCAGAGCGTCGGTCACGTGCACCTGCACGTGCTTGCCGGTCGCGAGCTCGCCTGGCCGCCCGGCTAGAGGTTCAGGTCGAGCACGAACGGGTTGTCGGGATTGGTCTGGCTGAAGTTGTTCGGGTCCTGGCTGGAGTACAGGCTCAGATACGGCGAATAGGTCTGCACCTGGATCGTCTTCTTCTGATAGTCCAACTGGACCACGCGCAGGTAGCCGTAGCCAAAGTTCGCGCCGGCGAGCCATTGGTAGTCGGATAGAATCTCATGCACGTGGGTGCCGTCTGGGCGTGTACTGGTCGCGTGTGCCCAACCGGTCTGGTGGCCGCAGAACACCAGCTTGACGTTCGGGTTCGGCACCACCAGCTTCTGCCACATGGCTTCGCCGTCGTTGATTCCCTCCGAAGCAGAGTAGCTGTAGTACTGCGGGTTCCAGTACTGGTAGGTGGTCGCGTTGGGATCGCTGCCGCCGACATTGATGTTGTAGCGAGTACCGTCAGAGTAGAGGTAGAGGTGGGTGACCAGGATCGCGGGATAGTTGGCGTAGGTTCTGAGCACCGTGTTTGCCCAATTGATTACCGAATCACGAGGGGCAAACTCGAGCCCGAGGACCAGCCACTTCTGCGGCCCGATGTCGATGAGCGCGTAACTGTTCTCGATCTGTCCGGGCTTCATGGTGCCCGAGATCCACGGCATGCTGGCCGGCGAGAAATAGTTGTCGATCGCGGAGGCGCGGGCTGCGGTGCTATAGTCGTGGTTTCCGGGAACCACCACGTAGGGCACCACCTTGTCGAGCACCCGCATGGCCGGGTTGGCCACGGTCCACTCGTTCGCATAGGCGTCGTGTTCGACGATGTCACCGACGTGCAGAACCGCTGCGATGTTCAATGCAGCCTTCTGTGCGACGATCCAGTCCGTCTGTCCGTTGAAGACGTCCGGGTAGGTGAGGGCATAGTACTGCGTATCAGGCAGCACGACGATGGTGGCGGTCGACTGCTCAGACGACACAGCGTCCGCTCCTCCGTCCGGCGGCGGGGTGCCCATTGCGTCTGCCGACGGGCCAGCGTCAGGACCGGCTCCGCCGTCGAACGGCGCGGCGGCAACACTGTCGGTTCGACCGATTTCTGGGCCGGCCTGTAGCGCATCGGTGAGCGTCGCGGTGTCAACCGCGCCGACGTCTCCCACAGCGGCGGGCGCATCCGATCCCGGCGCAGCGTCGGGGCTCGCCGCAGGCACATCGGGCGCTACCGCGGCATCGCTTGGCGTGGCTGAGTCGCCGCAGCCAGCGGCGAGAAACGAGAGCAGGAGCGCGGGCGATGCGAGGCGAAGGATTGATTGAGCGCGAAGCATTGACCCAATTATGTCCCATCTGCCGGCTCTCGCGGGAGGAATTGCTTTGAGATGGAGCTCTGGTGTGACGGTCTCGAAGTGCCGTTTCAACCCCAACCCCCGCTTCGCTAGGCTGCGCGGCGCGAGGGGCCGTAGATGCTGTGATTAGTCATCGTCTGTGCGGTCTGTCACGGCTGGCGCGGGGGGCACGAATACGCCCGCGGGCGGCCGTCGTTCTTCGACCGATTCCACCACAAAGGCCTGCCGTCCTTGCGGGTCGGTGATCTCCAGCGGAAGTCGAAGGCGCGCCGACCAGCAGAAGGTGAACGCACGACCGTCGCCGCGCACGACTCGATAGGGTTGGCAAACCGTACCGGACACCCGCTTCGGCCGTCCGCCTTTCACGAGCTCGAAGCTTCCGGCGGGCCTGACCAGGACGTAGGCGAGCTCGCTCCACGCCTCGATGTGGCCGGCCCGAAGCAGCGCCCCTTCGTCACCGCGAACCACGCGTCCCGCCCGCTTGTCGACCAGCACCGTCGATAGACCGTCCAGACTCCGAGTCGCGTACAAATCGAGGATTCCGTCTGACGATCGCCGTAGCCGCTCTTTATCGCGCCAGGCTTCCACGCTATGAGGCTGCCCGGATCGATCCATTGAACGCGCACGGTAGTGGATGGTCTTGGTCTGGTCTTTTCGCGGGAAAAGAGTGGACTGCCAATCCGATGCTCCCGCTGGGGCGACGGCCAGCAGAATCGCCACGGCTGAGATGGCGGACGCCCATCGCTTCATTGCCTGGTTGCCTTGGCCGAGTCGAAGTACCGATAGGTCTTACCCCCGACGGCGACGTCCTTGACCTTCAACGCGAAGTTGTAACTGGTTTTCTCGGTGTCGGCGATGTTGGTGGGCTGAATCATCGCCAATCCGGTGGCGGGTGCGGTCGGCGTGAGGGTCGACGGCGTTACGGTGTAATCGGCCGACATCCTGCCGCCCAGCAAGGCCTCGTCAAGCGGCCGGCCCGCGGCGGACGGCAGTGACAGACCGAGAACTGCCGCCACGGTTGGCGCCACGTCCACGTTGCCCGACGGCAGCGTGTCTTGCATGGCCGTCTTGAAGCGCGGGCCGGACGCCACCAGCGTGTTGTGGACGTCGACGGGGCTGAAGCTTCCGTGCATGCCGCGGTTGTTCTGGGCGCTCTCGAATTCGATGCCCTTCATGCCCTGCACGACCGCGCTTTCGTCGTAGTCGTAGCTGGCAATGATGTCCGGGGTTCTCCCGGCGTGGCTATCCAGGTTGACGGCATCCAGCGAGATTGTTCCCGGTAGGCTGCCGTAGCTCGCGGCCACGAAGATGGCGCCAAGCTCCTCGCGGCTTTGCAGGAGCTTCACCGCGTTCGCCACGGTCGCGGCGTCGTGGTCGGGGACGTACAGGTACTCGCTGCCGCCGTTGGCGGCGATGACGATGGCCTTGGCGGGCAGGGGTCCTGCGGGAACGCGGTAGTTGGGGGTGCTGTAGCGTCCGCCCACCGCACCGCAGATACTGCCGTCAGCATCCACCAGCGTCGGATAGAGCGATGTGCCGGCGGCCGTGATTCCCGACATCACGGGATCCCAGGTGCAGCCCACGCCGTCATAGGCGACGAATCCAGCCTGGGTCAGAAGCTGCGCGAGGCGGACGTCTCCTGATACCGAGAATCCGTTCGGATCCGGATCGCCCATGCTGTTGTTGCCGGCGGCATCGGATTTCACCGCGCGCAGCGGGAAGAGGCTCGGCGGGCCGGAAACGCTGCTGTGCCCGTGATCGGAGACCACGATGACATCGGTGGAGGCGGCGATTCCCAGCGTGGCGAGCTTGTCGAGCAGCATGCCCAGCAACTGGTCCTGCGACCTCAGGGCGTCCTGATAGTTCGCGGTTCCCGGACCGTAGGCATGCTCGGTCGAGTCGGGATTGCGGAACCAGATCAGCGTCAGGTCGGGATTCTTCTTCGCCAGAATGGCGTCGAGGTAGATGCCCATCATGTAGCTGTTGGCCTTGTCGTAGGGCGAGCCGCTGTGGTCGGTCGGATCCGAGGTGGACTGGTCGGATAGATTCTTGCGTCCCGGCGCTCCCGTCGGATCGCCGTTGGTCGTCGTAAGCGTCACGGAGCCGGCGGAGTACGCGTTGGGCGTGAGCCTGGGCAGGGCGTAGCCATCCGCCTGGACCTCCTCGGCGAAAGCCAGCGGATAGGCGAATTTCTCGTCGAGGATGTAGCCACCTTCGCCAATGTCTTGCAGGAAGGCGGCGCCGCTCTTGCCGACCGCCGCGGTGACCAGGCCGGCTTTCTGCGCCGCCTGAAACAGGGTGCCGACGAGCAGCAGCTTGCCCCCGTAGTAGGTCTGCAAGTCGAGCAGGATGCCGTAGTCCTCCGTGAACACCGGCTGATTGAAATCCACCGTGCCGCCCGCGCTGTCCTTGCCGGTGGGCCCTTCCTGCCAGAGGGTGTTGCCGTAAAAGCCTGTGCCTGCCGGAAAATTACCGGTCGCGAAGCTGGCCGAGTTCATCATCGTGAAGGTCGGATAGGTCGCGTGGTTGTCGGCAAACCATACGCCTTGGGCAGCCATGGCGGCCAGGCGGGGCGTGTTCGTGGTGTCCACCGAGTCCGGACGCAGCCCATCCCACACGAAGATGATGACTCGCTTCGGTAGAGCCGCCTGCGCGTCCACCGCAGCCGGACCGCCGCCCGCATCCAACGAGGTGGCGCCCGCATCGGGCTCATTCGCGGGTGTGTCGGCAGCTTGGGCATCCCGAGGCAGCTTGGTTGCCCCGCTGTCCGCGCAGCCGACCCCCACCAACAGAACGGCAAGGGTGTAAAACAGACTCCGGGTGGTTCGGCGCATGAATTCTCCTTAGGTTGGGAATGGAAGCCCTGGGAGGGCCCATTCATTCGCAGGAGAATCCCAGCAGGATCTTGGGGACGATCTGCAACGATTGAGCAACAGATCGTTGACGTTTTCAGACAGGCGGCGCGCTCGTGCCCAACGCGTCGCTTTTCAATCGATAGAGCACCTGTCCAGCCTCCTCGACGACCAAGGTGTCGTCGTCTTTGCGCCAGGCATCCACGTCGATCTGGCCGATATCGCGGTAACCCAAGTTGATGGCGCGGCAGGTGTTTTGTGGAATGCTGGTGGCCAGGGTGACTTCGACGCGCGGCCGCTCCACGCTTGCCTCGAAGCTGCCGACACCCTTGACGTTGGTAGAATGCGCCAGAATCAGCTTCGATTCGTGCGCGAAGCGATCCCACTGGTTCACGTAGTAGTCGCGCACGTGATAGCCAACCCGGGCGATGGCCTGACCGTGCACGAAGGACACGTCCTTCACGTGACCGCCGTGGATCACCAGCTCGCCGCCCTCGGCCACGATGGGTTCGAGCTTGTACATGGCCTTGCCCGCGACCCAAACGTCTTCGTAGATGGGTGGCGTCAGGCCGAGCACGCGCTTGTAGGGCCGGTCGAGGTAGCGGATGTGAAGCTTTGCCGAATAGTCAGCCGCGCGCGACCAAGCGGCTTCCGGCGGCCCGCCGAAGAGGCAGGCGAGCTCGTGGCGGTCGTCGACCGCGAACGCGAAACAGGTGCGAGGGACGGGCAGGAGCTTCACCACGCGGTCGATGACCCTGCGGGTGGGCGTGTCCTTCACACCGTTGATGGCCGGGTTGGTGATGACCGCCGCCAGCCAGTGGAACTTTTCCACCACGTCGAGGCCCGCGATGCCGGGAAAGAAATATTTGTTCCCGCCGGCAAATCCCATCGCCTCATGCGGAACCACTGGCGAGACGATGAGGATGTGGTCGTAGTCGAGCACACGACGGTTGATGGTGACGGGAATGTCGGCGGAGAACAGACCCTGGGTGAGGCCGTGAGCTTCTTCGCCCGCCAGGGTTCCCAGCGACACCAGCTCGTCAAGCTTGGTGTGGTCGTGGTTGAAGAGGCGCACGCGCGAGTAGCGCTGCCGGTGGTCCGACGCGCTGATGCCGATGTGCCGATACAGGCGCTCCGGCTCCATGGGCGCGTGGGTCCCCGTCGCCACCATGTAGTCGAGCATGCGCACGCGGCCAAGCAGGGAATCGCCCAGAATTCGGAAGAATAGGCCGATGGGCGCGTGCCGCGTGTGATCGGGAATCAGGACCAGCACCCGCTTGCCGTCGAGTGGTAGGCGCGCGAGGGTTTCTTCGCAGATCTGCTCGATCTCGATGGGGGTTAGCGCCCGATCGAAAGAGCCGCGGCCGACGACGTTTGACATGCTGTCGTCCTCGCCGGGCTATGCGTTCCACTGGGTGTGGAAGGTTCCCGGCTTGTCCACGCGACGGTAGGTGTGGGCGCCGAAGAAATCGCGTTGCGCTTGCAGCAGGTTCGCCGGCAGCGTCGCCGAACGATAACCGTCGTAGTAGCTGAGCGCGCTGGCGAAGGCGGGCACAGGCACGCCGCTGTCCACCGCCAGCGCAACCACCTTGCGCCAGGCGGGCTGGTGGCTGGCGATGATCCCCGCGAAGTGCTCGTCGAGCAGCAGATTGGCGAGGTTCGGGTTGCGGTCGTAGGCCTCTTTGATCTTGCCCAGGAATTGCGCGCGGATGATGCACCCGGCGCGCCACAGCGACGAGATGGTGCCGTATCGGAGCGACCACTTGTATTCCTCGTCCGCTTTGCGCAGAAGCTGGAAGCCTTGCGCGTAGGAGCAAATCTTGGAGCAGAACAGCGCCTTACCGATCATTTCCAGGTAGTCGGCCCGGTTGCCGGAGAAAGTCGGCGACGGACCCTTCAGCACCGCCGAGGCGGCGACCCGCTCCTGCTTGAGCGCGCTCACGGTCCGCGCGAAGACCGCGTCCGTGATGGTCGGCGCCGGGACGCCGAGATCGAGGGAGATCTGCCCGGTCCACTTGCCGGTGCCCTTCTGCTCGGCGGTGTCGAGGATGACGTGCACCATCGGCTTGCCAGTATCTGGATCCTTGCGCGCGAGAATTTCCGCGCTGATGCCCACCAGGTAGCTCGACAGCTCGCCCTTGTTCCAGTCGGCGAAGACCCTGCTGCACTCGTCGGGCGCCATGCCGAGGACCTTTTCCATCAGCCAGTACGCCTCGCAGATCATCTGCATGTCGCCGTACTCGATGCCGTTGTGGACCATCTTGACGAAGTGGCCTGCGCCGCCGCCGCCGATCCAATCGCAGCATGGCGATCCGTCGTCGGCCTTGGCCGCGATGGCCTGCAGCACCGACTTGGCGATGGGCCACGCCTCGGGGTTTCCGCCCGGCATGATCGACGGCCCGTGCAGGGCGCCCTCTTCGCCGCCGCTGACGCCGGCGCCGATGTACAGGATGCCGGAGCCGCCAAGCTCGCCGATTCGTCGGACGGTGTCGTGGAAGAGCGTGTTGCCGCCGTCGATCAGGAGGTCGCCCGCCGCCAGCTTCGGCCGCAAGCTGGTGATGACTGCATCGACCGCCTTGCCGGCAGGGACCATGATGAGGATGCGCTTCGGGCTTTCCAGGCTGGCGACGAATTCGTCCTGGGTTCGCGCGGCCACCGCGTTCTTGCCGCGGGTTTTGTTGGCAAAGCTGTCCACCTTCTTGCTGTCCAAGTCGAAGCCGGCCACGCCAAACCCTTTGCTCTCCATGTTGAGCGCGAGGTTCTCCCCCATGACGCCAAGGCCCACGATGCCGATGTGTTGCTTTGCCATGCTGTTCCTTCTTGTGCTCTACAGTCGAATATCGACCAAGATCTTCTTGCGCAGGTCGCTGAGGTAGATCTTCGTCTGTCGCTCCATCTCCCGCTGCCGAAGGCGAATCCGAATGTCGTCTTGCGCTTCAGCGAAGGGCTTGGCGTCCTTGGCCCGCTTGTCGACCAGCTTGATGACGTGGAAGCCGCGATCCACGCGCACGGGCCCCTTTACGTCGTCGACCTTCATCGAGAACAACAGCTCCTCGATGGGCTTGGGCAAAATGTCCCGGCCGATGAAGCCAAGGTCGCCGCCTTCCGCGCGGGTTGCCTCGTCCTGCGAATACTCGCGCGCCAGCTTCGCGAAGTCCTCACCTTGCTGCGCGCGCAACAGCAGCGCCTTGGCCAGCTTCTCCCGTTCCAGCACGGTCGCGTTGTCGGCGTCCTCGGGAATAGCGACAAAGATGTGGCTGGCTCGCAACTGCACGTTGGACGATTTCAGGTGACGGTCGTAGTAGCTTTGCACCTCGCTGTCGGCAACGTTGATCTTGGAACCGACCGCGATGTTGAGGACCCGGTATTTCAGGATCTCCTTCTTGGTGCTGAGCCGGTAGGCCGCCATGCTTGTGCCCTGCTTGGAAAGCTCGTCCCTAAGTTGTGTGTCGTTGAGGCCGTAGTCGCGCTTGATCTGTTCGATGGCGCGATCGATCTCATCGTTGCTTACGGTCAGCTTTAATTCGGTTGCCTGCTGAGCCAAGAGCTGGTCGTCGATCAATCGGTCGAGGACCTCGCGACGGATGGCGTTGCTGCGCGCCTCGCGCTCGCCCGGGTTGGTGATGGAGGCGGTGTCCGCAAGCAGCGGCGCGGAGCGGTCCTCCACCTCACTTTGCAGGATGATATCGTCGCCCACGACCGCCGCGATTTTCTCGACCACCCGGGCGGAGGCCGGTCGCGGCAAGAGCAGAAACGAAAGGGCTAGCGCCGCCGTCGCGCCGTGAGGGATTCGGGTGCCGGGGAAGGTCTTCATGGGTGGGCTCCTTGGACGCCGGCGTCGGCGGCCGTGTTCGCATGGCCAGCGGCGTTGTCGGCAACGCCAACTGTGGCAGTCAGATCGAGCTTTGCAAGTTGGTCCTCGAAGACCTCGATCTTCAACCGCTTGCGCGCTTCGTCGATAAATTCCTTCTTCTTCTTGTTGCGGACCTCATCAACCAGTCGCCGCTGAATCTCGACCTTGCTGTCTTCCAGTGAACGGGAAAGGGCGGGGCGTCGTTCGCTCAACTTGAGAATCGCGAAGCCCTGCGGCGTTCTCACCAGATCCGAGAGGTCGCCGACTTCCTTCAAGGCGAAGGAGGCCGCGACGACGGCGGGCGGATACTGCGTGCTCTTCTGGTCGATCTGCATGAGATCTCCGCCGCGCTGTTTGGAGTCAGCGTCTTCGGAGTATTTGGCAACGAGGTCGCGAAAGCCTTTCATGTCGATCTTGGGCAACGCCTTGGCTTCTGCCAGCACCTTTGCCGCCTTAAGTGGCGCCTTGACGACGATTTGGCTCACCCGGACCGTCTCAGGCCGCACGTAGTCGCTCGCGTGCTCTTGGTAATATTTCTCCACTTCCGCGTCGGTGATGTCAGTAGGCTTCACCTTGTCGACGATTTCCTGCTGCATGAAAAGCTTGACCATCTTGTCCTTCGCCGCGCGCACCACCTCGGGGTCGTGCTCGTAGCCGCGCTTCTGGGCTTCCAGGACCAGAACGTCGTACCGGATCAGGCTGTCGAGCAGCTCCTTCTTCTTCTCGATGGACGAATAGCGCGTCAGCACGAAGGGCTGGCTGGCGTAGCGCGTGAGCACACCACGCAAGTCCGCGCTGGTGATGGTGATGTTGTCCACCTGGGCCAGAACGACCTCCTGCCCAGGCGGGTTCTTGCTATCGTGCGCTGGCGCTCGCGTGCAAGACCCAATCGCCGCCACGCCAGCGAAGGTGGTCAGGAAGACGGTCCGTCGGTGCATGCGGTTTGCATCGCACAACCGACGGCGTCGCGCAACTCGGGAGCAGCTTCTGTGCGCACGACGCCGCACATCCGAGAATCTCGCCAGGTCAGCTGCCCCCTCCGCGAAACACAAGCAGCGAAGACGCGGACGGCGTTGCTGTGAGGAAGCACACTAGGCATTCGTCGACGCTGCGATATCCTCGCTCGCGGAGGAGACGATGAGGACAGCTCAATCGCGTTTGGCGCTGGGCGCCTATTTCGTGCTGCTTTGCGGATGCGGTGGCAACAGCATGAAGGCGAACAGTGGATTCGGAGGGGCGACGGGGAACGGCGGGTCGTCGGCCACCGGCGGCGTGCTTGGCAGCGGCGGGGCAAGCGGCGTTTCAGTCACCGGCGGCTCCGCCGGACTCGGAAGCAGCGGCGGGGCAGGTGGTTTTTTAGCCAGCGGCGGCGTGCTTGGCAGCGGCGGGGCAGGCGGCGTTTTCGCAATCGACGGCTCGGCCGGAGTCGGAGACAGCGGCGGGGCACCTGACAGCGGAGGGTCGATCTCGGCCGACGCGAGCGCAACCCGAGATGCCTCGAAGTCCCCAGATGCCCCGCTGTACCTTTGTAGGCCACCCCCGCCTTGCCCCGCGGGTTGGAGCTACGTCTACAACGACTCTACCTGCGGGTTTGGCGGCACGACCACAGTCTGCACGCGTAGAGGCGATGGACTTTGCTACCAGGAGTGCACGACGGACTCCGATTGCGCGAACCCGAGCTTTCCCAAGTGCGGGTCGATCGATGTGGCAGGCGGCACGGACTATGCGAGCCCGAAGCGCGTCTGCGTAGGCTCAGTAGGCGCATGCAGAGAGGATGCAGGATCCTCGTAGGTTCGTCTGCCACGCCGGCCCGAACCTACGCCATACACTTCAGAATCTCCTCCAGCTTCGCTCTCGCCGCGGCCAGGCGCTCTTTCTGTTCCTTCTCGGTGAAGGCGTAGCCAAGCCGCATGTCCGGGGTCAGCTTGAAGCGACTGTCCTTGCGCTGGACCAGCCGCATCACCTTGGCCGGGTCCAAGCGGGTGTCGGCCCCCAGCGACAGCACCATGCGAGCCGGGCCGAGCTCGTAGGCCTTGGCGCCGATGCGGCGGACCAGGGTCTTGTCGATCATCACCTCGCGCAGCAGCAAGGCCTCGTCGGGAAGCTGACCGTAGCGATCCTGCAGCTCGGCCTCGATGGCCATGACCTCGTCTTCGCTCTTGGCCTGGGCCAGCCGCCGGTAGAATTCCAGGCGCTGGCCGGTGTCGGGAATGTAGTCGTCGGGCAGGAAGG
>CAZBIU010000056.1:0-20312 GCA_964491625.1 uncultured Myxococcales bacterium
CCAGCTCGGACTTTACCTGCCTTTCGAACGTCGCGACTTGCGCCGCGACAACCTGCACGCCCGCCAGTTTGACGGTCGGCAACATTTCCGCCACGCCGCAAACGGTACGCTTGCTCTGGTCAAATCTCAGCAACGGAACGCCCAGCGCCACGCCGAACCCGGCCGAGATCACGGGAATCGCCTTCAATCCGACGCTCGATTATTCCGGCAACGCGAGCTCCTACTCCCTCGATCTCACCATCGACGATTTGGCCCTCATTCCGTGATCAGGCCATGATGCACATACCCGGCGGTCGGTACCGCTGGGCGCCTGCCGTCCTCTCGCGTATCGCCGCTATCGACTGAGAGCTACGATTTCAGGACCAACACCTTGGGTTGTGTCAGCTCTTCCATCGCGGACCGCACACCCTCGCGACCAATACCAGAGTCCTTGCTGCCGCCGTAAGGATAGTTGTCGGCGCGGAAGGTGGTCACCTCGTTGATGAGGACGGCACCCGTGTCGAGTTGGTCATAAGCGGCCAGGGCGTGCGCAAGGCTCGGCGTGAACACCGAGGCCTGCAACCCGTAACGGCCCTGATTGGCCAATTCGAGCGCGTTCGCGAAGCTGTCTGCCTTCTCGACGATGGTCACCGGGCCAAAGACTTCCAGGCTGCGCACGCGCATCTCGGGCGTGGTTTGGGTAAGTACCGTCGGCCACAGAAGTTGGCCCTCGCTGCGATCGCCGCACAGCACGCGCGCGCCGGCCGCACGGGCCTCCACGATCCAGGCACGTACCCGCTCCACATGCCTTTGCTCGATGAGCGGGCCCACCATGGTGCGCTCGTCGCGCGGGTCGCCGACCGCGACCGCCTGACTGACAGCCACGAATCGTTCGATAAAGTCAGGGTAGAGCTCGGCGTGCACGAAGATGCGCTGGCACTTGATGCAAATCTGACCGGCATTGGCCCACGCCGATTCCACCAGCTTGGGCACGATGGCCTCGAGGTCAGCACCGGCGTCGATAATACTGGGCGCGTTTCCACCCAATTCCAAGATTACGTGTTTCTTGCCCGCGATGCTCTTGAGCCGCCAGCCGAGCACGTCGCTGCCGGTAAAGCTGAGCACCTTCAGGCGTTCGTCGGTCACCAGTTTCTCGCCGAGCTCGGCTGGACAGTGAACGACGTTGAACGCACCCTTGGGTGCACCGGCTGCATCCACCAAATCCGACAGCGCGTGAGCGGTCAGGGGCGATTGCGTCGCGGGCTTTAGGACCACTGGTGCGCCTACCGCCAGCGCTGGCGCCAATTTGTGGGCCACCAGATTGAGCGGAAAATTAAACGGCGCAATGGCGGCCACGGGCCCGCGCGGAACCCGACTGGCGAGGCACAGTCGGCCCTCGTACCCAGGCTGTTGATCGACGGGCAAGACCTGGCCCGCTTGCGTGCGCGCCTCGGCCGCCGCCAGGGTAAACGTCGTCACTGCGCGCGCCACTTCCCCGCGCGTGTAGCGGATCGGCTTGCCGCTTTCCTGCGTGATGAGGTTGGCCAGCGCGTTGCAGTGGTCGGCGATGGCGCCGGCGATGCGGGTCAGCAGCCCTGCTCGCTCCCAGGTGGAAAGTCGCCGCAAGGATGCAGACGCGTTCGCGGCACTGGCGATCGCCGTCTCGACCTCGCTCGCGGACGCGACGCCGACTTCTGCTACGGCCGTGCCATCGTACGGATTCGTAACCGTCTCCATGGCCGCGGTCTTCATTGCGGATCCATCGATCTTGGTCGGGTATTGGTTCAGCATGCTCCCCCCAGATTGGCTGAAAGGATAGCAGTCGTCCTTGTGACGACCTCTTCGCAGGAACGCTCCGGTGATGGCGGTGACCCCACTGCAATGCGTGACATGCTTCCCGCGAACCTGTATCCTCGGCGGGTCATTCCTGCGGCATCGGGCCGCCTTGAAACCAACAAGGAGACTAAAATGACGGGTACGCGTTTGGGGAGCTGCACGGTAGTCGTTTTCGCTGGCCTTCTGGTCACGCTCTCGGCACAGGCCGCCCCTGCTCCCGCAGACCAGGCGGTTCCCGGCCTGAAGCTGCGCCTGGTTGCCCCTCGGATCCTCGCGCAAGCCTACGATCAGTCGCCGCCCGCGCAGAGCGCTTCCGCTCCCTATTACCCGCCGCAGCCGTCGGGAACGTATTCGCAACCCCAAGCCCCGGCGCCGTATTCGCCACCAACGCCGGGCGCCTATCCACAACCCGCGCCTGGATATCCGGCGTATGGCGCCCCACCGCCAGCCTACCCGATGCCCTACTATTACCCACCGGTCGACATGCGGCCCGCCACCCTGGACTACGACCCCGCCAAACCCATTCCCCCTGGGTACCATCTAGAAAGCCACGCCCGCAGAGGCTTCGTGGTCTCGGGCAGCATCATCTTTGGCATCAGCTATCTGTTTGCGATCGTGGTCGCTGGTCAGTCCACCGAGGGTCCTTCCTACGACGACGGCTCCAGCTCCAACAACGTGCCATTCAGCCCCGGACTCCTGTACATCCCGGTGCTCGGTCCCTGGTTGGCTCTCGGCACCGTGAAGGACTACAACTGTACCACCACCAGCGGCAGCTACTCGTATTCGACTTGCACGAACGACGCCTCGGTGTGGAGAACGCTGCTGGTCATCGGCGGTATCACCCAGGCCTGGGGCGCCGGCTTCGTCATCCTGGGACTTGCGTCGCGGTGGCAACAGCTTGTCCTCAACGACAATGTTCGCGCCCAGTTGGTGCCGGTGCGAATGGGCAATTCCGGTCAGGGGCTCGCCATGGTGGGCACCTTCGGCGGGCTGTGACCGTCGTTCCGCTCAACTCTTAATAGCCACACCCTACCCTGATCGTCAGGGTCGAGTACGTGCCGATGTAGAAACAGGAAGCGCCCTGGATCATGACCTCCGATCCGTCGGGTGTGATGCCAAAGCCGTTGGGATCGCCCAGGACGAGCGGAACACCGTCGAGCGAGACGGTGACCCCTTGCCCCGGAAACAGCGGGCTGGCGAGAGGAAACACACAGCCCGCGATGGTTCGCGCCCAACCCTCGACGGCTCCCAGCAGGTCCGGTATCTGATCGGTTGAATAGGCCGAGAGCGTACTGCCCGCCAGCGCCAATCTGTCGAGCTTCTGCCGATCAGCCCCGACACCAAGCACGAACACATACGGTTGAGGAAGTTGAGAGACCTCCGCAATGGCTGCCTCCATATCCTCTAGCGTCGGATCACCAGAGGCACAGGTTGGCGTTCCGCCCATGACGAGAACAATCACCCTGGGCGCGGGATCCAGGATCGTGCGCAGGAAGGCATAGACCGCGCCGACGGCTGACGTCGTCGGGGTCCCTCCGCTGGGCGCGGTAGAGGATCTGAGCGCCGAGACAATCGGCGCGTTCGCGTCGGACGTAAGTGGGACGTCCACGAAAGGCGAAACCGAGCACGCGTCGCCAGCCCCGGGTGATGGAAACAGCTTGAGCCCCCAGCGAAAGTGATTGGACGTGGCAGAGGTCAGTTGGTCAATAGCCTCGACGGCTGCGTCCCAATAGGTCCCACAACTATCGCAACTGCTGTCGTTTGGCGTGTTCATGGCGTCGGAACGCTCGACCACCAACACGATGTTGCCCTTGGGAACGGTCAGATCGACGGTGGTTTCCTGGCAACCGATGGCGGGGCCGTCGCGACCGGGTCCGCCGTCGGCCGGCACCACGCGCGCGTCCACGGTGCCGCCGCCATCGACCCGTCTCGTCGCTGCGAGATGCGTGCTCGGAGCTTGGCAGCCCGTGCTCAGGAAGAGCGCGAGCAACAGGTGCCGGCTCTTACGTACGAACGCCGCCCCAGGATTCCGCCGTCGGTCACTCTTGGGGAGCGACATGAGACGACCGCGATTCAACCGAGTGAATGCGCTTGACGATGCGAGCCTTCCCAGCCTTCGCCTCCCCGACGAACGCGGGATCCACGTTGCCTTCCATGGCTTGTGAATACCAGCCTAGCGCCAAGTCGAGATTCCCGCGCGCCTCTTCCAATCGGCCGAGAAAGAAAGCCGCCCGGCTCCTCTCGACCGGCGAACGCTTGCGAACGGAAAGCAGGGCGTTCTTGCTGAGATCGAACTTGCCCAAGTAGCGCGCGGCATCCGCCAGGACGAACAGACTTCGGGTCGGGCACTCGGCCAGCGCCGCCTCGACGCCCATCTGGCGAGCCTGCGCCACGGGGACCTCGAATCGCCCGCTTGACACCAGGCTGGCCCAATCGCAGCTCGGCTTTTCCGGTGCCCCGGCCGCAGCACGCTCCGGAACGGCGCCGCTCGCCGCTCGACGGGTCCTGGGCATCACCGCAGGGAAGTCCCGCCCTGGCAGCTCCGCCGCGGCCACCGGCTGCTCAGGCGCCACCTCCTGCCTTTGCACGGTGTAGTTGCCAGCCTTGTTCGCGCGCAATTGCTGTCCCGCCTGCAAGGTGATCGGCGTCGAAATTCCTGGCCCGCGCACGTTGACCGCGCCTTCGACAAGATCCACCGCGAAATCGCCCGCCTCGGGCTCCCAGGCCACGCCGAACAGGGTTCCCGTCACGGACACCACGTACGGCCCCACGTCAAACCGCCAGTGGGTCAAGGGTCGGTGGCGAATAGACACCTGCAACTGGCCCCGATCGAGCAACAGGGTCGCACCATGCGCCTCCGTGCCAGTCACCCGCAAACGCCCCGACGAGCGAAGCACCAAATTGGATCCGTCGGAGAATTCCAGATTCCTCGGCAGCCCATCCTCCGAGGCAACCAAGTCGCCCGTGAACTCGTGGCCATCCAGTTTGACATGGAGAGGCGTGGGCGCCAAGAAGAAGCGAACCAGCCCGAGGGCCATCAGGACTACGCCGGCAACCCCAGGCACGAGCAGCCAGGCGGGCCTTGGCTTGCGCAAGGCGCGGCCGTCCTCTTCGTGTGCTGTCATGAGCAGCCTGTGCCACGCCGCCTCGTTGCGAGCCCCGTCCACCGCCTGCGTCGCATCGTTGCGCAAGAGCGCCGACAAGCGATGAGCGCCACTCTCTTCCCGCGGGTTTTCGCCGAGCTCTCTCATCGCCGCCGCTCCTGACTTGATCGCAAGTACTGCACCAAGGCCGGGTCCTTCTGCGCCCGCAGCAGGACCCGGCGTCGCCCCTCGGAAATCGCGCGCTTGGCAGTCCCCTTGGGAATCCCCAACGCCTCGGCGACCTCGGGCGGGCTCAGGTCTTGTACGTAGCGAAGGATGAATGCCTGCCGCTCCCGATCGGAGATCCTGGACAAAAGCTCGCGCAGGGATCGCAGGGCGTCGCGCTCGTCAATGTCGGGTGACCGCACGGCACTGGCTTCGCCGGAAGCCCGATGGAACAAACGGTGCCAGCGATCGCGACGCGTCCGGGAGCGGATCTCCGACGATGCCATCTTGGCGGCGACGCCGAGCAGGAAAGGCCGGAGCGCCGACGGCTCGCGGATTCGGCCGGCGGATCGGTAGAAGATGATGAAGACCTCCTGCGCGAGATCATCGATTACATGGTCGCGGCCAAGGCACGCGCTCAGCGTCGCTCGCACAGAGGCGATGTAGCGATCCCAAACCGTGCGCAAGGCCTCCTTGTTGCCTTCCACTACGGCGGCCACGAGATCGGCGTCGGACATCTCCACCGGGAACGGCGAAGGAATCGCGACGAGGTGCGGCGTGCGTTCAGAATCCATGAATCTCGTCTGTTCTGTGGCCCGTCCGCCCTTGCTCGGCTCAAGATTCGCATCTGCGACTAGCTGTGCCATTCGGTGAAGCAAGGCTAGAACCCGTACCGTAACCCGCTTGCCATCAGCCACATCGGCTGACGCATGGTACTGGAAGCATCCGCGACGTCGAGCACGGGTCGGGGCAAGAGAAACAAGGCTGCCACGCTGAGCGTCAGCTCAATAGAGTCGGAAAGGCGAAATCCGACGTGTGCGCCCGTGTATGAGGCGGCGGCCCATGTCGAGGCGCTTTGCCCGACCCAGGGGGCCTGGGCCTTGCCCTCGACGGACAGGTGCATTACGCCGAAGCCCTGGACCAGATCTAACTTTGCGCGCCATCTCGAAAGCAGCCGCCCGGCGATGGTGAGGGTTCCCAACTCCTCTTGCACCCTGGCGGTCGCGCCGGTGGGGGAATAGGTTTGCCCGAGCACCGGCGCAACGATGTTTAGCCCCACTGCCAGCCGCGGGGTCACGCGACGTTCCAGATCGATGGACGGTGCGAACCCCGCTCCCAGATCACCGGTCTCCCACAGCATGGCGCCGCCAACCTGAAGCGCCCACCGGCGGGGTGTGCCGGGAGCCGATGGCTCTGCCTTGATGGCCACGGCCGTGTCGCCGACCGGCTGCGGCGCCTGCTCGGCGGTTTTCGGGTCGTCGAAATCACGCAAGATGGCGCGCAACACGTCTGCCGCACGCATTGCGAGCAGGCTGGGCGCGTCCGCGTCGTTGATGCTGACAGTGATGCGGAGGGCTTCCTTTCCCGTGGCTTTCTCAGCGATCCAGATCCTCGCGCTGGCCTGGCCCGGCGTGCGGACCAAGGCGACACCGCCGATAACGTCGGTTCGACCGCCAAGCTCCGCCGGTGGTTCGTCGGAAAACGCGGCGCGGTCCTTCCTGTCGAGGAGCGCCACCCTCAGACCGTACATGTGGAGCTCGCCACACAGTCGGCTGAAGGACTCCATCAGCATCGGATCGGAGCTGTCCGGTCGAAACACGGCAATGGTGTGCTCGCCCTCGAGGCGCGCCTGGGCCGTCCCGCAAAAGGCGGTCAGAATCATCGGCAGGAATAGCCGGCAGCGACGCATGCGGCGTTCATGTTCCACGCCTGCCAAGGTTGTGCAAGCGATCATCTGCCGGCGAGAATCGCCACCCGCTTGCAGCCGCGGGGAGAGGCTGGCTGGTGAGCCGTTTGCGTGCGAGCATTCACCGCTATTGTGACACCGCGAACGCGCCGATGCGCCTGGAGGTCCCCATGCAATCAACCCGTCCCCGTAAGTGGCTACCCGAATTGTGGATGGTGGCGAGCTTCGCGCTGGTTGCCTGTTCGGACAACGGCTCAGGCGGAGGTTCAGGAACCGGCGGCAACCCGGTAGGCTCGGGCGGCAGCGCCGGGCGTTCGTCGCAAGCCTCGTCCACCGGCGGCCTTGTGGCGCCAAGCGGTGGGAACGGCGGCACCACGGTGAGCTCGAGCGGCGTGCCTGGCAGCGGGGGGGCGCCGGCAACTGGGCAAGGCGGCGCCGGCACCGGTGGGGCCGGGAAAGGAGGTGCGGCGGGCGGCTCGGGTGGAAGCGCGCAGGGAGGCGCGGCAGGCGCGACGGTTTCATCATCAACCGGCGGCAAGCCAGGCAGCGGAGGAGCGAGCCTTGGCGGTACGACCGGAGCTGGAGGGATCACCTCGGGCGGTGGCTCAGGGGGCAGCCGGGATGCGGGCAGCGGTCGGGATGGCGGCGGGGCAGACGGCAACGGCACCGGTGGCGCGAACACGGGCGGCAGTGCCTCGGGTGGCAGCGGAACCGGCTCCGGCGGTAGCGGCCCCGGCGCTGGTGGCTCGGGTGGAACCGGCTCTGGCGGAAAATCTGGAGGTGGCGGCCTCGCGGGCGGCTCCGGCGGCAGCGGGACCGGCGGAACCAACTCCGGCGGCGGCACCGGCGGAACGAGCTTTGTTGCGTGCCCGGGGGCCACGCAAACGCTTACGGTCGGCAGCGGCCAGCAATACGCAACCGTGCAAGCGGCCGTCAATGCCGTTTCGAGCAGCAATTCCAAGTTGGTTCAAATCAGCGTGACGGCAGGCACCTACAAGGAGCACGTCAGCATCAACAAGCCCTTCGTCTGCTTGACCGGCGAAAGTCCGACCACCACGACCATCGCCTACACCATCGACAACAATATCGTCACCGGCGGAACCGTCCTGGTCACCGCAAACGACTTCTCGGCGGCCAACATCGCCTTCGAGAACACCTACGGCCAGGGCGCATCGGGCGGCCAGAACCAGGCGGTCGCCCTGATGGCACAAGGCCAGCGCCAACAATTCCGCAATTGCCGCTTCCTAAGTTACCAAGACACGCTCTACACCAATACCGGGACGCAGTACTTCCGGGATTGCTTCATCCAGGGTTCGGTCGACTACATCTTCGGCGATGCCACGGCGGTGTTCGAAAACTGCACCATGAACAACATCGCCGAGGGCAGCGCGGTCTGCGCGCCGCGCACGCCGCAGAACGCAGCCTACGGTTTCGTGTTTCTTGGTGGATCGCTGACCGCTGCCTCGTCGGTGCGGGCCAACCACGTGTACCTCGGACGCCCCTGGGGCCCGTATGCCGCGGCGGCGTACCTGAACGTCGCCATGGGCGCACACATCGCGGCTGACGGCTGGACCACCATGAGCGGAAACACCCTCGCCGAGACGCACTTCTGGGAATACAAGAGCACCGGAGCTGGCGCCAATCCCAGCAACGCCACGCGGGCCTCGCGCCAACTGAGCGACTCGCAAGCCACCAATTATACAGTGGCCAAAGTGCTCTCGTCCTGGACGCCCGGCTACAGCCAGTAACGAGCGCGCCGCTGTTGCAATTGCCGGCCCAAACGACCAGAATCCGGCGCCAAGAAGCCATGTCTAGCTCGACGCTCTCGTTCCAGCATGCTCGTCCGACCTTGGCTGCCCTTGCCGCGATTTGCGCGATGTTGGCCGCGGGGCCAGCCGACGCGAAAAAGAAGGGAAAGCAGGGCGATAGCAACAGCGACGCCCCCATGCCGCCGCCCAATTCCTCCGTCTTTCGCGTCGAGGTCGACAAGTCGCACGCGCTCGACGAGCACTGGATGGGCATCAAGATGTCGCGCCCGCCGGGTGTGGTGCGCCTGACCGTCTTGACCGAAGAAGGCCAGATCATCGCCGACGAAGAAAAGGATTTCACCGGCCGCTCGCCGGGCGATTCGCTGATCATGCGCTGGGAACAAAGTGGTGAACAGCCCATCGGCGAAATCCACCTGCACATGGCCGATCGCGATGAGCACTACATCGAGCAGCAGTATTCTGCCTGGTACGTGCCGATCCCGCACGAAGAGGTCAACTTCCGCACCGACTCGTCGGAAATCGATGCGTCCGAGGTGCCCAAGCTGGACGCGGCCTTCGCCAAGGTGCAAGAGGTGCTGGCCAAGGATAAGGCGCGCGACCACAAGAACCTCACCCTCTACATCGCGGGCCACACCGATACGGTTGGAAATGCCGCCTACAACCTCAAGCTGTCGCAGGCCCGGGCGCAGTCGCTGGCGCGCTGGTTTAGGCAAAAGGGCGTACGCATCCCCATCGCCTACGAAGGCTTCGGCGAGACCGCCCTGCGCGTCGTCACCCCCGACCAAACCGACGAGCCCCGCAACCGCCGCGCCGACTACATCCTGGCCGACGACCCGCCCACCATGAAAGCGGTTTCCTTCAAGCCTGCCTGGAAGCGCGTGAATTAGTGCCGAATTCCCCGCAGCCTAGAGCTGCCGAGGCCGCTGTGCGGAGCATGCGCAAGCCTATTTTCACCACAGAGAGCACAGAGGACACAGAGGCCCGGAAAGGAAAGGGTTCTGCGGATCACGATCCGACACCCTTCCCGTCTCATCCGTCTCTGTGTTCTCTGTGTCCTCTGTGGTGAGAATCCGGAAAATCGCTCTCTCCACCCTACTTCTTAACGATTTTGCTCCAGCCGTCCTTCAGCGCGACGGTGCGGTTGAAGACCGGGGCGCCGGGCTTCGAGTCCACGATGTCGACACAGAAGTAGCCCAGCCGCTCGAATTGGAAGCGCGCGCCGGGCGCTGCCTCGGCCAGCCCGGGCTCGACCGCGGCGTCGGTCAGCATCTCCAGCGATTTCGGATTGAGCGTGGCGCGGAAGTCGGCATCGCCACCTGATGGATTCTCGACCGTGAAGAGCCGGTCGTAGAGCCTCACCGTCGCCTTCACCGCGTGGGCAGCCGACACCCAGTGCGAGGTGCCCTTCACGCGCCGGCCATCGGGCGCGTCGCCCCCACGCGAAGCCGGATCCCACGTACAATGAAGCTCGGTGACCTCGCCCTTGTCGTTCTTCACCACGCTGGTACAGCGGATAAGACACGCGTAGCGCAGCCGGATCTCCGCGCCGGGCGAGAGACGAAACCACTTCTTGGGCGGGTTCTCCATGAAGTCGTCCTGCTCGATGTAGACGACCTTCGAGAACGGAATCTTGCGCATGCCCAGCGACGGATCGTCGGGATGGTTGGGCGCATCGAACCAGTCGACCTGACCTTCCGGGTAGTTGTCGATGACGACTTTCAACGGCCGCAGCACCGCCAGCGCGCGCGGCGCCCGCTTTTCCAGGTCCTCGCGAATCGCGAACTCCAAGACCCCCACGTCCACTGTGCTGTCGTTCTTGGCCACGCCGATGCGCTCGGCGAAGTTGCGCATCGCCTCGGGCGTATAGCCGCGGCGGCGCAGGCCGGAGATGGTGGGCATGCGCGGATCGTTCCAGCCGGAAACCAGCTTCTCGTTCACGAGCTGAAGCAACCGCCGCTTGCTCATCAGCGTGTAGGTCAAGTTGAGGCGCGCAAATTCGATCTGGCGCGGCTGGTACTGCAGGGGCAGGTTCTGGATGCACCAGTCGTAAAGCGGCCGGTGGTCCTCGAATTCCAGCGTGCAGATCGAATGCGTGATCCCTTCCAGCGCGTCGGAGATCGGATGCGCGTAGTCGTACATCGGGTAGATGCACCACGCATCGCCGGTGCGGTGGTGGCTCGCCTTCTTGATGCGATAAAGCGGCGGGTCGCGCATGTTGAGGTTGGGGTGCTGCATGTCGATCTTCGCGCGCAGCACGCGAGATCCGTCGGCGAACTCACCCGCGCGCATGCGATGGAAGAGGTCGAGATTCTCCTCCGCGCCGCGGTTGCGGTACGGGCTGTCCTTGCCCGGCTTGTAGAAGTTGCCGCGGTATTCGCTGATCTGGTCGGACGAAAGGTCGCACACGTAGGCCTTGCCCTCGCGAATCAAGTGCTCCGCGCACTCGTAGATCTTTTCGAAGTAGTCGGACGCGTAGAGTGCCTTGCCGTTCCACTTGAACCCCAGCCAGGCCACGTCCTCGGCAATGGAGTCCACGTACTCCACGTCTTCGGCGGTGGGGTTGGTGTCGTCGAAGCGCAGGTTGCACTTGCCGCCATACTTGGCCGCGGTGCCGAAGTTGAGGCAGATCGACTTGGCGTGCCCGATGTGCAGATAGCCATTCGGCTCGGGCGGAAAGCGCGTGTGAACCCGGCCCTGGTTCTTTCCCTTGGCCAAGTCGTCGTTGATGATTTCCTCGATGAAGTTCCCGGCCGTTCGGCCTGCAGGTGCTTCCTTCTCGTCGGTCATGGGGTGAAACTATTCGCCCTGAATGCGGATGTCCACCCGCAACCAGGCTCAAACGCAAAGGCCAGGCATCAGAACGACGCACCGTTGCGCCGGCGACAGGTTCTCTCGCCCGTGTCCTTCTCGTCGGTCATGGTTGGAGGAAGCCACGATCGCGACGCCTGTTTCTAGCCGGCCACGCAACGCCTAATTGACGCTGGCGCAGAAGGCTTTCTCCTGGAGCCCGTCGGCGCCGCCCCAAACCTCAAAGCCGGCGAAGATGATGCTGAGGTATTGGCTGGACGTGACGCCGTAGCCGCCGGAGACGGCATTCTGGATGAAGTTGTTCAGGTCGAACTGCAGCGAAGCCAACTTGTCGCTGCTGACGTAAGAAACACACGGTGGGTTAGTGCTGTTGTCGTACCAAACGTCCCAGCCACCAGATACGCCGTTGATGGCGCTGCCGGTGGCCACGACCTTGCCTCGAGGCTGCCGGTCGGACGGTTTGAAGAGCCAAACCATGAGGTAGGCGCCCCCGGCGCCGGGGTTGTACTGGGTGCTGCTCAGCGGCGTTCCGGTTGCCGTGAACCAGACGTCGTAAGTGGCATTGTAGTTCGAGACGCCCTTTTGATCCGCGTTGGTCGAGAAGATGGTCGGCACGCTGGTCAGGGCCGAAACCTGCTTGGGCAGGTTGCTGCCAGTCGTGGTGTGGCCAGCGTAGGACCCGATGAAGATCGACGGGAAGCCCATGGGATCGTTTTTCGACGGAGTAACCGCACCGGTGGGATTGCCAATCGTGAAGCCAAGTCCACTTACCTGCTCGGTCTCGTTCCCCGTGTAGGAACCCCACCAATTGGCCTGCATGTAGTAGGTCTTGCTTGTGCCGGTGGTAATGGGGGTGCCGCCATTCTGCGAGTTGACGGTGACGGAGGTGGACGATGTGTCGGTGCAGTCGATAGAGCCTGGCGGCTGAGAGCTACCGCCCGTGCCCGTGGCGCCGCCGCCCGTGCCCGTGCCGCCGCCGCTCGTGCCCGTGGCGCTGCCTCCCGTGCCCGCCGCACCGCCTGTGCCCGTGGGCTTACCGCCTGTGCCGGCCGTCGTCTTGCCGCCCGTCCCAGGCGCGCCGCCGCTGTTTGCCCCTCCATTGCCTGGAGACGTGTTGCTAGGGGTGGCAGCACAGGAGGCCGCTACAGCGACGAGAGGGAAGACGAGAAAAACCGAACGCATGAATCCTCCGAGGAACAATAGATGGCAACCAAGCGGAATAGAAATAGGACACCATAGCGACAACGGACGGGAAGTCCCGGCGAGCCACGCCATTGATACGCCGGTGTCGGGAGCTCCTGCACGCGCCTCCGCCGTTAGTCTGAGCGCCAGGCTCCATGTCATTGGGCAAAAGAAACGAGAGGGAACGGCTGACTTCGCCTCGGCTCTTCGAGCTGTGCGCGCGACTTCATGTCCATAGGCAAATCGAAGTCCAAATGAAAACGGGGCACCGAAGCGCCCCGTTGGGAAGGCTCAAGAATGAAGCGACTAGTTGCTGAACGAGATGCCAGTCAGGCAGAAGCCGTTGACGGTGTAGTCGTTGCTGCTGTCCGACGAAATCTGCACGCCCATATTGTCGATGTTCTTCATGTCGCTGGCGGTCAGATTGGTGCCGGTAGTGCCCCAGCACGCCGTGTTGAACGTGGTTAGCTGGGTGGCTGTGCCAGGCGTGATGATGGCGCAGTAGCTCTCGTCGCTGGGCGTATGACCCTTGACGTGAATCTCGCCGCGGATCAAGCCGGTGGGGGCGGGCGTGACGCCGGACGTATTGAAGCTAAACGATACTTTGCTGTACTTCGAGATGTCTATTGTGTCGCCGGAAGCGCCGGAGTTCGCACCGACCTCGAGTCCCCAGTAACCAGTGTAGTCGGGGCCGGTGACACCCGCCGTGGTCCCGACCTTGGGAACCTTGCCCGTGAGGCAGAGTCCGCTGTCGGGCGTGGTCCACACCGTCTTCCCGCCCGTCTCTGGACAGGGATTGGCCTTGGTGATCGGATCGCTCGCGGTACCGCCATTCGCGGTGTTGTCACACACCGGCGCGGTCGCGGTGTCAAACTGACCGAGCGCGATCCAGCCGTAGCCGGTCATCAGGCCCGAGGCCTGGCCTCCGGCGAAGCAAACGCTGTCCGCGCTCGCGGTGCAGCTGCCGCTGCCGCCGCCGGTGTTGCCGCTGCTACCGCCGTTGCTGCCAGAGCTGCCGCCATTGCTGCTGCCGCCGTTGCCGTTGCTGCCGCCGTTGCTGTCGCCGCCGCCGCCCGCGCATCCAGCGCCCGAACCGAGCGCCAAGGCGCCGGCCGTGGCCAGTGCAGTCACGGTCACGCCTACTTGAATCTTCGATAGAAATCTTGCGTTCATGTCACCCTCTCGTTTGGTCTGCGCAGATTCAACAACAGCTAGGGGCCAGATGGGAACAAATATGTGTAAAGAAGTTGTGGGCCTGCTGCCGAAAAATGTGCGTTGCATTGCGCGATTCGGTGCTCGTCCCGCAGACCGGCGCAGGCGCGGCTGGGCGTGGCTAACTGGCTAGTTGAGGAACTTCTGCTCGTACGCTTGCACCGAGCCCACCTCGCCGACATCGGTCTCCATCACTTCCATGGTGCGGGGATTCACCACGATGTTGAAGGGAACGCCGTCGAACTTGAAGGACTGGCTCAGCTGCGCGCCTTGTCCGTCGATCACAACCGGAAACGCAACGTTGTGATCGCTGGCCCACTTTTGGATCTCCGCCCAAGTGGGCGACGAGCTGCTGTAGCCTTGCAGCGCGATCTGCAGGACCGCCACCCGATGCTCGGCCTGCCACGCCGCGATCGTGCTCAGGTCGGTGGTTTCGTTGTTGCAGTGCGGGCACCAAAGAAATATGGCCATCACGTGCAGGAGGTCGTACTGAAGCCCATCGGGATCGTAGTAGTCCCAGGTCGACACGGCAACTGGCGCGGCCATGTCGGCCGCTGAGCGAAGCCCTTGCAAAGTCAGGTTCGGGAAAAGCATCCCGCCGTCGGTGGCTGCCTTTGCCGGCACCCCGGTGCTGGGCGCGCCACCATCGGGCTGCGAGTCCACGCCGGGATCGGTCCCCGGTGCCGGCACTTCGATGCCCCCACAGCCGAGGCACCCGACAAGAACAGCAACGGTCACAATCTTCATGCAGCGAAGGTTATTGCACGGACCATCGGCGGCACCAGCAATGAATGAGTGGAATCGACCTGCGATTTGTGCAGTCGGTCGGGAATAGGGCGGCACAACTCGAGGTTGTAACCACGCCAAGATTGTCGTTACCTTCGCCCCAATAGGAGCCCGAAAATGGATGTGCGCGTCATCAACGAAATGGTCCAGCAACAGTCCGTCTTTGTCGACAACCTCGCCGCAGAGGTAGGCAAGGTCATCGTCGGCCAGAAGGCCATGATCGACCGAATCCTCATCGGGCTTCTGGCCGGCGGCCATGTGCTGCTTGAGGGCGTCCCCGGTCTGGCAAAAACGCTGACTGTGAAGACCCTGTCCGACTCGCTATCCATGCGCTTTTCGCGGGTCCAGTTCACGCCCGACCTCTTGCCCGCGGACATCGTTGGCACCGTCATCTATAACCAGAGCCGCAGCGAGTTCGTGGCCAAGCAGGGGCCCATCTTCGCCAACCTGGTGCTGGCGGACGAAATCAACCGCGCCCCAGCCAAGGTGCAGTCCGCGTTGCTTGAAGCCATGCAGGAACGCCAGGTCACCATCGGCGACACCACGCACAAGCTGCCCGACCCGTTCTTGGTGATGGCCACGCAGAACCCCATTGAGCAGGAAGGCACCTACGCCCTGCCCGAGGCCCAGCTCGACCGCTTCATGTTGATGGTGAAGGTGGGTTACCCGAGCAAGGAAGACGAGCGCACCATCATGGACCGCATGACCAGCGGCCTTGCCGTGAAGGCCAGCCCGGTGGCCACGCCCGAGCAGATCGCGCAAGCGCGGTCGGTGGTGAACCAGATCTACATCGACGAGAAGATCCGCGATTACATCATCAACCTGGTGCAGGCCACGCGCGACCCGAAGTCCTACGGCATGGCCGACATGGCGGACTACATCGAATACGGCGCCAGTCCGCGCGCATCCATCTACTTGAACCTCGCGGCGCGCGCCCACGCCTTCTTGCGCCGCCGCGGCTACGTCACCCCCGAGGACATCAAAGCCATCGGAGCCGACGTGCTCCGCCATCGCGTCATCCTGACCTACGAAGCCGAGGCCGAAGAGATCACGTCCGAGCAAGTGGTGCGCAAGCTCTTCGACCACGTGGAGGTACCGTAGTGGCCATCGCGTCGAGAGCCGGCGAGCTTTCGCGTGGGGAGCCGGCGAGCTTTCGCGTGGGGAGCCGGCGAGCTTTGCTCGCCTTGGACCATCGCGGGAGGGTTTGGGAACCCTCCCAGGGTTCCCATTAAAATGCTTACGCGCGAGCTGCTGAAGAAGATCCGCAAGATTGAGATCGTCACCGAACGCCTGGTGCGCGACCGGATGGCGGGCCAGTACCATTCCGTCTTCAAGGGCGCGGGCATCGCGTTCTCCGAGGTCCGACAGTACATTCCCGGCGACGACATTCGGCTCATCGACTGGAACGTGTCAGCGCGCATGAACGACGCCTATGTGAAGCTGTTCGTCGAAGAACGCGAGATGACCGTGCTGCTCTTGGTGGACATGTCGGGCTCGGGGCGCTTCGGCTCGGCCAATCAAGAAAAGCGCGAGCTGGCGGCCGAGATCGCCGCGGTGCTTGCTTTTTCAGCCATCAATAACAACGACCGCGTCGGCCTCATCATTTTCACCGACGAGGTCGAACACTTCGTGCCGCCCAAGAAGGGCAAGAAGCACGTGCTGCGCGTGATCAGCGAGATCCTGTCCTTTTCGCCCAAGTCGGCAAGCACGGATCTGTCGGTGGGGCTCGACTTCATGGGTCACGTTGCCCATCACCGCTCGGTGGCGTTCCTGGTGTCGGACTTTCTGTCGCCTCAGCGGGGCTACGAGCGCGCCCTGCGCATCGCCTCGCGCCGCCACGACCTGATTCCGGTGGTGGTGTCGGACCCGCTGGAAAGCGAGATTCCGAAAGTCGGGCTGATTGATCTCTACGATCCGGAAACCGGCGAGCTGGTGGCCTTCGATTCGTCCGGTCCCGAGGCGCGCACCTTCGCGGCGTTGGTGCGCGAACAACGGTCGAATCGTGAAGCACTCTTCCGCCGGCTGTCACTGGACCCCATCGAGGTTTCCACCGCCCTTCCCTATCTGCCCGCCTTGACCACCTTCTTCGAAGCGCGGGCGCGGAGGATGCGCCATTGAGCCCGACGCTTCTGCTTGCTCTCTTGGCCGTGGCGCCGCTTGATGCCGGTGCTCTCGCGGCACCGCAGGCGGCGGCCGACGCGCCCACAATCACCGCGCGCACGGAGAAAACCGAAGCGCACGTGGGCGACGCGATTCCGTTTACCATCACGTCCATCGGCCCGCGCGCCATGCCGGTGGTGCTGCCGGCCAATCTGGATCTGGGCCAGTTTTCCGAGCTGTCGCGCACCCTGGAGGAAAAGGACCTGGGCGATGGCAAGATGAGCCGCGCCTTCAGCCTGAAGATCGCGGCGTACGAGCCCGGTAGCTTCGACATCCCGTCGGTAGAGCTGACCTACTTCGGCCAGGACGGCACCGTGAAGAGCGTGCGCACCAAGCCGATTCCCTTTACCATCACGAGTCTACTCGCCAACGAGCCCGAGCCCAAGCTGAAGGACAACGCGGCTTCGATCTCGGTAGTCCAGCGTGACTACCTTCTGCTCTACATCGCCGGCGGGCTTGCCGCCGCGGGCCTGGGAGCCATCATCGCGCTCTTGATCCGTCGGCACCTGCGCAGGCGCAAGCCGGCGCCGCCGCCCGTCCCGCCGCGCCCCGCGCACGAGGTCGCGATGGAGAAGTTGGATCGGCTGGGCGCGATTTTGGCCGAGGGCGGCGACCTGCGCCCGTTCTACTTCCAGCTCTCCGAAGCGATTCGCGAGTACCTAGGCGGTCGGTTCGGTTTCGATTCGCTGGAGATGACCACCGAAGAGCTGGTCGCGATCCTTCGGCGCATCCCGCTGGAATCCTCGCGCGGAGTGGTCGGCAGCGAGATCGAGGGTTGGCTGTCGGCGTGCGACCTGGTGAAATTCGCCAAGGTCTCGCCCTCGCAGGAACAGTCGCGCGGGGCGCTGGAAACCGCGATCCGCATGGTGGAAGCCACCCGCCCGCACCCAGAGCTACCGCCGCCGCCCGTTGGTCCGGAGGTGGCGCATGCCTAGCCCGACCAGCGCACCCGTGCCTGCCTTCCGCGGGCACATCCCCTACCGCCTGCTGGCGATCCTGCTCTTGCCGACAGCGCTCATTTATCTGGCGCTGTTCCGCAACCTCATCACCTTTCGCTTCGCGCACCCGTGGCTTCTGGCCGCGATTCCGGCGGCGTTCGCGCTGGTAATCTGGCTCGGCATCAAGCGACTGCGCCCGGCTTTCCTGGTCCACTCGCGCGCCAGCGAGCTCGGCGCCCAGCGCAAGGGGCTCGTAGCCCGGATGCGCGACTTGCCCGTGGCGCTACGCCTGCTTTCGATCGCACTGCTCGGGCTCGCACTGGCGCGCCCGCAGACCTCGTCGCGCGAGGAAGACCTGGAGTTGGAAGGCATTGACATCGTCATCGCCCTCGACATGTCCGGGTCGATGGAAGAGCGCGACTTGCAGCCGAATCGGCTGGAGGCCGCCAAGGCCGTGATTCAAGACTTCGTTCGCCGCCGGAAGAGCGATCGCATCGGCGTGGTCATCTTCGGGCGCGAGGCGTACACGTACACGCCGCTGACCCTCGACCACGGAACCCTTCTGCGCATGCTGGCCGACCTGCGCTCGGGCATCGTCGACGGCCGCGGCACCGCCATCGGCAACGGGCTAGGCGTCGCGCTGGCGCGCCTGCGCAAGTCCGACGCAAAATCGAAGGTCATCATCCTGCTCACCGACGGCGACAACAACGCCGGCAACATCTCGCCCACTCAGGCCGCCACCTTCGCGCAGAAGATGGGGGTGAAGATTTACACCATTCTTGCCGGCGCCCGCGACAGCGCGGCCGAGGACGACGACAGCGGCGGGGGCCGTTCGCGCTACCCGGTCAATCCCAAGCTGCTGGAAGAGATCGCCGCCATGACCGGCGGATCGCCGTATCTGGCCACCGACACCGGGGCGCTGGTCAGGCGCTTCCAGGCCATTCTCGAAGACCTGGAAAAGTCGCGTATCAAGGATCGCGGCGTGCTGTGGGCCGAGCTTTACCCGAGCTTCCTGTGGCCAGCGCTGGCGGCGCTGGTGCTGGAGATGATGCTTCGCCTCGGACGGCTTCGGAGGTTGCCATGAGGCTCATGCATCCCCACCTCCTGGGGCTACTTCTGCTGGTACCGGCGGCGGTGCTCGCCTACGCCATCGCCTTCGTGGCACGACAGCGGGCGCTCGGGCGACTGGGCAATCCCGCGCTCATCCAGCGCATGTCGGCCGCCACCTCGGTTCCACGTAAGGTGACACGGGCCGCGCTCTTGTGCCTGGTGCTGGGCCTCATCGGTTTTGCGCTGGCGCGACCGCAGGCGGGCGCGCGGGCGCGCCTGGAGAAACAGCGCGGGCTCGACATCGTGGTGGCGCTGGATTTCTCGAAGTCCATGCTGGCCAAGGACATCTACCCATCGCGCCTGGAACGCGCCAAGCGCGAGCTGGAACAGCTTATGGATCACCTGTCGGGAGATCGTGTGGGCCTGGTGGCGTTCGCCGGCGAGACACTGACCTATCCGCCGACCACCGACTACGATGCGGTCAAGCTGTTCTGGCGCGACCTTTCCCCGTCGGACATGCCGGTGGGCGGAACCGCCATCGGACGCGCGGTGACCGCGGCCACCGAGATGCTTTCGCGCCTGCGCGCGGAAGGCGGCAAGACGCGTGACCAGGTCATCCTGCTGCTCACCGACGGAGAGGACACCGAAAGCAAGCCCCTGGAGGCGGCCGAGGAGGCGGCCAAGCTGGGCATCAAGATCTTCGCGGTGGGCATCGGGTCGCGTTCGGGCGAGCTGGTGCCCGAGGTGGGCGATAACGACCAGGCTGCCGGCTACATCAAGGATCGCGACGGCAAGTACGTGACCTCGCGCCTTGATGAGGACTTGCTGGCGCAGATGGCGAGCAAGACCGGCGGCGGCTACCTGCGCGCGGACGCACAGCACTTCGGGGTCGAGGCGATCGAGGGTGCGCTGGCCGGGCTGAAACGGACGGAAAGCGAGACCAGGCTGGTCAAACAATACGACGAGGTCTATGAATACCTGCTGCTTCCGGCGCTGCTGCTGCTGCTCTTGGAGGCTTGCCTAGCCGACCGGCGGCGGAAGGCCAAGCCCGTGGGTGCGCAAGCCGCTTTGTTGCTGGCCGCGCTGGTGCCATTCCTCGGCGCCTGGAATCCGCTTGAACGCAACAACCGCGCCACCGAGGCCGGCAATGCGAGCATGAAGAGCGGCAAGGCCGAGGACGCGCTTGCCCAGTACGACAAGGCGGTGACCGCCCTGCCCAGCGATGCAGCCGCGCACTTCAACCGCGGCAACGCGCTGTTCGCCCTGTCGCGCTTCGAAGAGGCGGGCCAGGAGTTCCTGCGCGCCACGCAAGCCGCCGCGCCGGGGCTCAAGTCGGCGGCCTTCTATAACCTCGGCAACACGCACTTCAAGAACAATAAGTACGAAGACGCCATCGCCGCGTACCGACGCGCCCTGGCGCTGGATCCTTCAAACTCGAGCGCCAAGTGGAACCTTGAGCTGGCCCTGCAAAAGAAGAAGGAAGAGGACAAGAAGAAAGAGGACCAGCAGAAGGACCAAGACAAGAAGGACCAAGACAAGAACGACAAGAAGGACCAAGACAAGAACGACAAGAAGGACCAAGACAAGAACGACAAGA
>CAZBIU010000056.1:20412-24727 GCA_964491625.1 uncultured Myxococcales bacterium
AGGACCAGGACAAGAACGACAAGAAGGACCAGGACAACAAGGACCAGCAGAAGCAAGAGCAGCAGAAGCAGGAACAGCAAGAGCAGCAGAAGCAGGAACAGCAAGAACCTAAACTGAAGGATGACAAGTCGCCCGACATGCGCGAGATCGATGCGGTGCTAGACAACCTTGAGCAAAGTCCCAAGGACCTCGAGAAGATGCGCGCCCGTCTTCGCGCCGTCAGGCGTGCACCACCCGCAAAAGACTGGTAGACGCTCATCTCGGACAACCCATGCGCGCAGTTTCAAGGATCATCGCCCTCGCCACGTTATTTGTCACAGGGGCAGCCTACGCGCAGGGCCCCTCGTTCACGGCGCGTCTCGGTCGCAATCCGGTCGGTTTGGGCCAAGCGTTTGTCTTCGAAATCGCGCTGTCCACTGATCAAGGCAGCATGGACGACTACCGCCGCCCGGACTTTCGCGGCTTTCGCGTGGCGGGCGAGTTCCCCAGCCAGTCCACGCAAATTCAGATGGGCGGCGGCGGCAGCTTCATGCGCCACAGCTACACCTGGCAGTATCAACTGATCCCCCTACAAAAGGGCAAGCTCACCATCGGGCCGGCCAGCGTGCGCGTGGACGGTCGCGTGCTCAACACCGAAAGGGTCACCGTCGCCGTCGTCGACCCCGGGCAGGCCCCTGCCCCGCAGCCGCACCAGCGCGCGCCGCGCGGAATCCCGGGCTTTCCTGGGTCGAGCTTCTTCTTTCCCGATCTCGACGGCGACGCTGACGAGCCGCCGGCTCAAACCCCGCCGCCGGCCACCGCGGACCAAGGTCTACCCGCCGGCAAGCGCAACTTCCTGCACGTGGTCCCCAGCAAGTCCAAAGCGTACGTGGGCGAACAGATCACGGTGGAGTGGCTCCTCTACCTAAGCGGGAGCCAGAGCAACTACGCCCCCACCAAGGAGCCGCGCACCGACGGATTCTGGGTCGAGGAGCTGGAAGTCCCCAACCAGGGCGGCCACCTGTCGCTTACCCAGCAGGTTCTCGACGGGCGATCCTATTTGGTGGGACCGCTCATGCGCAAGGCGCTGTTCGGCCTCAAGCCGGGCAAGCTCACCATCACGCCGCTCGAGGCGGATATTTCTCGGACGAACTTCTTCGGCGCCACCATGCAGAGCGAGCACTTGAAGGCGGATCCGGTCACCCTGGAAATCCTTCCGCTGCCGCCCGGCGCGCCCGCGGACTTCGATGCGTCCGCGGTGGGGCAGTTCACCCTGTCGGCCGAGGTGGACCGCAACAACGTGCAGGTGGGCGACGCGGTAACCCTCAAGCTGCGCTTGGACGGGCGGGGGAATCTGCACAAGGTAGGGTTGCCCACCCTGCCGCGCCTTGCGGGCTGGAAAATCTACGACCCGAAGGTCAGCGTGCAGATTACCCGCGGCGACAGTGTGGGAGGCAACAAGACCGCCGAATATCTGCTCCTGCCCGAGCAACCCGGTGAGACCACCATCCCGCCCTTCAGCTTCTCCTATTTCGATACGCAAAAGGCCGCCTACGCGACCGAGAGGACCGGCCCGATTCGCCTGACCGTCACCGGCGAGGCGCGACCGCAGAGCTCAAACACGCAGGTCGCGACCACCACGGTGGCACCGTCGGGCAGTGAGAACCTCCTCGCCATCGAGGTGCGCCCAATCCGCAATCGCCCCGCCCTGCGCCGCGACCTGGGCGCGGCGATGTACGGTTCGCCGTTCATGGTGGCGGTGGTGTTGGTGCCGCCCGGACTCTTCGCTCTGGTCAGCCTGGTCGGGGTCGCGCGTATGCGCATGAGCCAGGAGACCGAGGGCAAGCGCCGGCGCAAGATGCGTCGGTCGGCCGACAAGCGCCTGCGAACCGCCGCTGGGTACTTGCAGGCGGGCAAGCTGGCCCCGTCGCTGGCTGAGATTGAACGCGTGCTGCGCGAATTCCTGACCGGCAAGATCGGCCGCACCGTGGCCGGCATGTCGCGCGACGAGCTGCGCGCGGCACTCGGATCGCTCGGCGCCACGGCGGGCCTGGTGGACGGCGCCGTCGCGGCGCTCGACACCTGTGACCGCGCCCGCTTCGCCCCTGGCAGCATCACCGCCGAGGAGGCCAGCAACGCCATCGATCGCGCGGGCGAGATCATCGAGGACTTCGAGAAGCTCAAGGCGCCTACCGGAGGTGACGCTTGAGCTTGCGTAAGTACCTTGGCCTTCTCGCAGCGCTTGCGAGCCTGGCCACAGCGCCGGTCGCGCGCGCCGACCTGCTCGATCAGGCTTGGAAGCACGGCAACGAAGCGGCCCTGCGCGGCGACTATGCGTCTGCAGCCGCCGCCTACGAGCAACTCGACCGCCAGCACGTGGTTTCGGCCGACCTCTACTACAACCTCGGCGTGACCTACTTTCGGCAGGGGCAGCTTGGCAAATCCATCTGGGCTTTCGAGCGCGCGCTGGTGGTGTCGCCCGACGACGACGACGCACGCTTCAACCTCGCGCAGGCGCGCAAGTTGGCCGACCAACGCACGCACGACAAGTTGGAAGGCGCCGAGCGCGAGCCGCTATGGAGCCACATCGTCACCTATTTCAGCCCTTCCACGCAGATGGTTCTGTTTTGTGCTCTCTACTTCGGCTGCTTTGCCCTGCTCTTCGTGCGCCGCCGTATCGCCGCGGATTCGCGCGTGGCCATCACCGCCGGCGCGGCCATCCTGGGCGTGGGTGCGTTGTTGGCGGGGCTCTTGCTCGTCGGCCGCGTGAGTCTGGATCGCATCCCGTTCGCGGTCGTCTTGCCCGACACCGTGGCGGTGAAAGAAGGCGCCGACAACAACTTCCGCACCAGCTTCCAAGTGCACGGTGGTTTGCGCGTGCGTATCCTCGACCGGGAACAGGACTGGGCGCGCATCCACCTGGCCAATGGCCTTGAAGGCTTCGTACACGCCGAGGACGTCGGGCCCCTGTGACGCTGCCCGTGCCCTTCTCGCGACGCCTGGCGTGGACCACCGAGGAAAACGCCATGGCCGGCGCCGAGGCAGCGCGCCGGAGGGCCGGGCTTGCGATCCTCGATCTCACCCTGTCCAATCCGACCGAGGCCGAGCTGCCCTACCCTGCGCAAGCGCTGGCGCAGGCATTCGCCAATCCGGCGGTCGCGCGCTACCAGCCGTCGCCGCGCGGAATCCTGCAGTCAAGGCAGCTCGTGTCCGCCGACTACGCCCGCCGGAGCGCGGCCGTGCCCGCCGAGCACGTCGTGCTCACCGCAAGCTCCAGCGAGTCGTACTCGCTGCTCTTCAAGTTGCTGGGCAATCCCGGCCAGACGGTGCTGGTGCCCGAGCCGAGCTATCCGCTGTTCGACTATCTCACGTCGCTTGAAGGGCTGGTCCCGCGCCCGTACCGATTGGCTTTCGACGGTCGCTGGCACGTGGATTTCGCCAGCGTGGACTTCGCCGACGCCGCTGCCATCGTGGTGGTCAGCCCCAACAACCCGACCGGGTCGTACATCGGCGACGGGGACTGTGAGCGCCTGGCCGAGCTCGCGGCCAGGCACGGCGTTGCCATCATCGCCGATGAAGTGTTCGCCGATTTTCCCCTTGCGCCCACGCCCGACGCGGTCAGGGCGATCGCCGGGCGCGCGCTGCCTGCGCTGACGTTTTCGCTCGGTGGCTTGTCCAAAGCGAGTGGCTTGCCGCAGATGAAGCTCGGCTGGATCGCCGCCACCGGCCCAGCCGACGTGGTCGAGCAAGCGCTACACAATCTGGACCTGGTGGCGGACAGTTACCTTTCCGTGGGAACCCCGGTGCAAGTGGCGCTGCCGAAGCTGCTGGAGATCGGCGCTGTCCTGCGCGCCGAGATCCAAGCCCGCGTGGCACGCAACCGCGACGCCTTGGCCGCGCGAGTCGGCCGCGATTCCCCGTGCACACTTCTGCCCGCCGAAGCCGGCTGGTCCGCCATCCTCCGTGTTCCCGAGGTCATGACCGACGAGGCGTGGGCGCTGCAACTGCTTCATGATCACGGCGTGTTGGTGCAACCCGGATACTTCTTCGACTTGCGCCTGGGCGCGACCCTGGTGGTAAGCCTGTTGGTGCCGCCGGCGCGCTTCGACTGCGGTGTGGAAGCTCTATTGGCGGCGGCCGAAGCAATCTAGTATTGCCGGCACATAATTCTCTATTTGCATCATCCGGGCTTGTAGTATCTTCCGTTCGCCCGGCAGTAATTGGGCACGTTGCGCACGATTAGTTATTGAAAGGATGGTTCCGATGACGCTGTTGTCGAAGGGCATTCCCTTGGTTTTCGCTGGAACGCTGATTCTGGGGGCCTGCGAGGATGGTC
>CAZBIU010000057.1:0-24559 GCA_964491625.1 uncultured Myxococcales bacterium
CCCGAGCTGATTCCCTCGGTGTCTCCCCAGTCTTCGCAGGAGGCCCAGTTGCTTGACATGGTGACCCTCCCCGCTGGCGGCGCGGGCGACTTCACGCCTGAACCGGGGTCGTCTTGCGCGGGAGCGGATGGAAATCCCCCCAATCCGCTCTGCATTACCACCTACAGCGAGCCCAAGAACAAGTACATGACCTACTCGCTCGACTACAACGACGCCCACCAGCCGGCCATCTGGACGGTTCCGCCGCTTGACACTGGCAGCGATCTCAAATGTGCGGGCCGGCAATTCGATGCATCGAATAACCTGAAGGACGGCTGGGCCTGCATCGCCGCTGTCGCATCGGATTTCGCCGGCAACAAACAGGTCTCGCGGCCCATCCGAGTTTGCGTTACCGCGACGCCAGGCAGTACAGCCTGTGAGCCCGCCGCCGTGGGAGGTGCCACGATTACCAGCGTGACGCTACCGGCTACCGGTGCCGGGCAAGTTTCGGTCGTGACCAGCGCGCCGATGCTAGACGCGGCCGGCAGTCCCATTCAAGTGGGTGACGGCGTGGTGCTCTCGAACATCGGGCCGTTGGCCATCGCGCGAATAGGTGGCACGCACCCCGTGACGTCGATAGATTCCACCGGAACGTCGTTCACCTTCGACGACTTGTCAATCGCCCCGGTGGCGCTCTCGATCGACAACGGCGACGGAAAGGACCCAACCCCTGTGGGCATGGTGGGCCTGGTGCTCCAAGAGGGCGTTGCCCCGCACGTGGTTACGACGGCCAGCACGACCCTGGCGGGCCAGACCCCTCCCCCGGCCAGCATTCTCATTCTCCTTTCGAACTTCGCAGTCGAGGGCAAATCCAAGTGGACCGCCACCAATATCCAGCCCGATGGATTCGACTTGCTGGCCGGCCCCGCCGAGCTTTCGGGGACCGCCATTCCGGCATCCAGGTTACCTGATTGCACGGGAACCGTGATCAAGCAGGCGTCCGGCGCCGCTCCGGCGGTGGACGCGACCAAGCCCTGCAAGCCCTGGGCGTCGTTCCCGCCTTTCGAGGGGTTGGAGATCTAGCCCCCACGAAGATCTGGCGGGCTACCAAGCCTTGATGTCGAGCCCGCGCGCCACACGCTCTTTGGTGCGCGGGGGCTTGCCGTACCAGGCGGTCTTGGCCGCCGGCGCGGCTTCCAGCTCGAATGGGATGAAGAGCAGCTTGAGGAACCGGTTGCGGCCGATGCGTTCCCAGCCGACCACTCCCAGCAAGGCTTCCCACATGTAGTCGCCGGGGCGCTTGACCTCGGACTCCCAGAACGGAAACACGAACAAGTGCGAGGTGCCAGCCTCGCTGCCGAGCCCCTTGCGATAGTAGAAGTTGGGGAAGATGTAGGTGGTGTCCGAGCCCGGCCGGCGCACGTTGTAGTAGATGGGGAAGAAGACCGTGGTGCTGCGGTCAGGGCTCCAGAAGCGCCAGTAGAGCGGGAAGGCGATGGTGGTGGCTTCCTTGGGGCTGCCGTAGCGGAAGAACAGCGGTGTGAGGATGGTGGACTCGTCGGCGCTCTCGTTTCGATACCGCACGAAGAGCGGCAGCACCACAGTCAGGCGGTTCTGGTGGTACGAATGAAAATCGTAGAACAGCGGCAAGCCGAAGGTGGACGAGGACGTGACGTTGCTGGTGTGCCAGAAGAGCAGAAGCCACGAGCTCAAGGATCGCTCGGGGCTCTTGCGCGAGTAGTGGAGCAGCGCCGGCACGAAGAGCGTGCGCGTGTCGGTGATGTTGTTGCGGTGGTAGAACCACAGCGGGAAGAAGGTGTTGAAGGTGTCCTTGGCGCCGTTAAGCCGGAAAAAATTCAGCGCGTACCACCAGGTGTTGTCGGCGTTGTGCCGATAGCCGACGAGCGAGGTCACGAACATCGAGGAGGTGCGGGCTCGGCTCTGATAGAAGAGCGGCATCAAGGCATTGCTGTTCGCGCCGTTCTGCTCGTCGCGCGAATACCACGCCAGTGGCAAGATGCCTCGGGTCCGCTGGCTGCCTTCGCGGGACCAGTAAATCGGGCCGGCCAGGGTCGTCGAGGTGTCGGTCTGCCGGTTCGAAAAATGCCAGAAGAGCGGGAAGCCGACGGCAGCGTTCTTGTCGGCCGTCTTCCACTGCCACCAGAGGGGAAACGCCGTGCGGAACATCTCGTCGCGATTGCTCCACTGGTAGTAGAGCCACGAGACAAACCGCCGGTCGCCGGTCTTGCGGTTTTCGTGCGCAACATAGAGCGGCGTGACAGTCGTGCTGCTGGTCGCGCTTTCACGTGACAAGTAGAAAGGCAACAGCCCGGCGGACTTGCCCGCCTGCGAATGATGGGTGAAATACGGCCCGACCACGGTGGTGTGAGCGCTGGGCGCCTTCGACAGCCACAGCAGCGGGAAGAAGGTATCGAGCTGGTAGCCGTCGTTGCGGCTCAGATGGAAAAAGGAGGGGAAGATCCAGGTTCCCCGTTCGGTCGCGTTTTGATACCGCGCCCACAGTGGAAACAGCGAGCGCGCGTGGTGGGTTGGGCCGTCAAGGGCGATGTACGGGCCCCACATGCGGGTGCGCTCGCCGGTGTCGAGTTGGGTGTGGTCGAGATAGAGCAGGGGGATTCCACGGCTGGCGACGGTGGTGCTTTGGTACCAGAAGTACGGCCCTACCAAACCGACCTTTCGCTCTTGGGTCCGCGACCAGATAGCAAGCGGCGAGGCGAACAGCGATGCGTGCGCGTCCCGGCGGTAGTGGAGAAGCGGAAAGACGGTCAGGCTGGTCTCATCCGGCCCGCCCGGCTTGCTGCCGCGCCGATAATGGAACAGTGGAAAGAAGGCGTCGGTGGTCTCGCTGCCGTGGCGACGGTGCAGGTAGTTGCCGACCACGGTGGTGGTGGAATCCCGGGCATCGTCGCGGAACCACCAGAACAGCGGAAACAAGGCGAAGTGGCGCTGCTGGCCGCCTCCGCCCCAGAAGAACACGGGCCAAATGCCGGCGGCATAGCCATTGGGATGGTTGTACCGAAAGTAAAGTGGCGTCACGGTGGTCGAGGTCCCGCTGCGCTGGTCGGCGAAGTGCCAGTAGAACGGAATCTGGACCTGGTAGCTTTCCTCCAACTCATGTCCGGAGAAGTAGAGCAGGGGAAACACCGCGGTGGTGCGGGAGGTTTTGTCAGACGACGCGTAGAAGATCGGCAGCAGCGACGTGGTGGTCGATTCTGGGCCGCGGAAGCGCCAGAAGAGCGGGAACACCACGGCGTGGCTCTTCTGCTTGCGGTGGCCGAAGAACACCAGCGGGAAGAAACCACTGCTCGACCCACCGTCGGAGAAGCTGCGGTGGTAGGCCCACAGCGGGAAGATGCCGGCCGCGGTCAGCTTCTCGTCGGGCGAGTTGCGACGGAAGTAGAAGGGCAGGAACGAATGCGCGGTCGCGCCCGAGGCTCGGTCGCGAAAATACCAGAAGAGCGGAAACAACGAGCGCGTGGTGCCCTCGGGGTCGTCGCGCTGGTAATACGGGCCGACGATGGTGGTGAGCGCGTCGCCAGGAATGTCCCGGTGGCGTAGGTAAAGCAGCTCGAAATCGGTCTCGGAAGTTTTGTCGCGCCAGTAGAGCAGCGGCGGCACCAGCATGGTCAGGTAGCGCGAGCCCGCCTTATCGTCCCGCGAATAGGTGCCGGTAGGCCACAGGTGGAGCGTCTTCGCGCCATTGTCGCGGCTCCAGCGAAAGTAGAAGGGGAGCGCCAATTGCCAGCTCGATCCGGCTTTTCTGTCAGCGGCCCACCAGCCTAGCAGCGCGAAGGTCCCGATCGACGTGTCGCCGCTGCGGAAATGGAACAGCGGGGGCACGATGGTGGTGTTGGAGCCTGGTGAACGGAAGCTCCACAGGATCGGAAACAGGACGTCGTAGCTCGACGCCTTGGATCGGCCGTACCAATAGAGCCAAAGGAACGAGCCAGTGGTGTTGTGGCCCTCGCCCGAGGCGTAGCCTAGCCACGAGGCGAAGTTCCCGCCGGTCTTGTGCTCGTTTCGGTAGAAGAACGGGAGGGCCAGCAGGTTCTTGTCGTCGCCGCTTCGCCAGTAGAAGTTGAGCGGCGCCGCCCAGGTGAACGCCGATTCCTTGCTGCGTGTGGAAATGGCGAACGGGAAGAGCAGATCGAATTTTGAGGTGGGCGTGCGGGTCCAGAAGTAGAGCAAAAACCACATGCCGAAGGCGCTGCCGTGGTCGGGATCGCCGACCTTGAACGAGAGAAACGGCGGCGCGGCCCAGCCGAACTTGGTCGACAGATAGAAGAACGGCCAGATCGCCCACGAGCGGGCGTCGGGCTGGGTGGTCTGCACGTACGGCGGAACCACCAGAACCACCCGCTGCTTAAGGTAGTCCTCCACCCGCCAGTAGAAGGGCGCGACGATTTGCGTGTGCGATTCCTGGCTCCAGAAATGGAAGTAGATCGGAGCCAGGACGCGATAGCCGGGCGTTCCGCGCTGCGAGAAGTAGAACGGGATGAGCGACGTGCTACGACCCTCCCTGCGGTAGAGCAGGATGTCGATGGGGCGCTCGAAGGGCTGGCAGGCGCCGCTCTCGCAGATGGTGCCCGCCGGGCACTCGTCGTCGCGGGAACAGCCTGCCTTGGGTGCGGCGACCGTGGGCTTGTCTGCGGCGGCCACCGGCTTGGCCGCGGTCATCTCCGGCTTCGGCGCCTCGAACGGATCGGAGGCCGGCGGCTCGTCGGATTGGGAGGCCCTGGGTGCCGCAGCGGCTTCAGGCTTCGCTGCCTCGGCGGGTTTGGCCTGGTCCGGCGCCTCCTCGGCCTGGGCGACGTGAAACGGCGATAGCTTTCGCTCGCCCGGCCGCGCGAACGGATCGACATTGGCCGCCGCGAGCGCAGCTTGCGGTGCGGACCATAAAGCGGCCAGCCCCAGCGAGACGGCCAGCAGAGTTGATGGAAGGCGGTACTTTTTCATCCGTGCCAGGGCGCGCAGGTGGTCCGTCCGGCTATTGCGGCGGCAACATCTTCCATTCGTTGTTTTCGTGCACGAAGGGAATGTCGACGGTCTCCTGATCCTCGCCCTTCTGGCGCGTGACCTTGAGGGTAGCGTTGTCGCCCTTGATGGACGAGCCCTTGAGCGCGAACTTGGTGCCCTCGATTTCCTTCTGCATCTTCTTGAGCCCGTCGTTGACCTGGTTCATTTGCATGGCGAGCATGCCCTGGAACATGAGGGCGTAGCAGTCGATGACCTTTTCCAGGCTGCCTTCAGCAAGGGCCTTGCGCCAGCGCTCGAAGGTCTTTTCGGGCGTCGAGAGCTCGGGACGCGGGGCCGGCATCTGGAAGGTGATGCTGCGGATCTTTTCCTTCGGGATCTTGACCGTGTTGCCCTGGGATTCCACCGAGTAGACGCCGTCATAGTAGTGGATGATCTTCGCGTTCATCTTGGTCTTGTCGACCAATTCGATGACTTCGGCGCTGGCCGGGTGAACGGCCGCCAACACAGCGGCGGCGGCCAGGCCGGCGAAGATGGACGTATGAAGTTTTTTCGAGGGGAAACGGGGAAATACGCGCATGGGGTCCTATTGCAGCAGAATGCCGGGGGCGGGGAAACGGCGGGTAACTTCGAGAACCTCGGCAAAAACCTTGGCCGCGGTCTCGTCGTCCGGCTTGCCTACCACACGGTCGATCCATCCCGCGACGAGTTTCATCTCGGATTCGCCCATACCGCGGGTGGTGACCGAGGGCGTGCCCAGGCGGATTCCTGACGGATCGAAGGGCTTGCGGGGGTCGAAGGGCACCGCATTGTAGTTGAGCTCGATGCCGGCCTTGTCGAGCGCCTTGGCAGCGACCTTGCCCGGCACGTTCTTGTTGGTCAGATCAACAAGCAAAAGATGGTTGTCGGTGCCGCCCGAGAGCACGTGGAACCCGCGCGCCATCAGCTCGGCCGCCAGGACCTTGGCATTGGCCACGATTTGGTGCGCGTACTGCTTGAATTCCGGGCGCGCGGCCTCGTTCAGCGCCACCGCCAGCGCAGCCGTGTTGTGCACGTGCGGGCCGCCCTGCAGCCCGGGAAAGACCGCTTTGTCGATGGCCGGGGCGAACGGGTCTTTGCACAGAATCATGCCACCGCGCGGGCCGCGCAGGGTCTTGTGGGTGGTGGTGGTCACCACCTCGGCGTGCGGAACTGGCGTCGGGTGTGCGCCCCCCGCGATGAGCCCGGCGATGTGGGCCATGTCGACCGCAAAGTGCGCGCCCACTTCCTTGGCGATCTCGGCAAAGGCGGCGAAGTCCCAGATGCGCGAATAGGCGGTTCCGCCGGCCCAGATGAGCTGCGGGCGCTCGCGCCGCGCGATTTCGCGCACCTCGTCCATGTCGATGCGGCCGGTGTCCCTGCGCACCCCGTACGGCACCGGTTGGAAAAACTTCCCGGTGATGGACACGCCGGACCCGTGGGTCAGGTGGCCGCCCATGGGCAGCGCCATGCCCATGACCTTGTCGCCCGGCTTCAAAAAGGCCAGGTACACCGCCAGGTTGGCCGGCGAGCCCGAGTAGGGCTGCACGTTGGCGTGGTCTGCCCCGAACAGCTTGCAGGCCCGATCCTGGGTGAGGATCTCGAGCGGGTCGACGTTTTGCTGCCCCTCGTAGTAACGCTTCTGCGGGTAACCCTCGCTGTACTTGTTCGTGAACACGGTACCCGAGGCTTCGAGCACCGCGCGAGACACGTAGTTCTCGGACGGAATCATGCGGATCTTTTCGGCCTGGCGGCGCTCTTCGGCGCGCACCAGATCGAAGACCTTGGGATCCGAAAGCGACAGGGCTTCATCCTTCATGGGTCGCAAGCTAGACTGCCGGAAAGGCAGAGTCAACGCGAGTCTCGGTGGCAGGACTCGGGGCGCGAGGCCTGGCGTAGGAACGCGGCCGTTGGACGACGCGCCATAGCAGCACGGCAGTTGTCGTCGTGGGCGATGCTTTGCCCCGGTTCTGTTGCGCTTGGTCAAGGACAGTGGTCACGAAGATGAGCCAGGAAGGCGAGCTCCGGGAACTGGATTCAAAGGCCGGCGTGTGCGCCTGGCCCGCAGAAAACTTCTTCCGTCAGAGAGGACATCATGCGCAGCCAATTCTTCAAACCGGTTAGTCTTTGTATTCTCTGCCTGGGCTCGCTCGCGCTTGCCTGTTCCAGCACCACATCGCCGTCGGGTGGCGGCACCGGCGGAAAGTCATCTTCCAACGGCGGCTCAGCCAAGGGCGGCTCAGCAACCGGCGGCTCTTCAAGTGCGACAGGCGGCTCCTCGACTGCCTCCGGAGGTAGCAACCAAACGGGCGGCGTCGCCAGCTCCGGTGGCACTACCGGTTCTGGCGGAAAAAGCGGCAGCGGTGGCACCACGGCGACGGGCGGAGCTGCCACCACCGGCGGTTCGAGCTCGGGCTCGGGTGGCTTGGCCGCGTTGGGCGGCGCCACTGGTGCCGGCGGCAGGATCGGCAGCGGTGGCGCGGTCGCGACCGGGGGCGTGAGCGCTCCGGGTGGCAGCACCGGCAGCGGCGGCGTGACTTCGGCGGACGGAGGGCCCGGCAGCGGCGGCCGTACCGGCAGAGATGGCAGCGCGGGTGGCACACCGGGGACCGGGGGCACCAGCACTGGCGGAAGCACCAGCAACGGAATCGATGGCAGCACCGCGAGTGGCATGAGCGCCGGCTGCGGCAAGACGTCCACGATCACGAGCAGCCAGTACAACAACGGCAACCCCATCTCAATTACGGCCGCCAACATGCCGCGCAGGTACATTCTCAACGTGCCCACCAACTACGACAACACCAAGCCGTACAAGCTCGTCGTTGCCTATCACGCACTCAACAGCAACGACCACTCCGTGTACAACGAAAAATACTATGATTTGCTCCCACTCTCCAACAACACCACGATTTTCGTGGCGCCCAATGGGCAAGTAAATGGCGCGGGCTGCACGGGAACTGGGATTGGGGAATCGAACTGTGGATGGCCGAACACGAGCGATGAGGACATGAAGCTTGCCGATGCCGTAGTGGCTCAGGTCGAAGAGAACTTCTGCGTGGACACGAATCACATTTATGCAACGGGGTGGAGCTACGGGGCGAGCATGTCCGAACAAACCGCGTGCGAGAGGCCGCTAGGCGGAACGGGCGCATGGGGGGTTCGCGCCATTGCGATCTACGCCGTGGCCTATCTCAGCAACAGCACGAACTGCAAAGCCAGCAAGCCGGTAGCGTACTACGCCTCGCACGGCACCAACGATAGCGTGCTGAACTACTCGGGAGGGGTAAGCATCGCCCAGACCTGGGCCGGTGTCGACGGCTGCACATGGGCGACACCTCCGCAGGCGACTGGCTCTCATATTTGCACCAAGCTGACCGGCTGCACGGCAGGATATCCGTTGGAGTTTTGCTCCTTCGTTGGTCCCCACACCGCCTATCCGGATAGCGGCAACGAGTCGAGCAGCTGGGGACCGCAAGAAGTCTGGACGTTCCTTAGCCAGTTCTGAGAGCCCGGCTCTGCCTGACTTGTCCGCCGCATCGGGAATCGGGCTGAGATCGGGTCTGACGTCGCCGTTGCGTTGGCTGGAAACGGCGACGTCCTAGCAACTTTTTTTCGGGCTTTCCGAGAAGGTTGGTGTTCGTCAACAACCTTCGAGGAGACCCGATCATGAATACCAACCGCAAGATCTTCAGCATCTCTCGCATCTCGGCCCTGCTCGGTTTTTTCGTCCTGGCCCCGACCGTCGGCTGCGACGGCGACCCAAAGGCCGAGGGGGCCGGCGACCAGGAAAGCGGGCAGGCCATGCTCAGCGTGGGAACCATTCCCGACAACGTGGCCTGCGTGGTTGTCACCGCGGCGGGCGAGTTTCGCACCGAGGAGCACGACTACGACGTCGCGCCAGGTAACACGCTGAGCGAGTCTCTCACTGGATTGCCCGTCGGACCGGTTGTGTTTTCAGCCAATGCCTATTCCCAGGCGTGCAGTAGCGTAACCAAGTCGACGGTGCCGATGTGGCTGTCGGATTCCAAGACCGTGAACATCGCTCAGGGGAAGAGCAGCAGCGTGACCTTGACCTTGTACAAGAACGGGCGTGCCAAGGTGACGGTGGACTTCGCCGATCAGGAAGATGGCGGCACCGATGCAGGCGCCGCATACGACGGCGGGGCGGCTGACTAGCCCAGCCGCGAGCGCCGGTGACCGGTGGCCGGATCCGATGGCCGGATCCGGCCCGGTTTCCGCTTGTAACCCCTCCCAGCCTGTCGACAACGATGATAGGGTTCCTTCAGCAACTGCCGGTCGTAAGCATGTCAAGCAACAACGGGCTCATCGGATTGCAACTGGGGCACTACCAGGTCGATCGGCATCTCGCCACCGGCGGTATGGCCGAGATTTACTTAGCGCACCACGAGGCGATGGGGCACTTCAGAAAAGAACTGGTTCTCAAGGTCCTGCAAACTCGCTGGGAAGAGTATCCCGAGGTGGTCGAGCTGTTTCTGGGCGAGGCGCGCCTTTCAGCCCTCATGGACCACCCCAACATCGTGGACGTCTATGACGTCGCCGAAGAATCCGCACGGCACTACATCGCCATGGAGCACATCGCGGGCAGGACCCTGACCGAGCTGGCCAAGCGCGCGATCGCCGTGACCAGGTCTATCCCCATCGAGGTCGGCGCGTACATCGCGGCCGAGATCGCGGGCGCTCTTGCCTATATGTACGACGGCATGGGCGCGACCGGCGAGCCCCTTCACGTGATCCACCGCGACGTCTCGCCGACCAACGTGCTTATCGGCAATTCCGGTCAGGTGAAGCTGATCGATTTCGGAATCGCTCGTCAGGGGCCGACGGTGGTCGAGACATCGGGGGTCCGCCCCGGCAAGGTGACTTACATGTCGCCGGAACAGGTGAAGGGCGAGCCTCTTGACGGTCGTTCCGACATCTTCTGCCTCGGCACGATCCTGTACGAGATCACCCTGGGACGTCGTCTGTGGCGTGGGCCGCGAGAAGTTGCCTCGAAGCGCATCGTGGAGGAGCGACCCAAGCCGCCCACCTTCGTGCGGCAGGAATACCCGCCCGAGCTGGAGATGATCGTCCTGCGCACGCTCGAAAAGCAGCCCGAGAACCGCTATCGGACGGCCAGCGAGCTCTACAACGACCTGCACGATTTCCTGGAGCACTCAGGCGCCCACCTGCGCAACAACTGCCAAATGGCGGACTACGTGGCCAAGATCTTCTCTGAGGAAGCGGACGCGCTGATCTCGGATGCGGGACGGCAGCGCGCGCAGGCCTTCGTCGAAGGCAACGAGCTGGCCGAGCCGGACCGCGAAGACCTGGATTTCGACCTGCAGCAGCTCGACGGCCCCGGCGCGGCCCTGGCGCGGGCCCTGCGCACGTCCGCCCTCGGCATCTGGGCGGACGTGGATCAACCCAGGCAGGATCCCGGCGAAGCGACTGACAATCCAGACGGCTCGGCGGGTCAAGTGGACGGGGAATCGGTGTTCTCTGAGTCCGTGACCGACCTGCGCAAGGCCGCCGCCGGCACTGATTCGGTCTCTGCCGGAGCGGACGCCGCGAGCGGCCCGCCGGACGGTGAGTCGAAAGGCGCCGCCGAACCCTCGCGAGAGTCAGACGAGGAGGCCCTGCCCCAGAGCCCGCCGGTCGCTGGGCGGGCGGAGGTCGACGAGCCTCAGCCGCCGGGCCGTTCCAAGACCGCCATCGCGGTGGGCATCGCCCTGTTCATCGCCGCGTCGGTTGGCTTGCTTATGTGGCTGCGGGCGGGATAGGCGCTAGGATAGGGCCAGGGCAATGGCGGGCACACTCCCTGCAAAGAAACCGTCCAGCCATGACAGCCATGACATCCGGACGGAGTGTATTGCGCGCCTCGGCTGTGCTACCCTGCCCTGCCGAGGAGCTGCCGGAACTAAGGATGAAGTTCGTCTGTGATCGCTGCCAGACCCGCTACTCCATTGCGGACGAAAAGGTCAGGCGGAAGATTCTGCGCATTCGCTGCAAGACCTGCGGCAATGTCATCCTCGTTCAAGAAAGCTCTGCCGTCCTGGAGGGTGGACCTGGGGAATCCGACCCCCACTTGCCCCAGATGGCGGCATCTTCCTCGTCGGGGTTGAGGTCGCCACCGGTATCCGCCAGGGTCGCTTCGGGACCCAAGCTTTCACCCGCGGCTCCCGCCCACCCGGCATCTGGGCCGAGGCTTCCGCCCGCGGGCGCCCGGCCTGCGTCGGGCCCCACGGCTCCACCGCAGGCGCCCGGCAAGAGCGTACCGGGCCCCCAGCCGCACCCGGCTTCGGGGCCGAAGGCGCCACCGACAGGGAGCCAAAGGACGCACGTGCCGGTTCCGCCTCCGCCCCCGGCTGCAACCCCGTCTCCGGCTGCGGCGCAGGATCCCCTAGGCGGACGCGTGGAGTGGTACGTCGCCGCCGATGGCGCTCAGAGTGGTCCCTTCTCACGCACCGAGGCCGCCAAGCGCATTGTCGCCATCGGGCCGAGCAAGGTCGTCCACGTGTGGAAGGAGGGAATGTCCGGGTGGAAACCGCCGAGCGAAGTGTCGGTGTTGGCCCGCGAGATGAACCTGCTGCGGCCCGTGCCGCCCTTGCCGCCCCGGGCTGCCTCCGCGACACCGGCTGCAGCCACGAAGGCCTCGTTAACTCCGACGCCGGCTTTCCATCGAGCACCCGGAGCAACGCCGGCGCCTCTGCACGCGGCGAAGCGCACCGAGGAGCGGGCCCCGCCTGCCAACCAGCCGGCCGCCCTGGGGTCACCTTCCGTGGCCCCCGCCGCGATCGATATCGTCTCCCCCGACGGGGACGCTGATGCCGACAGTTTCATCGAGGACACGACACGCAAGAACCAACTGATGGTCCCTGCGGCCGCGGCGCCCGCATCGCATCAGTTTGCGGACGCGACCACCAAGCGGGGCAAGAATCTTCGCGACCCGGGCGCCGAGCCCGCGGCTGTGGTTTCGAAGATTGACGACCAGCGGACACCGCCGCCCGTGCATCCGCTGCCGTCCGCCGTAGCCAGGCCGTTGAACGTGGTGCCGATTCGGCCGACGTTGGGAGAGCCGCCCACCCTGCCGAATCCGTCCCCGTTCGCGATGTCGGGCCTCGATTCGGGACCGGCGATCACCTTCGACACGGGCGACGGCGTCGACGTGGTGACGCCCCCGCCGGCCGTGGTCGTGGCAGCGATGGCCGCGGCTTCGTCCCACGCATCTTCGACCCCCTTGTCGAATGCGATTTCCATGGAAGGCATCGAGCCTTCGATGTCTGGCGTGGATTTCGCCCCTAAACAGTCGCGACTGGCCGAGCTGTTCCAGCGCCAACCTGGCTTGAAGTACGTTGCCGCGGCCATAGGCTTGGTGGTGCTGGTGATATTGTTGGTGCTGGTGAACCTGCGCAGCGACGCGACCAAGCTTCCGGACGCAGTCAAGGATCCCCCGAAAGAGGAGATCGCCCAGCCGGAGGAGCCGAAGCAGCCTCCGGTGGCGACCGCGCCGGCACCCGCGCCCGAGGAGCGCTCGGCCAGTGGATCGCACGCAGGCCCCGCAGGCCCACACCACCCGGCGGTCAAGGTGCGCGCGGTGGGCCCCGCGGTCGAACGGCCGGTCGCGCCCAAGCAGCCCAGCAAGCCTGCGCGCGACGACAGCGCTCGGCCGAACCCGTTCGCCGAAGGCGTGAAAACGGTCTCGCAGAGCCAGATCAGCGGCGTGGTTCGCAATCCGGACAACCAATCGGCCCTCCGATCGTGCTACGAGCGCGCGCTCAAGATGGACACCCACCTCACCAGCGGGCGCATGGATGTGACGGTTTCGATTGCCGCGTCAGGCGTCGTGCAACGCGTGGTGGTGAACGCGCCGGCCAGCTTCATTCTCGTCGAGCCGTGCATCAAGAACGCAGTGAAGCGCTGGAAGTTCCCGGCGAGCTCGGAGGAGTACGGGACCAACTTCCCGCTTATCCTGCAGGGCGGGACGTAGGCCGGCGGGCTGCTACACTTCGGGCTCGATGCACTCACGGCGAAGGAGCCATCCTTACGCGGCGTTCTTGGCGCAAGTCCAGAAGCCGTCACGCTACACCGGTGGTGAGTATGGCGAGAAGCGGCCAGCATCCGACGCTCGGGCGCGCGTGTGTCTGGCCTTTCCCGACGCGTACGAGATCGGGATGTCGCATCTCGGGACCAAGATCCTTTATAGCCTGCTCGGTAAGTCGGGCGATATTGCCTGTGAGCGTGTGTTTGCGCCGTGGCCCGACATGGAACACGAGCTGCGCGCGCGTTCGTTGCCGCTCTACACGTTGGAAACGGCAAGCCGGCTGGGTGACTTCGACGTGGTCGGGTTCTCGCTTCAATACGAGCTCAACTACACCGGCGTGCTCAACATCCTGGACCTGGGTGGAATTCCGCTTCGGTCGGGCGCGCGCGGTGACGGCGACCCGCTGATCCTCGCCGGCGGTCCAGTGGCGACGCATCCAGAGCCCCTGGCGCCGTTCGTCGACGCATTCTTCATCGGAGAGGCCGAGGACCTTCTGCCCGCGCTCTGCGTGGAGATCGCCGAATTGCGCCGGAACCGGGTCGCGCGGCGAGAGATTCTGGCTGGTCTGGCTGAGCGATACCCGCTTTACGTTCCAGCGTTGTACGCGACGGAACGCGACCCGGCGACCGGCTTCGTCGTCGTGGGAGCGCCCACCGACCCTCGCGTGCCCGTGCGCGTGCGCCGGCATTGGGTCGAGGACATCAACCGCTTTCCCTTTCCCGATGATTCGCCCCTGCCGCACGCGGAGGCGGTCTTCGATCGCATGGCGGTGGAAATCGCGCGGGGATGCACCGAGGGCTGTCGCTTCTGCCAGGCCGGCATCATCTACCGGCCGGTGCGCGAGCGCGATCCGGTGGCTGTCATCGATGCGCTGGTCAGCGGCATTCGCAAGGGCGGGTACGACGAGACTTCGCTGGCCTCGCTTTCGCCGGCCGACTACTCGTGCGTGACGCCCCTGGTGCGCCGGGCGATGGCCAAGCTGCGCGAAGAAAAGGTGTCGCTGTCGGTTTCGTCGCTGCGCGCGTATGGGCTCGACGAAGAGCTGCTGGGAGATCTGGCGGCGGGCGGGATCACGGGGCTCACCTTTTCGCCCGAGGCCGGCACCCAGCGCATGCGCGACCTGGTGAACAAGAACGTCACCGAGGCCGACATCATCGAGTCCGCGCACCGGGTTTTCTCGCACGGGCACCAACGCATGAAGCTGTACTTCATGATTGGCCTGCCCAGCGAAGCCGACGAGGACGTTATCGGGATCGTGGAGACCGCGGCGCGCGTGCAGCAGGTCGGGCGACGCTATCTGCGTGGGGCGCGGGTGACCGCCGCGGTGTCCACTTTCGTGCCCAAGCCGCATACGCCATTGCAGTGGGCGGCCATGGACAGTCACGACGAGACCGCGCGCAAGCACGCGCTGCTGGTGGAGCATGCGCGCCGCCTGCGCGTGGACGTGCGTATGCACAACAACCGGCAATCGCACCTGGAGGCGATCTTCGCCCGCGGGGATCGCGCCTGCGCCGACCTGCTCGAACGCGCCTTTCGCCTGGGTTGCCGCTTCGACGGCTGGGACGAGGTTCTGCGCGTCGACCTGTGGGAGCAGGCGGTGGACGAGGAGAAGGCCGCGCATGGCTTCGCTCCGGGCCGCTACCTCGGCGCCATCGCGGAGGACGCTCGCCTGCCGTGGGCTCACATCGACGTCGGCGTCGAGGAGGCGTTTTTGCGCAAGGAGATGCGCAAGGCGCTTCGCCACCAGGCGGCGCCGCCGTGCGGAAAGCCGGCAGGTCAGCTCTTGCACCCTGCGAACGTGGCAGAGGGCGAAGCCGGGGGCGCGCGCAAGCTGGTCTGCTACGACTGCGGCGTTGCGTGCGACCTTGACGAGATGAAGCGCGACCGGCTGTTTTTCCTGCGCCGGATGAACGCGTGGTCGCCGCGCACGCCGATGATCGGTAGCCGTCGGATGGCGAAGACCGATGGGGCCACGTCGTCGTCGCGCCCGTCGCCACGGCCCAACACCGATTCGGGGCAGGGCGAGCCTGCGCGCTATCGCCTGGGCTATTCCAAGCTGGGGCCGGCGGCGTTTCTGTCCCACCTGGACCTGGTCCGCCACCTGCCGCGGGCGTTCCGACGGGCCGGCCTGGAAATCTTCTATTCACGCGGCTTCCATCCCAAGCCGGGATTGTCGTTCGGACCCGCGCTTGGCCTTGGAATTCCATCGCTCGGCGAGCTTTTCGACGTGAAGCTCGTGGATCACCTGGCCGCCGATGAGATCCTGCGACGTCTGCGCTCCGTTTCACCGCCGGGTATCGAGTTCCTGTCCTCACTTGCGCTCGCCGACGGCGAAGCGCCGCTTGGTCGCGTACTGACCGCGGCCCACTACGCGGTCAGCCTGCCCGATGGCGTTTCCGCCCACGCAGCCGAGTCGAGGTGGAAGGCCGGCGACCCGCTGGTGGCCCGCCGGCGCGAGCGCAGCGACAGCCGCCGCGCCGACCGCGAAGCCACGGTGGACGTGCGCAAGAGCATGGTCTTCGCCCGGACCGCTTCTCCCGAGGAACGGTGTCAATTGGCCGACCGACTGGGTTGGGAAAAAGGGGAGGGCGATGACGTCCTCGCCTTTGGCCTCGTAGTCAGTGCCCTCGGCAGCGCACGACCAGTCGAGGTGCTAGAAGCGCTGCTAGGCGAGTCGGCCCCAGCCGGCTGCGAGATCGTAAGGACCGGATTTCAGCAGGGTTAGAGTAGGGCGCCACCGCCAGTCGACTCGGTTCGGGCATCCTCGGTCCAGCAGCCGATCCTTGTCTACCTGGCGTGGCTCACTTCCGAAGTCGCGCCTTCATGAAGGCGAAGATCGCCTCCAGCGTCCGATGCTCGGAGCCGCCGCGCGATTCCGACATTTTCGCGATCACGCCCTCGTTGCACAGCAGCGCCAAGCCGTGGACTTCGGCCCACGCCAGCAGCGCCACCGCCCCAACGTCTGCCGTGCGCGGAAGCGTGCCTTCCTTCTGGCAGTCGCGGACCATGGCCTCCACGACGCCGAACGAATCGTAGTCTTCCTGCTGAACGTCTTGGCGATCCTTGAGGCCCGCGGCGGCCGTCATGGCCTCGCGCGAGAACATCACGCGTAGGTACTCGGGGTTGCCGCGCGCAAAATCGAGGTATGCCCGGCCCATCGCCAGATACTTTTCCTTCGCATTGCCCTTGCGGCGGTCGCGGGCTGCGACGAGCGCGATGCGCAGCCGGCGGTGGCCCTCCAGCATCAGCGTGACCAGGATCTGGTCCTTGTCCTCGAAGTGGCGGTAGGGGGCGGCGCGGCTGACGCCGGCGCGCTCGGCTAGCTTGCGCAGCGAGAATCCCCGCAGCCCCTCCTCGTCGATCAGCTTCATCGCTTCGCCGAGCAGGGCCTGCCTGAGATCCGGGTGGTGATACCGCTTTTTCTCGGGCATGCGGCCATTGTTCACTTTTATGTTGACAGTGTCAACATTCCGCAGTTCCATGGATGTTGACAGTGTCAACATAACCCAAGGAGGCCGCCCATGCATTGCCTGATCCTGAACGGAAACCCCGAACCCTCGGGTTTCGACGACTACCTGGCCGGTTTCATGCGATCGCTTACCCAGCAGGGCCATCAAGCGGAATGCGTGTACCTGCGCGATCTCAGCCTTCGCTACTGCGTCGGTTGCTGGACTTGCTGGTGGAAGACGCCCGGGCTGTGCGCGATGAAGGACGACATGGCGGGGCTTTATCCTAAGATGGTTGGCGCGGACCTTATCGTGTGGGCCAGTCCGCTCGTGCTCGGCACGGTGAGCGCCCTGACCAAGAAGGCGCAGGACCGCTTCGTTCCGCTCGCCCATCCCTACATCGAGTTGGTGGGCGGAGAGTGCCATCACCGCCATCGCTACGCGCACAACGCGGATGTGGGTGTCATCGTCGGCCCGACCTCGGCCGACGACGAGCGCGACCTGACCATCGTCCGCCGTTTCTTCGAACGCTTCTCGCGCAACACGCGCACGCGATTGCGCTTGTTCGCGGTGACCACCACAACCGCCAGCGAGGAGGCCGCCCATGAAGCGCTTGCTGCTTAACGGATCGCCACGGGGCCGCGACGGCAATTCGCGCAGAATCTTGGCCTGGATCGCGGAGGGGCTTGGTCAGACCGGCATTCCCGGCCCGCCCATCGTCGACCTTGCGCCCCAGCCGACGCGCCCAGAGCCATTACAGGCCTTTCTCGATGCCGACGAGGTCGTGCTCTCATTTCCGCTCTACACGGACTCCATGCCGGCCATTGTGAAGGCCTTTTTCGAATCGCTCAGCGCCGTTGATCCGGCGCGGCTGCGCGGCAAGCGTGTCGCCTTCATCATCCAGTCCGGATTTCCCGAGGGTGTGCACACCGAGGTGCTGGGCGATTACCTGGCCCGTCTGTCAGAGCGTCTCGGCTTCCTTCACCTCGGCACGCTCCGCAAAGGCAACGTCGAGAGCATCCGCTCGATTCCCGAGCGTCAGGTCGCAAAGGTCGCAGAGCTTTTCCGGGTTGCCGGACGCGAGCTGGGCGAAGACGGCGAATTTTCCGTCGAGCTTGCCCGGCGAATGGCCGGGCCGCGAACCTTCGGGCCGGTCATGCGCACCGTCTTGCGGATCGTGATCTGGACTGGCCTGGCGAACTTCTATTGGAACAGTCACCTCAAGCGGAACGGCGCTTTCCACCGGCGCTTCGACGCTCCCTACGGCAAGGCCTAGTGCCACCAGAGCCGGGGCTTGCGGGGTTCGAACCCACGGTGCCATCAGGCTGCCGGCACTGCGCTTGGCGAGCTTCGCCTCCACGAGACGCAGAGATCGGCTGACCCAGGATCCCTCGCTCATGTGTTTAGGGGCATGATGAGGGAGATGTCATGAGTAGCTTCATCTTGCGCATGGTGGCGTGCGTCGCCACGCTGGTTCCCGTTGGGGCGCCGCCAGCTTGGTCGGCGGCGGTTCCAGCACCGGTGGCAGAGGCCCATGTTCCCGAGGCATCCCCAGCCGCCAACAACTACGCCCTCGTCGTGGGTAGCAACCGGGCGGGCGAAGGGCAGCAGGAGCTTCGTTACGCGGAAGAGGACGCCCAAAGGGTCGCGGACGTCCTGGGCGACCTGGGTCGGTATCCCAGCGCCAACGTCTTGCTCGTGTTGCATCCGGACCGCGGCCGCTTGCTGGCCGCGCTGGCCAGCTTGCGCGAGCGGTTGCGCGCGCACGAGCAGCGGGGAGAGCAGACGCAGCTCTTTTTCTACTACTCCGGCCACTCTCGCTCCCACGCCCTGACCCTGGGCCGCGAGGAGATGTCGCTGTCCGATTTGCGCCGCGAGATCCTGAATGTGCCAAGTAGTCTTACCGTGGTGGTTCTCGATGCCTGCCAGAGTGGAGCTTTCTCGCACGTCAAAGGCGCCGAGCAGTCGGCGGACTTTTCATTCAATGCGGTCGCGCGGCTCAACACCTCGGGCATCGCGGTGATGGCGTCGAGCAGCGCCGCCGAGCTGAGCCAAGAGTCGGACGTCTTGCACGCCTCGTTTTTCACCCACAATCTGCTGCTCGCCCTGCGCGGTGCAGGCGACAACAATCACGACGGCAAGGTCAGCCTCGACGAGGCTTATCAATTCACGTACAACCACACCCTCACGGGCACGGCGGCAACCTCGGTTGGGGCCCAGCACGCGACCCTGGAAACCGATCTGCGCGGCAAGGGCGACGTGTCGCTGTCGTATCCAGCCGCCGCTTCCGCGCAACTTTTCATTCCGGCGTCGTTCGCCGGCCGCATCTTGCTTCAGCAGCGACGCAGCGACATCGTGCTGGCGGAATTGGACAAGGCGGGCGGCGAGCCTGTGCGCATGGCCTTCCCGCCAGGAAACTACACCGCTTACCTTCGCCAGGGTGACGAGCTCAGCGAATGCGAGGTCACCCTGACGGACAATAGGAGGGTCACGCTTGATACAAGCCGGTGCCAGCCGTCGGACTTGGACGTCGCGGCGGCCAAGGGCAACGCGGTCGCAGGATCGCACTGGGCGTTCGAGTTGTCCGCCGGCGTGCTCGCGTCGCGCCAGGATAGCTACACGCACGTGTTGAGGCAATTCGACTTCGGCGAGTATGGCGGCAATGTGTGGCTCGGGCTTTCGCACCAGATCTCGCTGACCGCCACGCGCATGGTGCGTCCACATCTCGCCTTGGTGCTGAGCTTGTTGGAGCTGGATGCGGAGGATCACCACCGCCTTTCGCCGGAGGCTGATTTCAATTGGTCGAGTTATGGGCTCGGCGTCGGTGTGCGCACCATGCATGCCTTCTGGCGGAACCGCATTAGCCCGTTCGCGCAGGTCAGCGTCGGGCCAGCCGCGGGTTTCACGCACTGGCAGGATCCGAGCGGCAGCGCGGACCACACCTTCTGGGGCTACTACGTCGGCGCCCTCGCCGGCCTCGCGATCATGCCCTGGCGCTGGCTCGGCTTCCATCTGCAAGCCGGCTACTACTATGCGCCCATCATCGAAAACGACTTCGGCAACACCCACGACAGCGGCGGCATTGCCGTGCAGCTCGGCGCTCGCGTCGCCTACTGAAGGAGGTCAACCATGAGAGCGATTTGCGCGCTGGCACTCTTTGCGACGTTTCTCGCCGGCTGTCCCTTGGACGAAGACCCCGGCTTTGATGACTGGTGTGGGGACACACTATGCAAGTGGGAATTGCAGCAAGGCCAAATTCGCAAGGCGCCTACTTGGCACGAACGGGACTATGGCGTCGAATTGCTGGGGTCGAACGTCGTGTTGGCCCAGAAGTCCGACATCTCGTCGGTCTCCTGCCTGAAATTTTCGGTCATCGCCAATATCGATCCCGCTGCCTCGGTGTATTGGGAAATGGACCTCCTTTCCGACGGCACCATCGACTACCGCGAGCGCATTCCCAGCACCCGCTGGAATGAGCTTACCCTCCTGGTGTCGGCGCCGACTTGGTACGACGGTGCCACGTTCTACATCACGAAGGAGAGCGAGGGCTCCGCCGTGCTGGCGCAGCTCGAGGTCTCTGATGCCAGCGGTTGCACGGCACCGCCCATTCCACTTGGCAACCGACCGACAGGCGCCGGGTGCTCGAGCGACGATGAATGCTCGAGCGGGCAGTGTAACCGTGGCACGCTGGTTTGCAAGCAGACCTTCGAGCGATGCCAAGTCGATAGCGACTGCGCCTCCGGGGCCGGGCCGTGCGTGGCGTGGCTCGCGACCTGCAACTAGTGTCGATGCCGGGATGGAGATCTACCGCCGCTACGGACCCGCGCTTCTGCGAAAGGCTGAACGCATGCTGCAAAGTCGCGACGAAGCGCAAGACCTGGTGCAAGGCCTGTTCGTCGATCTGCTCCGGCGCAACGAGGCAGCGACGGATTTGCCGTATCTTTATCGCGCGATTACCAATCGCTGTCTCAATCACCTGCGTGACCGCAGGAACCACGGAAGGTTGCTTGCTCTGCACGAGCAGGCTCTGCGCGGCGAGGTCCGCACCCGGGTCGAGGATCGGGTCGTCGATCGCCAGTTGCTCTCGCGCCTTGCCCGGCAGGTCGACGCCCAGGCTTGGGAAGTGCTCGTGTACCACGCCGTCGACGACATGACCCAAGACGAGATCGCGGACATCATGGGCATCAGCCGCAAGACCGTCGTGCGCAAGCTGCGCCGCCTGCGCGACGAGATCCGCGCGCTGGCCGGGCGCGCCTCGGAGGAGGACGAGCAGTGACCGGCCCCGAGGCGCCCAGCTTGAACGACGGTGGTCCGTGCACACCCGTGTCGTGGCTGCGACTCGAGCGCTACCTTTTGGGAGAGCTGCCGGTCGAGCAGCGACAGGCCGTCGCTTCGCATCTGGAGTCGTGCGACCGGTGCCGGTCTTGCTTTACGCGAATCCAAGATGATGCTCGCGACCAGTTGCTCGCGCTTCCGACGACAGGGGCGCGGCAAAGGCGGCGTCCGCATTGGCCCGTGCTTGGTGTCGCGGCCTCCGCCTTTGCTGTGATCTTGTTGGTTGCTCTCCGGCCGACCAAGCACGATTGGCACCCCTCGCGGGTGATCCACAGCAAGGGCGGCGATGTGGCGCTGGATCTGGTACGTGAGAGGCAAGGCTCGGTCGCCCTGGCGCCCACGTCGTTCGCCGATCAGGATCGTTTCAAGGCCTTGGTCACTTGCCCGCCGCCGGTGCAGCCGTTCGTCGACCTGGTGGTGTTTCAGGATCGCGAGGCCAGCTTTCCCGGTGAACCCGCGGTCATTGCCTGCGGGAATCGCGTACCCTATCCGCAGGCCTTCCGAATTACCGGTCATTCGCCCGCTACGGTGTGCATTGTCGTTGATGACTCTGCGCCACCCGATCGGAGGCGCCTGGCCTCCGCGCGGCCCGCCGACCTCGGCGCCACTGCTGCCTGCGTCGGCCTCCACCACACCCACGAGTGAGTCGGTGACCGAAGCGGCCCTCTTCCTTCCCCAAAACCACGCTTGACAGTTGCGCGCGGGTGGGGCGTTATCCCTGCTGGCCGAAAGGTCAGAGGAGAACCGCGGACATGAAACTTCGCCCAACGTCAGCCGAGAGCAAATTGGTCGAACGTTCCGAGATCCTGGACGCCGTGGGCATGGCGCGCGTGCTGCGTCGAATCGCCTTTGAAATCGTCGAGCGGGTCGGCCACGACGCCTATTTCGTCGGCATTCACACGGGCGGCGCGATCCTGGCCGAACGCATGGTGAAGCTGCTGGTGGAAGGCGGCGAAAAGCGGCCCGACCTGGGCGCGGTGGACATCACGCTATACCGCGACGACGTCTTCAAAGGACTGCCCAAGCCCGAAATCGGGCCCACGGATCTTAAGCAGAGCATCGACGACCGCACCGTGGTTCTCGTCGACGACGTCCTCTTCACCGGCCGGACCGTGCGCGCCGCGATGGATGTGCTCGTCGATTACGGCCGTCCCAGAGCGGTGCAACTGGCGGTGCTGGTCGACCGCGGACGACGTGAATTGCCGATTCAGCCCGACTACGTCGGCGTGCGCCAGCAAACCACCGCAGAACAGTCGGTGCACGTCACCTTCAGCGAACATGGCGAACTGGATCGCGCCGTACTTCTGGAAAGGAACGGGAAATGAAAGGGCCGCACGCGTTCTCACAGAAGCACCTCCTCGGCATCGAGCACCTCTGCGCCGAGGAAATCACGACCATCCTGGACCTTGGCGAGCGCTTTCTGGAAATCGCCGAGCGTCCCATCAAGAAGGTGCCGACCCTGAGGGGCAAGACCGTGGTCAACTTGTTTCTCGAGCCGTCGACCCGGACGCGCACGTCGTTTGAAATCGCGGCCAAGCGCCTGTCCGCCGATGGCATCAACTTCACCGCATCCGCGTCGTCGACCACCAAAGGCGAAACTCTCATCGACACCGCGACCAATCTGGACGCGATGAGCCCGGACATCGTGGTGATTCGCCACTCGCAGGCCGGTGCGCCGGCGCTGCTCACCAAGTACATCAAGGCCGCGGTGGTGAACGGCGGCGACGGCCAGCACGAGCATCCGACCCAGGCCTTGCTCGACGCTTCGACCATCCGCGCGCACAAGGGTAAGATCGAGGGACAGACCGTGGTGATCTGCGGCGACATCGACCACAGCCGGGTGGCGCGTTCGAACATCTTCCTTTTGCGCAAGCTGGGCGCGAAAGTTCGGGTAGCCGGCCCGCGCTCGCTTTTGCCCCTCGGCATCGAGAGCCTGGGCGTGGAAGCCTACGATCGCGTCGAGCCCGCGCTGGAAGGCGCCGACGTCGTCATGATGTTGCGCATTCAGCTCGAACGCAAAGCTGGCGGGCGCTTCCCCAACACGCGCGAGTACGCACGTCTGTTCGGGCTCAATCCGCGGCGCCTCGGCCTGGCCAAGCCCGACGCCATCGTGATGCACCCCGGGCCGATGAACCGGGGCGTGGAAATCGACCCGGCCGTGGCGGACGGGCCGAGGTCGGTCATTTTGGACCAAGTGGCGCGCGGCGTGGCCGTGCGCATGGCGGTGCTGTACCTGCTCGGCGGCGGCAGCGACGCGGTGGAGTAAGAGGCAGTTGTGCTTGACAGGATCGCTTGCCAAATCCTATGTGAGGAGCGCATTTCATGGCTGACATCCTTCTGAAAGGTGGACGCGTTATCGATCCGGCTCGCAATCTGGACGGCAGCGCCGATCTGCTGTTGCGGGACGGCAAGGTTGTCGGGGCCGAGCTGGGCCTGGCCGCTTCGTTCGATGCCAAGAAGGAGGGCTCGAGGGTTATCGACGTTAAGGGCATGTGGGTCGTGCCCGGGCTCATCGACATGCACGCCCACCTGCGCGAGCCGGGCCAGGAATACAAGGAAGACATCGCGACCGGCACGGCGGCGGCGGCGGCGGGCGGCTACACAGCCGTGTGCGCAATGCCGAATACGGTTCCGCCCAACGACAACCGCGCGGTGACCGAGCTGGTGGTTCGGCGCGCCCAAGAGGTCGGCGTCGTGCGCGTCTATCCCATCGGCTGCATCACGCAGGGCCAGAAGGGCGAAAACCTGGCCGAGATGGGCGAGCTGCAGGAAGCGGGCTGCGTAGCGGTCTCCGACGACGGCAGAAGCGTCATGAACAGCGAGGTCATGCGCCGCGCGCTGGAGTACGCGCGTGGATTGGGATTGCTCGTCATTCAACACGCCGAAGACACGGTTTTGTCTGCCAACGGCCCGGCCCACGAGGGTGCGGCGTCGACCCGCATCGGCCTGCGCAGCCAGCCGGCCGCAGCCGAGTCGTGCATGGTGGCGCGCGACTTGGAATTGGTCGCGCTCACCGGCGCGCGCTACCACGTGGCGCACGTAAGCTCGGCCGAAACCGTGCGCCTGGTTCGCGAGGCCAAGCGGCGCGGTTTGCCGGTGACCTGCGAGGTCACGCCTCACCACCTCACGCTCACCGACGAGGCGTGCGCCGGCTACGACACCTCGACCCGGGTGAACCCGCCCCTGCGCAGCGAGGCCGACGTGGCCGCGGTTCGCGAAGCCCTGGCCGACGGAACCGTCGATGTCGTGGCCACCGACCACGCCCCCCACTCGTCGGTGGAAAAGGACGTCGAGTTCGAGCAGGCGGCCTCGGGCATGATCGGCCTCGAGACCGCGCTGCCGCTGTGTCTTGAGCTGCTGGCGAACAAGACCATGAGCCCGATGGCGCTCTTTGCGCGTATGTCCGCCGCGCCAGCAAAGATTCTCGGCCTGCCGGGCGGTACCCTGGCGCCGGGGTCGGTCGCGGACGTGACCGTCGTGGATCCGCAGGCCACTTGGATATGCGACGCAAGCCGCTTCCGATCGAAGTCGCGCAACTCGCCGTTCGTCGGGCGCACTATGCGTGGGCGCGCTATGCTGACCATCGTGGGCGGAAACATCGTCTTCGCAGAGGAGAAAGTTCTTGGCTGACAGCAATCAGAAGTCGTCGCCGGCGCTGCTGGCGCTCGAAGATGGCAGCGTGTACCGCGGACAGAGCTTCGGCGCTGCCGAAGAGCAAGCGGGAGAGCTGGTCTTCAATACTGCC
>CAZBIU010000058.1:0-24161 GCA_964491625.1 uncultured Myxococcales bacterium
CACGACCGCGTCTCGACCGCAAATTATCGACAAGTCATGACGGCTCGCTCTAAGTTGACCTTGTTGTCCGATTCGCCTCGCGATGGGGCTCTGCGAAAACGACGATTCAATCCGAATGTAACGTTGTCAGTATTTCGCCGGAATCCCTGCGCTTTCACCCGCAACGCCTTCCTTGATCTCGAAGCGGTGGCCGTCGCTATCGTCAAGGAACACGACCCAGCCGTCGCCTTTGGGGACACGAGTCACTGTCAGACCGAGCGAAGTGGCCCGGTCTAGCATGGCGCCCAGGTTCCCGACTTCGAGACAGACGTGGGACAGCCGGCCGGCCGGGTCACCGGGCGCATTCGTGAGAAACACCTCGAAGTGAAGCCCAGCGCCAATGTAATTGACGGCAGGAAGCGGCGAGCTCAGGCCGAAGAGCGGATTGGTGATCGAGACCGGAATCGTCTTGGGTTCTTGTTTGACTAGGCCAAGAACGTCCCGGAAGAAACGATCCGCATCCCGCTCGTTCCTACAGGCAAGTCCGATATGCATGATGCGCATCGCGTATCCCTCCGCCCTTGTGGGCGAGTGTTAGTCAGTCTTCGACTGTGGTTCGATAATAACCTTGATCGCCTCTTTGCCTTCGAGTACGAGGCGGAAGCCTCGGCCGATCTCGTGAAGCGGGAGCCGATGCGTGACCAGCGATTCGACCTCGATGTCTCCCGCGGCGAGCAGTCGCATGGATTCTTCGATGTCCTTCGGGCCACAGTAATACGAAGTGAGTACGCGGATCTCGCTGGTCCAGAATGCGTTGACCGGAATGGTCACTGTCTTGTCCGGCCCGGGCACGGCGAAGAATACCACTGTGCCGCCTTTGTCGACGGTTGCCCACGCCTGCTCTACCGCCGGAAGAGCACCCGTACAGAGAATCACCGCGTCGGCCTTGCCCTTGAAGAACTTCTCAACTTCTTGCGCGACATTGTCAGTCGCCAGTATTGCGTGGTCGAGCCCGAGGCCAGTGGCACGCTCGAGCTTGCGTGGGTCGACATCAGTGGCTGCAACACGGCACCCCTTGTGCTTGGCAAGCTGAACTTGGAGTAGCCCCGACATACCACAGCCCAAGACGAGAACGTTCTGTCCGGCTTCCAGCTTGGCGATCTGCTGAGCGCGGACAACGCAGGCGAGCGGCTCGATGAAAGTGGCCTGTTCATACGAAATCGAATCGGGGAGTGGGCGCGTGCCGTGTTTGACGAGAGCCTCAGGAACCAGGACATATTCGGCGAATGCCCCGGGCAGCCGTTCCTTGATGCCAACGCATTGGGGGTAGTGGCCGCCGCGGCAGTACTTACACTCCAAGCAGGCAACCTTCGGCGCAATGAAGACTCGGTCGCCCCGATGAAAGCCAGTCACCTCGGAGCCCGTCTCGACCACCTCGGCGCCGAGCTCGTGGCCCTGGACGAGCGGCGCGCGTGGTAGACGGTACCACTCGACCACATCCGAGCCACAGATGCCGCAGGCCATCACCCTCACCAACATTTCACGATCGCCTGGCCGACGGAGAGGTTGTTCCTCGATCCGAATGTCCCGGTTGGAGTGCCAGACTGCGGCTTTCATCGTCGTTGCTTCAGTGCTCATATGAGGTCTTTGCTTTAGTCCTTCTTCTTTGCGGCGCGGTCACGCTTCAGGCTCTGGTACAGATCGAGCGCGTGCTCGGGCTTCATGTTTTTGTGCACGACCGCACCCACCGCTTGGATCATTGCGACCGGATCGTCGCTCTGGAAGATGTTCCTGCCCATGTCCACGCCTGATGCACCACCGAGGATAGCATTGGAGGCCATCTTGAGCGCGTCGAGCTCCGGCAGTTTCTTGCCGCCGGCCATCACGATGGGTACCGGGCAGGAGGCGGTGATGGTTTCGAAATCTTTCTCTACATAGTACGTCTTCACGTAGGTGGCCCCGAGCTCAGCGATCATTCGACAGGCGAGGCGAAAGTATTCGGCATCGCGCTTCATGTCTTTGCCAACCGCGGTCACGCCCATGACCGGCATGCCGTGCCGCACACCGAGGTCGACGAGGCGGGTCATGTTATGGATTGAGCGGGTTTCGAACTCTCCTCCTACGAACACCTGAATGCCAACACCGCTGGCGTTGAGCCGAAGCGCGTCCTCCATGTCCATCGCGATTTCCTCGTTGGAAAGCTCCTTGAGGATGCTCGGTCCGCCGCTTGCGCGCAGAACCATGGGTTTGGGGCTCTGGGGAGGAACGAGCGAGCGAAGGATGCCGCGCGTACAGAAGAGCGCGTCGCAATAGGGAATGAGGGGGACAATGGAAAGGTCTATGCGCTCGAGCCCGGTTGTCGGCCCCTGGAAATAGCCGTGGTCCACCGCGAGCATGACCGTCCGACCGCTTTGGGGATCGAAAGTGCGCGCCAGGCGGTTCTTCATTCCCCAGTCGTAGGAACCCGATCCCTTCAGAAAAAATGGGTCCATTTTCTGCGGAATCTCGGGATGGTACTGCTTCTCTTTGGCATTGGTATCGACTTCAGGCATGGCCGTATGCTCCTTTGATTGAAAAACCCCGCGCCAAGTCGGGGGCTGTGCTATTCGGGTCGGGGACCGTAATTTCCAGGTTGGTCTTCCCAGAATCAAGGCTTGTTATCGTCGACATCACCTCTCCGTGCCTAGTCAAAACGAACCAGGTTTTTCTGCGTCAGAGAACCCCTTCCACTCAGGTCCGGCCCAACGCCGGTGTGTCGCCGTGTGGATCTCCTGGCGGATCATGGTGTGGGCGGAGGGTAGACAAGGGAGCATCTGTCGGCATCTCTCGCCCAGGGCGCACTCGTCCCCGTCGCGACCCGATCAGGGCCGCCGGTCAGTTCACCCGGTCTTCCGTTTCCTGCGCCTTCCGATCGCGTCCCGGAGGCGGACGCGCAGGGTGAAGCTCGGGAACTTCTGCGGGCGACGGGCGCGGCGCAGCCGCGTGGGGCAGGGGCAGGGTGGGTAGGCCCTAGGTCCCGAAGGGACAAGATGCATGGCGACCAGGAGCTTCCTGGCGATGGGTTCGCTCTTGATGAGCAGGGTCTCGCTGCAGAGCTTGAAATCGGCGGCCAAGTCCGTTTTGAGAAGTGCGAAGAGGGCTGAGTAACGCATCCCCCGCGCGAATAGGTCCCCCGCGCGAACAGGTCCCTGGCCGCGAACAGGTCCCTGGCCGCGAACAGGTCCCTGGCACCACCCCACGGGGCACCACCCCACGGGTGGCTCGAGCAGCCGGATCCGGAGGCCTCTAAGGAAACAGCCCTTCGAAGCAAATTCATCTTGACCCCGCAGGTACCACAGGTCTGAAGCTCGGGTTCTGCGGTTCGGAGGACCCACCAGCGCGAGTTTCCCAAATTCGGGCTCGCGACCACGCAACACTTCGGCAACTCCAGCCGAGAACCAGGTATGCGTCCGCTTCGATACATCCCCGACCACGTACTCGTCGAGACCACCACGCGAACCATCCAGGGCAGGTTGCTGCTCAGGCCTTCGGCCGAGCTCAACTGAACGCCAAGACTCCCGTGGCGCTCATCGAGAATGCTTGCTCACCGCCCGCTCGGTCCTCGATTCGGCCGCGATCGGGCAGCTTCGGCTCATGTCCGACGAGGTGCTAAAAGAAATCTGCCGCGTCTACAAGTGCTGACGGGCGCCATCGCGCCGCCCCGGCGTCAGTTTCCGCTGACCTTGCTGCCCTTGATGATGACGTCGCCGTCGGCTTTGGCGTTGATCTTGCCCGACGCCTTGATGGTGATGTCCTTGCCCTTGAGGGTGATGCTGCCGTCCTTCTTCAACGTGATGCTGGCGTCCCCTGACTTGAGAGTAATCTCGTCGCCGGCGTCCACGACCAGCTTCTTGCTGATCTTGACCGTGTCGTCACCGGTGATGTCAATGGTTCGCCCGCCGCCGTTCACGGTCAAGGTGTCGCCCTTGGCGATGGTCGCTGCTCGGGCGCCTGCGACGCTGATGGTTTCGTCTTTGCCCACGGACTTCGCGCGCGCGCCGCCGATGGTGAGAGATTCGTCCTTGCCGACCGTATGGGTTCGCGCGCCCGCAATGCTGACGCTTTCGTCTTTACCCACGGTTTCGGTCCTGGCACCCGCGATGGTAATGCTCTCGTTCTTGTCCACGGTCTCGGTGCGGTTGGCGTGGATGGCGATGGTTTCGTCCTTGTCCACGGTCTCGGTGCGGTTGGCGTGGATGGTGATGGTTTCGTCCTTGTCCACGGTCTCGGTGCGGTTGCCGTGGATGGTCACCGTCTCGTCGTTCTTGACGAGGATGTTCATGTCCTTCTCGGCCTGGAGATAGACTTCTTCGCTACCCTTTTCGTCTTCGAACCGGAGCTCGTTGAAGTTGCTCGCGCCGCCGCCCTTGCTGCTGCGGCTCTTGATTCCGCTTTGGGTCTTGTGCTCGGGTAGCTGGTAGGGCGGCATGTTTTCCGCGTTGTAGACCCGACCCGTGATGATGGGCCGATCCGGATCGCCGTCGAGAAACTCGACGATGACCTCTTGCCCGATGCGCGGAATGTGGATGGCGCCCCACTGCTTGCCCGCCCACACCTGCGCCACCCGCACCCAGCACGACGACTTCTGGTCGCTTTGGCCTAACCGGTCCCAGTCGAACTGGACCTTCACGCGGCCGTACTTGTCGGTGTAGATCTCGTCACCGGACGGCCCCACCACCACGCCGGTTTGCGGTCCTTCAATTTTCGGTTTGAGCGCGCGCCGCCGGGGACGGAACGGAGTCTTGCTGTCGAGCAGGGTGTACGTGGCGCGGAAGGGTTCGTCCGATGGTACGGTGTCTCCGCTTTCGTGCTGGTTGATGCTGATCGAATAGGTCGCGGACGTGACGAGGTACTCCTTGCCAAAATCGGCGTCGTTCCAGAATGGGCTGTAGGCGATCTCGCTCGCCGGCTTGGCCAGGGTCACGAGATCCCCGACCCCGAGTCCCATGGTGTTACCTTCCACCTCGATGAACGTGTTGGCCACGCAGTCGATCTCGTCACGTACGGTCGCGTCGGCTTCGGCGTCGGACTTTTGCGAAAGCGCGCCGGGATTGTCGAGCTCTTCGAAATCGGCACCGGGTTGCGGCGCGGCCGAGGGCTTGGAATGGAGCTGGGCGGGCTTGGATCGCACCTTGGTGTAGTCGTAGGCTTGCAAGGTCGAGAACTTGCCGGGGTAAAGCGATCCTGCAACCTGCAGGAACCAGAAGTGCTCTTCCTCGATCACTTGCTTGAGCTCCTTGGGCACGACCATCACGCTTTCGTAGCCCGGAGCCTTGGCGTGCGCAGCGGTCGAATCCGCCAGGATCATGGTGTGTTTGTCATTTCCGTGCTTGAAGAAGTAGTAAATGCCTTCTTCCTCGAAGAGCCGCTGAATGAAGTTGAAGTAGCTCTCTTGGTACTGCACGCAGTATTCGCGCATGCGGTACTTGCCGGCGAGCGAGCCCGCGTCGACGTTGGCACCATGCTTGGGATGGGTCAGCACCAGCTTGGCCATGTCGTCGACGGTGGAGTCAAAATAGATACGGCAATCACGGGTGTAGTCGAATAGCGTCAGATTCGGATTCAGAACCGCGGCGTAGCGCGTGTGCCGTATGCTGATCCCGGTCTTGGCGAAGTACGTGACGACGCCGCTAAAGAAGCGAAAGGCGCCGGAATCGAGCTTGATGTGGACGGTAAGAATCTGTCCCAAAACCGCGTCGACCGCGAGGTTGGGCTCCTCCGACAAGAGGGTCAGGTGGTATGTGTAAGGTGCTGCCAGCGCCTCCTTGCCCTGAAAGGTTTCGAGCAAGAGCACGCCTTCCGGCAGGGGCCCGGTGACCATGGTGTCGCGTCCAAGCAATGGCATGAGCGAGTCCAGAGGTTGTAGGTTGACGATGTGTCGAGTCGACGGCCAGCCCAAGGCTATCACGGCGCATGACCGCCACACAGCCGATTACGTCATCTGGGTTCTGCTGCTGCCCGACAAACGAAATCCCTCTCGGGCGAGCGCGCAAGCGCGATCTCAAGTCGACCTCGCAACTGCCGATGAGGCTCGCTTGAGTTAGGTGGAGGTTCGATTTCATGCCGACTCATCTCTATGAGACAGGCTTACGTCAGGCGGCGGCGGGGCTCGCTGCGCTGCAAAGGCCGAGCGAATCGAGAATTGCGGAGCTGTCCAAGCATCTTCGATCAATCAGGCTTGAGGCGGCACAACACGAGCGGGCCGATCTGGTCAAGGCTGCCGACGAGGCCGAGGCGGCAACACAGAATCTCTTGGTCGGGACGGGGAGCGACCACGTAGCCTGCGTGCGCGCTGTTCATCGTCTGGCGCATCTTCTGCTCCTAGGCCTGCGCGCCGAGGCCGAGCAGCCAAGCCCGCAGGCGAGCCCCGAGGAGGTGAGGGAGCGTAAGATCCTGGTCGCTGATGACAGCCGCGTCTCCGCCGTCGCGCTCAGCAATGCCTTCTTGGCGCATGACTTCCTCGTGCGCTCGGTCAGCACCATGGAGGAGGCTATCGCCGAGCTCAACAGCTTCCAGCCCTGTGTGTTGGTGAGCGACGTATTCATGCCTAACCTGGACGTCACGCTTCTTTGCCGCACGTTTCGTGATCTGGCCGACGGCCGTCGCAAGCTCGTCGTCCTGGTGTCGGGCAGCACTGGCGATGCGCTACAAAGTCACCTCGACGAGATCAAGCCCGATGCCTTCGTAGCGAAGATGGCGGGAACCGCGTCGGTGGTCAACAGCGTGCTCGATCTATGGCGGAAGTGCGAAGCCGAGCACCGCCGCTAGGGGAGTCTGTTATCGCTCGGAGCCGTGGTAGCGCACCTTCGTGTGATTCAGGTCCGATACGTGCTCGATTACCCGTCCGCGTGTTCCGCCGGTATCGGCGTAGGCGATGACGATTCCCGTTTGCGCCAGCATTGCTTCGGCGACCTCAACGTTGCGACTTGCGACCGACCAGCGCGGATCGATGTTGGCCAACACGTTGGCGCCGCCCACCAGCGTGACGACGATCTCGTCATTCCTGACTCTGCGCCGCCGGAGCTCGTGCAGCATGTGGCGGACACAGCATGTGACGTACTTGCGGTCGTTGGTGGCGGGAGCTTCAAGAAAGCACGGATGCGGGCAAGAGTCGCGACAGCGTCCGTCGCCGTGCCTCTCCGGCATTTGAGCGTGACAAAGAGCCGAGATCCTGAGGCGTGGAACGTGGAGGATGGCAGCCACGCAGGACCCGAGGACGGTTCTTACGATGGACGGCTTGCTGGCAACAATAACCTCACCGAGACCAAGAGTGATCCGCGCGCGTTTGATCGCGTTGCCGACGGTCGGCTCGGTAGGGCTGCTGAGCGTCGTTGCCATAAGGCTCCTGTCTATCTATCGGCACATGGAAGACCGACCTGAATACTTCGCGAGTCAAGTTTCGCAACCATCTGACGATGCTTCGTCCGGCACGCTGTTCGATCGGGGATTAGGAAGGAGCGCAAATAATGGAGTTCTTCAGGAATCTGAGAATCGGAGTCAAGCTGATGGTCGCGGTGCTCTCGGTGGTGGCGATGACTACCGTCCTCGGCATCTTCTCGGTGGTCCAACTCTCCAAGGTCAACGACGTCAGTGTGGAGATTTCGGGAAATTGGCTGCCCGAAACGCAACTGCTCGGGAAGATCTCCATGGCCATCAACCTGTTCCGTCGGGCCACACTCGCCCATCTCCTGGTTACCGACAAGGACGCCATCGCTCGCTACGACCGTCTCATGGACCAGGCGACGACCGAGCTCCGAGAAACCGAGGAAAGGTACGAGAAGCTCATCAGCAGTGATGAGGCACGAAAAAGCTACGAGCGAATGCGCCAGTCCTGGGCTGCCTACTTGGAGGCGAACCATGAGGTTCTGGCATTGAGCCGAAGCATGAAGAAGCAAGAGGCCACCGCGGCGAACGCAGGGAACCTGAAAACCTTCGACGCGACGATGGAGGCTCTCGAACAAGCGATCGAAATCAGCTCGAAGGGAGCGGCCGAGTCGACTCGTCACTCCGCCGAAATCTACAAGAGCGCCCGCTTGCTCATCTCGGCGGTCATGATCCTAGGCGCCGCTCTCGGCACAATCTTGGCCCTGGCCATCGCCAAGATGATAGGCCGATCCTTGCGCACCGGCGTGGACATGGCCCGGCGCATGGCCCAGGGCGATCTGTCGATCAAGATAGACAGTCCCAGCGAGGACGAAGCTGGGCAGCTGCTTCGCACGATGGATATGACGGTCAAGAGCTTGCAAGAGGTCACGCGTATGGCCCAGGAGCTTGCGCGCGGGAATCTTCAGGTCGAGGTCAAGCCGCGGTCGGACGCCGACGAGCTGATGAAGGCCCTGGCGGACATGGTGAAAAGACTCTCCGAGGTGGTCGTCGAGGTGAAAGGCTCTTCCGACAACGTGGCTGCGGGCTCGGGGCAACTGAGCGAGTCATCGCAACAGCTAAGCCAGGGCGCAACCGAGCAGGCATCCTCCATCGAGGAAATCTCATCTTCCATGGAAGAAATGAGCTCGAACATCAAGCAAAACGCAGACAATGCGATGCAGACTGAGAAGATCGCCCTGAAGGCGGCGTCCGATGCCAAGGAAGGCGGCGAGGCGGTCGCTCGCACAGTGGACGCTATGAAACAAATCGCGAGCAAGATCTCCATCATCGAGGAGATCGCGCGCCAGACCAACCTGCTTGCCCTGAACGCGGCGATCGAGGCAGCGCGCGCAGGGGAGCACGGCCGGGGCTTCGCGGTGGTTGCGTCCGAGGTGCGCAAGCTCGCCGAACGCAGCCAGAAAGCTGCCGGCGAGATCACCGAGCTGTCGGGAACCAGTGTGAAGGTTGCGGAGAAGGCCGGTGAGCTGCTGTCCAAGATCCTTCCCGATGTGCAGAAGACGTCGGAGTTGGTGCAGGAGATCACGGCCGCGAGCCGTGAACAAGACAGTGGGGCGGCCCAGATCAACAAGGCGATCCAGCAGCTGGACCAGGTCATTCAGCAAAATGCCGCAAGCTCCGAGGAGACGAGCTCCACCTCCGAAGAGTTGGCCAGCCAGGCCGGACAGCTACAATCCGCTATTGCCTTCTTCCGTGTGAACGATTCCTCCGGGCGGTCCATGAAGGTCGCTCCGGCGGGAATCAGCAAGCCGCGACCTTCTCTTCCGGCGCCCGCGCCTGCGCGCCCGCCAAGGAAAGGGGGTAACGGCAAAGGCGTGACCCTTCACTTGGGGGGCGACGCGGAGGATGCCGGCTTCGAAGAGTTTTCCACAGTGGAGAAATAGCCATGGAAACCTCAGCAGCAGCTTCGACTTCGCAATACCTCACGTTCAGGCTCGACCAGGAGCTCTTCGCCGTGGACATCGGTAAGGTGCGCGAGGTCCTCGAGCTGACGACGATGACCAAGGTGCCGCGCACGCCTGATTACATGCGTGGGGTGATCAATCTGCGCGGCAACGTGGTTCCGGTCGTCGATATGAGGCTCAAGCTCGGCTTGAGCATGACCGAGAAGACCGTCGACACGTGTGTGGTGATCTCCGAGGTGGAGGTCGACGGAGAGCGTACCGTGCTTGGGGCGCTCGTGGATTCGGTCCAGGAGGTGATCGGCCTGGAATCCGGCAGCGTCGCGCCGCCACCGCACATGGGCAGTCGCATCGATGCCGCCGTGATTCGTGGCATGGGAAGGCGAGACGACGAGTTCATCATGATCCTCGACCTCGACCGTGTCTTCACCTCCGATGAGCTGCGCGCATCGACTGCCGCCGCCGTAGTCCAGCCGGCTGCGCACTAGAAAACCTGGCTGCGTCGCACGCCACACAATCTTTCGGACAATGGATGCCAAGGAGTCACTCAAGCTAGCCATCCGTCGCTTCCGAGAGATGGTTAGCGAGCTCAATCTCTTCATGTCCGACTCCGAAGATGTTTTCCTAAGAACCGGGGCGAAGCTCCAGCATCTTGAAAGCGAGGCCAATCGCCTCCTCGTGGAATCCTCCGACGCCACTCGTATGGGAACAAGTCAGGACAATCCCGCCGAGCATCTTCGGGAGGGACTGGCAAGGCTCGACCGCCGACTCGAACAGGGCCAAGCCGATACCGAACGGGGCATGCAGTCGTTGACCGCGGTGCTGGGCGACATCCAGAGTCTGTCCCGCCTCGACCGCAGCTTCTACCAAATCGTATCCACCTTGCAGGCCCTGGCGTCCACCACCCGTCTTGAGAATTCCAGATGGAACGCAAAGCACGCGGGCTTCGATACGGTGGTCAACGATCTGCGTGCCATGGCGGCCCAGCTCAGGCCGAAATTCGGCGAGGTGCTCTCGCGAGGTCACGACGTGAAGACGACCGCCCAGTCCGCACTGGCGCAAGCCAGTACGTTCCTGGATCGGCATCGCCGGGACGTCACACATCTTCGCAAGCAGACCGCAGGACACCTGGCCACGATGACGGATGCCTGCAACACCTCGTACGTGTTGGCCAACAAGTCCGCTGAGGGCGTCTCGGGGGTTCGCACCGCCGTGGAGAAGGTTCTGCAGTCGCTGCAGGTGCAGGACATCGTCCGCCAGGTCATCGAGCATATCGTGCAGAATATGGGAGAATTCGCCGAGAGCGCCGGCAAAGTCGTCGATCAGGAGAAGACGGGCGACGTCTTTCGCTCGTGGCTTGCCGAGCTTGCCGTCGTGAGCCGAGTGGAGGCGGCGCAACTGGACAGTGTCTGCGATCGCTTCCTCGCCAGCCTGACCGAGGTCGACAGCTCCCTGCGATCGATCGTATCCACGCTTGCAGGTGTGGCCACGGCAAGCTCGACCTTCTCAGGGAAGGGCCGCAGTATCTCTGCGCTCCAGCACCTTGAACGAGGCATTCGCGCAACCACGCAGACGCTTCGTGAGCACGACACGCAAGAGGCGTCCATGATGCGAGCCCTCGATGAGGTGACCGAGACCGTTTCTGGTGTGGAGGCGCTGGTAGACGAGGTTGCGAGACTCGGCAGAGACGCCAGGTTCATCGGCCTCAACGCCATGGTCAAAGCCGTCCGGGTCGGACAGGCAGGGCTGACTCTGACCGTGCTGTCGCGAGAGATCCAAGACGTTTCCGACGAGATCGAAACCCTTACTTCGTCGGCCGCGACCATTATCCGAACCGTGAGCCAGGAAGCGTATCAGATGGCGGGTGCGGCGGGGAAGGGCGAAGACGCATCGGCGCGGAGCGGGGACGAGGTGGCGTCTGGGCTTGAGGATCTCGTGCGCGGTCTTGGAGCCTACCAGTCTTCGTTGGGACAGGCGGTTGAGCTGCTCGTCGCCGGCAGCGCCACCTTGCGTTCGGATGTCACGGCGATCGGTCAGTCCCTGCGCGGGTTGACCGAAGAAGTCGCGAGGTTACGCCAGATCTCGCGCGAGCTCTTGAAGATTCACGCGACCGCGCTGGAGGAGGCCCAAGGCGCCGAACCACCAGCCGACAGGAGAGCAGCCGAGAATCACCGCTACACCATGGAGAAAGAACGGCGGATTCAGCATGGCGCGCTGAGCCTTGGGGCGTCAGTGGTTACTGCGGAAAGTCGCAAACCTGCCGATGAGGAGTCAGCAGAAGGAACGATTGAGTTCTTCTAGGAAGAGGAGCGCGTTATTGCCACCAGTGCAAAGGACCTCGATGAAATGTACGCTGACAGGTGACCTCACCATCACAGTTGCCGCAGAAGTCAAGGTGCGGCTCTTGGAAGCTCTCGCCCAGGGGGGCCCTTTGGAGGTCGACACCAGCCAGGTGACGGATGCGGATGCCTCCGGCCTGCAGGTGTTGCTCGCGGCCTTCAAGAGCGCGGCCAATGCGAAAATACCCGTTTACTTCCCGCAGGAGCTTCACGGGCCCGCGGTCGCTTCAGGCTTTCGCATGTTGGGCTTGACCGGGGACAGTTGGAGCAACGAGGACCGAAGCCATGGGAAAGAAGATTCTGGTCGTTGACGATTCGGCGGTCATCCGTCAAGTGGAGGAGTCGGTGCTCGGGAAGGCCGGCTACGACATCGTCTCTGCAACCGGAGGGCGCGATGGCCTGGCCAAGTTGGAGGTCGGAAGCTTCAATCTGATTCTCACCGATCTCAACATGCCCGACCTCGACGGCGTCTCCTTGATCAAACAGGTGCGTGCGGGGACCAAGCACCGTCTGACGCCTATCGTGATGATCACCACCGAATCCAAAGACACGAAGAAGCAAGAGGGGAAGAGCGCCGGCGCCACCGCTTGGATGGTGAAGCCGTTCACACCCGAACAGCTCCTCTCGGTCGTCAAACGCATCATCGGATAGGACAAGACCTATGGCCAACAACGATCAACTCGCAGCGCTCTTTCGCGAAGAGGCGGCCGAGCATTTGGCCGTGCTGGAGACCACACTTCTCGAGCTCGAGGAGCGGCCGGCGGATGGCGAGCTCATCTCGCAGACGTTCCGCGCGCTTCACACCATCAAGGGCTCAGGAGCCATGGCCGGCTTCGACGTCATCGCCGGGATCGCCCACGAAGTCGAATCCGTCTTTGCGCAGATACGGCAAGGCAAGTTGCAGGCCACGCAGCGGATCATCGCCCTGACCCTTGAGACCAAGGATCTGATCCGTGCGTTGCTCGACCCGCAGGGCGAAGTTTCGTTGGGCTCGCACGAGCGTCTGCGCGCCGCTTTCGCGGCCATCCTGGCAAAGGATTCGGACCAGGCTGCGGCGGAGACGCCACAGACTCCGCGCGAGCAGCGCGAGATATTCGAAGAGACATCCCTGGCGGAGGCGCATATCACCTGGACGCCGCATCCCGACTTCTTCGGCAACGGCAGCAATCCCCTGGGCATCCTCGCAGAGCTGCATGAGATGGGTGCCTGTCAGATCCGAACCGGCCTTGAAGCCCTTCCCAGCCTTGAGGATCTTGACCCTGAAACCTGCTACCTGCGCTTCGACATCGCCATGCGCACAAGCAGAAGCGAGAACGACATTCGTGACGTCTTCATTTTCGTCGAGGATCGTTGCGATCTGCGTCTGTCCGTGACGCCGATCAAGCGAGCGGAAGGCGATGTCACCGACACCCCCGCCGATCCCAAGGCCACGGCCGCTCCCATCCCAGGCGTCAACGCGCCCAGGACAACCGCCGAGGGCCCCGTCGTCGCCCGGTCGGCGGAGACGGCGTCCAGCATCCGTGTCTCTGCCCAGAAGCTCGACAGCCTTGTGGACCTAGTCGGAGAGCTCGTCATCGCGCAGGCGCGATTGGCGGAGCTCGCCTCGACCCGCGCCGACGAGCAGCTCTTCTCCGTCGCGGAGGACATCGGCCGACTTTCGGCCGAATTGCGCGACAACACCCTCGACATCCGCATGGTCCCCATCGGCACCACCTTCGTGCGCTTCAAGCGTCTCGTGCACGATCTCGCCTCGGAGCTCGGCAAGGACATCCAGCTTCAGACCGAGGGCGCGGAGACCGAGCTGGACAAGACGGTGATCGAACGGCTCGTCGATCCTCTCGTTCACCTGATCCGCAACAGCTGCGACCACGGCATCGAGCCTCCGGAAGTTCGTCGTCAGGCTGGCAAGAGCCCGGTCGGGACTGTCCGAATGCTGGCGTATCATTCTGGACAGAACGTGTTCGTCGAAATCCGGGACGACGGCGCCGGCCTTGATCCCGCGGCTATCCGCCGCAAGGCCGTCGCTTCGGGCCTTCTCGACGAGAAAACACAGGTTTCGGAGCAGGACCTGTTGAAGCTCATCTTCCTGCCTGGGTTCTCTACCGCCAAAGCCATTACCGGCGTGTCCGGTCGGGGCGTCGGGATGGATGTCGTCAAACGCTCGGTGGAGGCACTGCGTGGACAGATCGACCTTAGTAGCGAGCCGGGGAAGGGAACTACCATTCGCGTCCAGCTTCCGCTCACGCTGGCTATCATCGACGGACTTCTGGTTCAGGTCGGGGAAGGCAGGTACGTCCTACCGATGGCTTTGGTCGAAGAATGCGTGGAGCTAACGGATCTCGATATCGAGCGCTCGCACGACAATCGGCTGGCCAACGTACGCGGTACCCTGGTGCCGTACATTCGTCTTCGCGACTGGATCGGCAGCGTTGGTGAGCGTCCACCGATCGAGCAGATTGCGATCACCACGGTGGAAGGAAGACGCTACGGCTTCGTCGTCGACGGCGTGATTGGACAGCACCAAACCGTGATCAAGTCCCTGGGACGAATGTATCAAGGTGTGCGGGGGTTGTCGGGCGCGACGATCCTCGGGGATGGAACCCTGGCACTCATCGTGGATGTCCCTGCGCTGCTTCGCAGCGTGCGGCTGGCGGCGTAACATGGCCAGCGAGACTTCTGCTCGATCGCTGTCTGACCTCAGCTGGACCGAAGTTCGACTTGGCTCGCGCGACTTTACCGTGCTCAGCGCATTCATCCAGAAAGAGGTCGGCATCCAAGTCCCGCCCGCCAAGCGGGTGATGCTCGAATCCCGCTTGCGCCGACGGTTGCGCGCGCTTGGTCTGAAAGACTTCCATACCTACACCGCGCGCGTCTTGGGACCACAGCGCGACGAAGAGGAAATCATCAACCTCATCGATGCTGTCACGACCAACAAGACGGACTTCTTCCGGGAACCACACCATTTCGCGTACCTCGAACAGCACGTCTTGCCCCAGCTCGTCGACATGGGCATCGGCGCTACGACGCAACCTCTGACAGTGTGGAGCGCGGCCAGCTCGACGGGGGAGGAGCCGTACACCCTGGCCATGGTCCTGAGCGAGTTCTCGGAGGCGCACGGGATCGACTGGCGAATCATCGCGACCGATATCTGCACCGCAGTTTTGGCGCGTGCCCGGCGTGCCATCTACGGACAGGAAGCTGTAGCTCCTGTTCCCTCCGCGCTCAAGGCCAGGTACTTGCTTCGCAGCCGCGATCGCAGCCAGGGGCTTGTGCGCGTGGTCCCCGGGCTGCGGCGCAAGGTGACGTTCCAACGCCTCAACCTGCTGGATCATCACTACGACATTCCACGTCCTATCGATGTAATCTTCTGTCGCAATGTATTCATCTACTTCAATCGCGCCACGCAGGAGCAGATCTTGCTTCGCTTCGTCGATTGTCTCCGGCCCGGCGGTTTCGTATTTCTCGGTCACTCCGAGACGGTCACCGGGCTTTCGGTGCCGCTTGCTCAGATCGCGCCCACGATCTACCGAAAGAGTCTACGATGACTACGGCTGGCAAATTGAAGGTCCTCGTTGTAGACGATTCGGCGGTCGTCAGAAAGACGCTTTCGGAGATTCTCAGCTCCGACGGGGATGTTGGATCAGTGGAGACTGCATCGGATCCCTACGTGGCCGCCGACAAACTGCGTTCGTTCGTGCCCGATGTCATCACCTTGGATATCGAGATGCCTCGCATGGACGGCCTCACCTTTCTGCAGAAATTGATGGCCCAACATCCCATCCCGGTCGTCATCTGCTCGAGTCTTGCCGAGGACGGTTGCGATACCACCCTGCGCGCGCTCGATCTTGGAGCGGTAGATATCATCACCAAGCCGAAGCTCGGAACCAAGCTGTTCCTCGAGGAGTCGCGGGTTCGGATTTGTGACGCCGTCAAAGCTGCCGCTGGGGCCCGCCCTCGCGAGAAGGCGCCCACCCTGATCACGGTCCAGCCCAAGCTCACTGCCGACGCGGTCATTGCAAAAGGATCAAGCCATGCGATGATCGAAACGACCGAGACCATCGTCGCGGTCGGAGCGTCGACGGGCGGCACGGAAGCCCTGCGAGAATTCCTTCAGGCGCTGCCGCTGGATTGTCCCGGGTTGGTTATCGTTCAGCACATGCCCGAAAAATTCACCGCAGCCTTCGCCAAGCGCTTGGACTCGATCTGCACGGTCCAGGTGAAGGAAGCTGCGGACGGAGATACGATGATTCGCGGGCGAGCGCTCATCGCCCCAGGCAACCGACATACCCTGCTCAAGCGGAGTGGTGCCAGGTACTACGTCGAAGTGAAGGATGGTCCGTTGGTTTCGCGGCATCGGCCGTCGGTAGACGTCCTCTTCCGCTCCGTTGCGCGCTATGCGGGCAGGAACGCCGTCGGGGTCATCATGACCGGAATGGGCGACGATGGTGCCGCCGGCATGGCGGAAATGCGGGAAGCGGGGGCCACCAATCTGGCCCAGGACGAACAGACCTGTGTCGTGTTCGGTATGCCCGCGGAAGCCATCAAGCGTGGAGGCGTGCACAAGGTACTTCCCTTGGCTGGGTTGGCTGCGGAGGTGCTTCGGCTTTGCGTGTGATGCCGGCGTAAGGCGCGAGCAACGGCAGACGGCCCGTTCGTAGACGGCGCCAGTGAGGGAATACCGGCGGCCTGTGCTCTCGCTACTGTATCCGGTCAATTACGCAGTTCTGCAGGCAGGTGCCGTGGCCGTTGTTGGCGCCTTCGTCGCACTGTTCGTAGTCGGGCTGGACGATCCCGTCGCCGCACCGTTCGCCGTAGTGGCAACTGGGGCTGCACTTGCCGTAGCCGCCGGCGTTCAGGCCGTCGTCACAGTCTTCCCACGGCGCCTGCACCTTGCCGTCGCCGCAGTACGGGCCCTTCTTGCAGCCTGGGGCGCAGCCGCCATACTGGCTGATGTTGAGGCCGTCGTCGCATTCCTCGAATTGCGACTGAACCGCGCCATCGCCGCAATACGGAGCGGGGATGCAGCCGGGGCCGCAGCCATTGTAGACGCTGGCGTTGGTGCCATCGTCGCAGTATTCGTCGGCGGCCACGATGCCGTCGCCACAGACCGACTTGCAGATCGACTTGGGCTTGGAGAAGTTCTTCAGCGTGACGCCGAAGTTCGAGCCGCATTGGTTGCGCTCGGCCTGGAACATGGCCACCTCGTAGACCTGTCCCAGAACCAGCCCGAGGCGAACGTTCGATCCCTGCGTGTAGCTATAGCCGGTGCCGTCGTAGTATTGGCCGGAATTGACCGAGACAGCGCTGCCGTCGGAGGCGCCGAGCGTGAATGAGCCGTCTTCCTTGCCGTGCAAGCCGCCCAAATCCACCACCAAGGCGTTGTTCACGAAAACCCAGGTGTCGTCGTCACCCGAGAAGGCGAATTGCTCGCCGCCTTGGTATTCGAACCAGAAATGGGTTTCGGTTGTGAACGAAACGTTGTTGGCGCCGGAATTGCCACAACCAGACGAGGTTTCCTTCCCGGCCGCGATCCAACCCTGGGTGGATATGGGGTCGAACGCGGTCGCGCCGACGGAGGTGATGTTGGAATAGGTCCCGGACTTGGCGTCGGACAGGGTCAGTGTCAGGGTATACGGTAGAACGAGGTTGATTCCGTCGACCGCCGTGTACCATTGGGCCAGATTGCCGGGCGTGGAAAGATTGCGGCGGTTGGAGCTAGAGACGCAACTGTCCTTGAACAAGTGGCCCGGATTGTCGCAGGTGCAGCTCGTGCCGTCGCTGCAGGAACACGGCGGACGCGCCAACGTGAAGGTGACCGGCGCCCCCTCGCCGCCGCCGGTCCAGGTTTCGCTAGCGGATGTCCACGAGGACTGAGGCGCCGTTTCGTCGCACTTGCAATTGGCCAATGGCGTGGGAATGGGATTGTTGTCAGCCGTGCTGCTGGTGGTGATGTCGGTGGTCTTGTAGGGCAGCCAGCGCCAAGTCGGCTTGCCGTCCGCTCCCAAGCTGGTTTTGACCAACATGAAGATGCTGCTCCCGGCGCCGTAGTGGCGATTGAAGTCGATGTGATAGTTGCTGTTGGTACTGCTGGGATTGGTCTGGCGTCCAAGCCCGATGAAATCACGCACCACCACGGGGATGTCCTTGGTAGCGGCCGGGGTCGATGTCGGGGTGTCTGTGCACTGGAATCCGGTTTCAATCTTGCAGGCCGAAGAACATCCGTCCCCGTCGAACAGATTACCGTCATCACACTCCTCGTCGGAAAAGCGTTGCCCGTCGCCACACGCCGACTTGCAGCTTCCGGCGGAACAGTCGGGCTCCAGAACGCACTGATAGCAGCCGTCGAAGGGCAACGTATTGCCGTCGTCGCATTGTTCAGTGCCTTCCTTGTCGCCGTTCCCGCAGGTCGTCTTCTTACAACTGCCGGAGCTGTCGCACACGTAGCCGGGCTCAAGCTGGCAATGGGAATTACAGCCGTCGCCGCTTGTGGTATTGCCGTCATCGCACTGTTCGTTGCCGACCAGGATCGCATCGCCGCAGTGGGTTTTGCACGTAGCGCCGACCACAGGACAGATGTAGCCCTTCTCCAGTTGGCAGTCGTTGCTGCAGCCGTCGCCGCTTACCGTGTTGCCGTCGTCGCAGGTTTCCTTGCCGGTGACCTTCTTGTCGCCGCACACGGCGGTGTTCACACAGGGCTGGCCAGGCGTCGGACACGCCCAGCCCTCTTCAATCTGGTCGCACGCCGCCGTGCAGCCGTCGCCACCGACGGAATTGCCGTCGTCACACTTCTCGCTGTCCTGATTGATGATGCCGTCGCCACAATACGCAACCACCGTCTTGCAGTCGTCACCGCAAACATCCTGGGCGGCGTCGGCCGTGGATTTCCCCCCCGTGCCCAGCATGATGGAGAAGCCTCCGGTGGCACCGGTGGCGCCGGTGGCGCCCGCGGCGCCTCCACCTACGCCCCCGTGCCCAACGGCGTAGCCGCCTTCGCCCGTGGACGGGCCCCCGATGGTTCCGGGATTGGAGCACGCGGAGCCAGCCATCAGCGTTGCCAGAATTGTGGTCGCCCACCACGGGCGATGTTGCAATTGCATGAGAGCTCCTGTTGCGAAGCGGAACCGAGCACGGTATCCAAATCTACTCACAATCCGGGAACAGAAGGCACATAATTTCTGTCTTCCCAACTCGTTATTGCAAGCGATCCCGTGTCGCAAGCCGCGTTAAGGTCGGGTGTGGTCGAGATCACCCGGTGGCCACCGGGTTACAGCGTGATGCTTGCCAGCTTGTTGCCGTCCGACTCGATGAACCAGATGTTGTTGTCGGGGCCGACCACGATGCCATTGGGCGTACTGCTCTTGGTGGGGACCGGGATCTCCAAGCACGAGCCCGAGGGCGTCATGCGGCCAATCTGGTTGGCCGCAGACTCAGTGAACCAGATATTGCCGTCCGGGCCGACGACCAGATACCCGCGTGCGCCCGCGCTCTTCGGGGTGGAAATCGTATATCCGCTGTACACAGTGCCCGTGGTAGAGACATGGCCGATTTTGTTGGCGCTGGTTTCGTAGTACCACAGGTATCCGTCAGGGCTGGCCGCAATCCCGGAGGGAGCTCCGCCCACGGTGTCGATGACGTAGGCCCCGATGTTGGTTGGGGTGGCCGGTGCCAGGTGCCCGATGCGATCGCCTGCGTACTCGGCGAACCAGATGTTGTTGTCGGCGCCGAGGGCAAGTCGAGCCGGCTCGCTGCCCGCGGGTGTGACGATGTTGTACTCGGACACGCTGCCCGTGGTGGTGACGCGCCCGATGCGATTGCTGGTGATCTCGGAAAACCAGAGGGCGTTGTCAGGGCCGGCCACGATGCCGTCGGGGCCGCTGTTTGCCGCCGTGGCATATTCGTTGAGGAAGCCCGCGGTTGACATGCTACCGATCTTGTTGGCGCTGTATTCCGTGAACCAAAGGTTGTCGTCGGGGCCCAGCGCGATGCCTTCGATGGTGGTGTTCAGTGGGACGGCCTGGAATTCCTTGAACTTATGAGTCGCGATGGTGAACTGCACGATCTTGCCACTGGTGTGTTCGGCGATCCAGAGGTCGCCGTTGGGGCCCACCGTCAGCGCCCAAGGTTGGCTGCTCCCCGCTGGAAGTTGGTACTCGTTGATCGAGTACCCAGATCCGCCGTCACTGCGGGCATCGCCGCCGTTCGGTGGGCCGCCATCCGATATGCCGCCGCTGCCAACCATGCCGCCAGTTCCCTGAATTCCGCCATCGCCGCCCGCGCCGCCCGCGCCGCCCGACGAGCTGGTACCGCCCGCGCTCGTGGTCCCTCCTGCGTCCGCCGCGTCCACGCCCCCGCCGCCCGCTCCGGAGGTGGCGTCCGCGCTACCACCCGTGCCGCCCGTCGCGTTGGGCACATCGACGCTGGTCCCGCCGGTGTCACCGGGGAGGTCGGGCGTTCCCCCGGCGCCGCCGGTTGCGCCGGACAAGTCCGGAGCTCCGTCGTCAGCGAGGGAGTCGTCGCCGGCGGCTCCGACCTCGTTACCCTCCGCGTCGGGCGCGACGGTCGTCTCGCCCGCCCGCGAGTCTGCCGCGGAGCCAACTTCCGGAACCGGGTCCGAAGTATCGAGCGCTCCTGTTTCGCTGCGCACCCCCAGATCCGCGACCGCCAGGTCGAGCAGCAGGCCGTCGTTTCGCCCAGCGCTCGCCTCCTGGGCGCTGTCGACCGGCGTGAGCGGCCCGTCGGCCGAATTCGCTCCGGGCGAGACCTCGGCGTCCGCGGATGAACGTTCGACCGCGGCATCCCTTTGTGTGGGCGCGCGCAGCCTACTCGTGTAGACGGAGCATCCGGCGAGCACAAATGCCAGCAGGACGGCTATCGACAGCCTCGGCAAGAAGTCGGGTAGTTGGCCTTCCGGCGCGGTCATGGGGCGGTTACCACTGTCGATCGTCAGTTGTTTCGCGGTTCTTGAGAGACTCCGGCGGCCCAGGATAAGCGGAATCCCCCCTCCGCGCCAAGCTGCCCGTTGGGGTACACTCCGGCGCGAATGCCGTCCGCCAAACAACCCGACCTCAGCCGCCGTTACCTCGAGTTTCTCGATTGGCCCGACGTGTGCGCCGAGCTGGCCCTGCGCGCAGAGTCGTCGCGCGGGGTGACTGTGTGCCAGACCCTGCCGCTATGCGAATCGCCGGAAGAGGCGCGCGAGCGCATGGCCGAGGTGTCGGAGGCGGTGGCAATCTTGCGCGCGGGCGAGAACCTGCCGGCGCTGAATTTCCCCGAGATCGAGGCGCACCTGCGCTCGGTGGCCCAGGGCGTGCCGCTCGGCCCGGAAGAGCTACGCCTGGTGGCGGAGTTTTGCGAGGTGGTCACGGGCGCGCGGCGCTTCTTCGGCCGCATCCAGCCCGAGGCGGCGCTGCAAACGCCGCGCCTCTCACGCCTCGCCGCGAAGCTCGGCTACCACGAGGAATTGGTCCACCTGGCGCGCGAGACCTTCGACGCCACCGGCGAGCTACGCGACAGCGCCTCGCCCGAGTTGGCCCGCCTGCGCTACGAGCGCGACCAGCTTGGGGCCCGCGCGCGCGAGCAGGCCGAACGGATCCTGCGCTCTGACGACTACGCGCCGTACCTGATGGACCAGTTCGTCACGTTGCGCGAGGATCGCTTCGTTCTGCCCCTGCGCGCGTCGTTCAAGTCGATGGGGCTGGGCATCGTGCACGACACCTCTCGCACCGGCGAAACCGTGTTCGTCGAGCCCACCGCTCTCGTCGACCTCAACAACCGCCTGAAGGTGGCCGAGATCGAAATCCGGCGCGAGAGCCGGCGCATTCTGGAAGAGCTGGCCGCGGCCATCGCCGGCGCGGCGCCGCTTCTGCGCGACGATCGCGAGACGCTAACCAGGCTCGACGTGATCGGCGCGGCGGCTCGCCTGTCGCAGGCCTACGCGGGCTCTGAGGTCGAAATCGTGGCCGAGGCAATCGTCGATCTCAGCTCGGTTCGGCACCCATTGCTGGCCCTGCGCGCGGCGAAGGAGAAAAGCAAGGTCACCGCCAACAGCTTGGTGCTGGGCGAGGTGGCCGGTTCGAGCACGGCCAAGGCCCTGGTGGTGAGCGGCCCCAACGCCGGCGGCAAGACCGTGCTGCTCAAGTCGATTGGACTTGCGGCGCTGCTCGCCCGCGCCGGGTTGCACGTTCCGGCGGCGGCCGGTAGCCGAGTCGGATTCTTTCATCGGGTGTTGGCCGACATCGGCGATCAGCAATCGGTGAGGGGCGATCTGTCGACCTTTTCGGCCCACCTCGCGAATTTGTCGGGGATCCTGGAAATCGCCGAAACCGCGGTCGACGAGAACCTGCTTATTCTCTGCGACGAGTTGATGGTGGGCACGCACCCGGAGCAGGGCGCGGCGCTGGCGCGGGCGATGCTGGAGGCGCTGGCGGACACGCCGGGTCTCATCGTGGTGACCACGCACTTCGACAGCTTGAAGGCGCTGGCGGAAGGCGACGCGCGTTTCCGCAACGCCGGTATGGAATACGACCTCGCGAACCTGCGCCCGACCTTTAAGTTGAAAGACGGCATGCCCGGCCGGTCGTACGCGCTCGACATTGCGGCACGCATCGGTCTGCCGGAAGCCGTGCTGGGGCGCGCGCGATCGCTGATGAACGAAGGCAGCCTCGGCCTCGAAGAAACCGTGCGCAATCTGCAAGAGCGCGAGCAGGCGCTGGAGCGGGCCAGCCAAGAGCTTGACCAGGCCAAAGAAGACCTCGAACAGGCGCGGCTGGAGCTTGAGGATCGTGCCGGCGCGGAGAAGGCGGCGGCCGAGGCGCTCACCCGGCGCGAGCGCGAGCTGGCCATGCGATCGCGCGAAGCCATCGACGCGGCCGTGCGCGAGGCGCGCAACGCCATCTCCGACATCGTGAAAGAAATGCGGCGCGAGCGCAGCCCGCAAGCTGTCGAGGCGGCAAGGACGGCGCTCGACAAGAAGGCCAAGGAAGTCACCGCGCAGTTGCCCGAGCCGCCGCCGCTCAACGTGAGCAAGCTGCGCGAGGCGCTGGCCAACCGAGGTTTCGGCAGCGGCAAGAAGAACCCGCCGCTAAGCCCGCCGCGGCAGCCCGAGGCCAGGAAGGAAGCGCCCGTGGTGCTGCAGTCGCGGGCCAACACGCTCGACCTGCGCGGCCAGCGTGCCGACGACGCGCTTGTGGAATTGGAAGCCTTTCTCGACCGAACTGCGCTGGAAGGCGCCGACGCCGTCTTCATCATCCACGGCCACGGCACCGGCGCGCTTCGCAAAGTCGTACGCGAATACCTGGCCACCTCGGGCTACGTGGCACGCTACCGCGCCGGGGGCGCGGGCGAAGGCGGCGACGGAGTGAGCGTGGTGTCCCTCAAAGGCTGACCGGCGATGCAGAGTGTCCGCCGCAACATCCTGCCCGGCCTGCTGGTGGCCGCCGTGGTCGCAGGCGCCATTCCGGCCCTGGTGCAGATCGTCTGGCACGCGCGTCTGTTCGCCGGTAGGGCGACCTTTCCGCTCGACCTCGAATGGATGGAAGGCGGCACGCTTCTGCACGCGCAGCGGATCGCGCACGGGCAAGGCATCTACGTGGCGCCGTCGCTGGACTTCATTCCGTTTCTGTACACGCCGCTTTACCCGGCGTTGCTCGCGCTGCTCTCTTTTGTCTTTCCGCTCGGCTATTCGCTCGGCCGGGTGGTTTCGATTCTGGCCTTTGCTGTCGCCGTGGCGATGATCGTGGTCACCGCGACTGGCGAAGGGGCGGGCCGATTCCGCAAAGCGCTGGCATCGCTGGTCGGGCTGGCCGGCGCCGGTGCAGTGGTGGCGGGTTTCGCCTTCGGCGGTCACTTTTACGACCTGGTCCGTTCCGACTCGATGCTGCTGGCCATCGAAGCGCTGGTGGTGTGGCTCGCCTATCGCGGGCGCGGCTGGAAAAGCGCTGCCCTGGCCGGGGTGCTCATCGCGCTCGGCTTCTTTACCAAGCAGACCGCGACCATCGTCGGCGTCGGCGTCGGCGTCGGCCTTCTGGTCGCGCGTGTCCAGCGTGGCCTGGTGTACGGCGCGGCGGCAGCGCTGGTCCTCGCGGGCGGCGTGGGGCTTTTGACCCTGACCTCGCATGGCTGGTTCTGGACCTACATTTTCAAGCTTCATCAAAGCCACGCCTTTCGAAAGGACGCGCTTACGGTCGTGGCGTGGCCGTTCACGTATCAGTACTGCTGGCCCATGTTCGTGGTGCTCATCCTGGCCACCGTCGGCCTTGCGCTGTCGCGACGACTGCGCCGAAGCGACGCCGTCTTGTGGGCGGTGGCACTGGGCGGTGAAATCGCCGCCCTGATCGGCTTCGCCACCCAGTGGGCGGACTTCAACGCCTTCATTCCGGCAGTGTTCTTTCCCGCCTTTGCCGCCGCCGTGCTGGTGGCACGCCTCGGCGAGGTGGCGCTGTCCGGGCGAAGGTGGGGCGCGCTTGTCGTCGCGGCGCTTGCGACCGCCCTTTTCGCCAGTCAGAGTCTGCACACCGAAGAG
>CAZBIU010000059.1:0-24108 GCA_964491625.1 uncultured Myxococcales bacterium
GCGCCACGCTCAGTCTTTCCAGTCGAGCAGGCGGCGCTGACCTTGGAGGGCGCGAATGCCAGTCACGTCCTGGGTCACTTCCAGACAGCCGCGGTAGCCATTGGCGGCGTCGCGCACGGCGAAGTAGCGGATGTGGATGAAGTGTCCTGCCATGTCGATCCAAAATTCCGCGACGTCCTTCTTGCCTTGGCGGAATGAATCGAGGATGCGATTGACGGTGTCGATGCTCTTGGGCGGGTGGCAATTCTGGACCGTGCGGCCGATGGCGGCCGGGGTGCGCGGGAAGATCCGATCCTTCCCCTCGGAGTAGTAGCGGACCACGTCGTTTTGGTCGACGAAGGAAACGTCGACGGGCAGGTGACGCAGAAGCAGGTCCACCATTTCGAGGGACAGCGCGCCGGTGCCGAGGTTGAGCAGGCCCGCCGCTTGAGGCGCTTGGCTCGGCGCAGGCGCGGCGCCCGCCAAGTAGAGCCGCACCGCCGGCTTGGCCAATTGATAGCCGAGCTCGTCTTCGCCCCGCTTCTCTTCGGCCCATTCCGCCTCCGTCAGCTTCTCCATGGCCAGCGGAAAGAGGATCTTCTCTTCTTTGTAGACCATCTCGACCAGGTTGCGCGCAAGTGCAGGCGCAGAATTGGCCACGGCAGTGATGTCCGCGCCCTCCGCGGCTCGTCGCAGCTCCTTCCACTGGGCGCGGATTTGGTCGTGCACGCCCCACATCACTTGCGACGGGCCTTGCACGCCGTGGCGCTCCAGCATGGGGAATAGCTGAAGCTCCTTGCGCTTGTAGTGATTGTCGATGCCGTCGTACTTGCCGAGCACCTCGCGGATTTGGGCCAGCGCCCGCTCGCCGTCGGTGGCCGCGTTGCGGGCGTGATCCGACAAGACACTGCCGAGCCGGGTGATGATCTTGTTGTCGGCCATGTACGTGTGGACGGGATGGCCCGCCGGCGGCACCAGGTCCTGATTTCCGTCCAGGGCGCCGCGGAAGGCGCCGACGTGCACGTCGCACAGGCGCTGCACCTCGCTGACCGGCAGCCCGCCGCGGATCATCTCTTCTTCCATGGCGGCGATTTCCGTGGCGTCCGCGTCGCCCACCGCCTGGGCGAATTGCTTGCGCGCGGTCCCGACGTCGCCGCCGTCGTGCAGCTCTGCAATGATGTGGCCGAGCATGGCGATGCGCTGCTCGCGGCTCGGGCTTTCGCTCTGCTGGCTGACTTCGGGCCGGGCAAGGGTCTCGCGTTCGATGGCCGAGGCGACATCGCGTAAGAGATCCTTCAGATCCACCGAGGCGATGCGTGCCGCGGTTCCCATCGTCGCCAGGCGCCCCACCGTGGCGCGCGTGAGCTTGTTGCGCAAGAGGCGGAAGTGCGGGTTGTAGGCGATCAGGAATTTCTCGAGAAAAGGATGGGTGTCGATGAGGTCGTTGATCTTGGTGCTGGCGGAAAGTTGCATGGTGGCTCCCGCGGAAGGGTCAGCGGTTTTCGAGGGCGCGGGTGAACAGAACCTTGTCTTCGAGATCGATGTGTTGATTGAGCTCGTCTTCGAGGTGCTGCAGGTCTCTGTAAAGCCCGCGCCAGGCAGTCGACGCATCGGCGGGCAGCGCGAAGCCGCCCGTCAGCTCGCGCGTGCGGCGCAGGTTCTCGCCGTGATCCTCGTGCTCGGTCATCATCACCTTGATGGGCATCAAGGCGGTGGCGCCGCGTCCGGCAATAATCAGCGGGAACAGAATCCTCTCTTCCTTGGCTAGGTGGCTCTCCACCGCGAGGTGAACCTGTTCCAGGTGACTCGTGAGGCCGGCGATGCGCTGGCGACCTTCTACTTCCTCAACTTGGCGGGCGCGCTCGACTAGACCGGGCAGGTCCCGGCGCAGGGGCTCGTGGAAGCGGGCGAGGATGAACTCGATGATTGCGGCCGGTGGCTGCAATCGCCAATCGGCGACCGGTTCACTCGGGACCTTCATTTCAACTCTTGACGGGTTCATGGATTGCCTTTCTCGTCCCTTCCATCGCAACCTGGGTGCCAACCTCAGGACCAAGCAGAAACAACTAGTTAGCTGTTAGGATGTCAAATCTACAACTTCGGAGATGATGTCAGTATGACGGCAGAGATGTCATAATGACTACGTGGATCAAATCGATGCTCTGGTGAACATGTCGCTCGATCTGGCGACCGGTCTGACCGCGTCCGATCGCAACCATCGTCTGCTCGAATCCTTACGCAGGGTGATCCCCTACGACGCAGCGACGGTGATGCGTTTGGAGGGGAATGCGCTCTTGCCGGTGGTGACCCGTGGTCTGGCGAAAGCGGCCAGCGGCAAGCCCTACCTTCTGCGCGAGCATCCCCGCTTGGAGATCATCTGTCGCGCCCAGCAGCCGGTTCTCTTCCCGTCGGACACGACCCTTCCCGATCCCTTCGACGGTCAACTGGAGCACGACGAAGGCGCGGTTCATCGGATTCACGCCTGCCTCGGTTGCCCGTTGCTGGTCCACGGCGAGCTGGTCGGGGCGCTGACCGCCGACGCGCTCGACCCCAAGGCGTTCGACGGGATTGACCTGCGCTTTCTCACCGCGGTGGCTGCATTGGCCGCAGCGGAGATGCGCACCAGTCAGCTCATTGCCGCGCTCGAGCGCTCGGCCGAGCGGCAGGGCCGCGTGGTGCAGGACTTCATGCGCGAGGCGATGATGCAAGGGAGCGAGATCATCGGCACCAGCCCGGTGATCCGACGCCTGCGGCGCGAGATCGAAATCGTTGCCGGCAGCGACTTTTCCGTGCTGATTCACGGCGAGACCGGCACGGGCAAAGAGCTGGTCGCGCGCGCGGTGCACGCGACTTCGCTTCGTCGTAGCGAGCCCATCATCTACGTCAACTGCGCGGCCCTGCCCGAGACCCTGGCCGAGGCCGAGCTGTTTGGACACGTGCGCGGCTCGTTCACCGGCGCGGCTTCGGATCGGCCCGGCAAGTTCGAGGTGGCCGACGGCGGAACCCTGTTTCTCGACGAGATCGGCGAGCTGCCCCTGACCGTGCAGCCCAAGCTTCTGCGCGCCTTGCAGGAAGGCGAGATCCAGCGGGTAGGCGCGGACCGACCGATCCAAGTGAACGTGCGCTTGCTCGCAGCCACCAATCGCGATCTATCCGCCGAAGTCGCCGCCGGCCGCTTTCGCGCCGACCTATTCCACCGCTTGAACGTGTATCCCCTGGCGGTGCCGCCTCTGCGCGAGCGGGGCGAAGACGTCGCGCTTCTGGCGGGATACTTTTGCGACGTCGCCCGCCGGCGCATGGGGGTGGGGCCGGTGCGCCTCGACACCAGCGCCATCGAGGCGCTGACGGGCTATCCGTGGCCGGGCAACGTGCGCGAGCTCGAGAACGTGATCTCGCGCGCGGTCTTGCGGCGGGCTTCCAACACGGTACGAGGGCAAGCCGTGGTGATCTCTGCGCAGCACCTGGAGGCCGACGTGGGGCGCGCGACGCTTGCGGCCGAGCCGCCACCGGAGCAGGCAGCCAGGCCCGCCGACGTCGCTGGCGCGGGCGAACATCGTGGCACGCTCCGAGAAACCTCACGCGCCCACCAGCGCGAGCGCATCGCCGCCGCGCTCGACCAACACCAACACAACTTCGCCGCCGCGGCCCGTGCGCTCGGCATGGATCGCGGGAATTTCTATCGGCTGGCGAAGAAACTGGGACTGTGAAGGGCGCCCAGGGGAGCAGGCGCAAGAGCGTCGGGTTCCGGTTCAGCGTATCGTCCGGCCGGAACCCGCGCGTCGATGCGAAGCCGTTCGACATGGACTTGTGCGAGGCGATGTGTTGATCGGACGCACGTGGTCAGCTACTCTGTCATCCTTCACCTAACGAGGAGTCATTCTATGGACATTGGTTTCCTTCGTGGAATCGAGCTTTCAGTTGGGTGTTGCTTCCTCGTCTCGTTGTTCGGCGCTTGCAGCCAGAAAGCGACGGGCACCTCGCCAGACGGAGGCCCGAATGCCCAAGCCCCCGATGCGGCCCTGATCGCTTCCGATACCACCGAGCCCGATTCAGGCCTCGTCGAGGTTGGCCGTGACACTGTCGCCAGCGACGCGGGCGGTGATGCCGGGGTCTGCGATCACGCGCTGACAAACCTCGCCTGTTGGCAATCGCACCTGGCCGGCAGCTTCGAGGATCCGTTCGACCCACAGAGCATTCTGTTCGACGGTCGCTACCTCTACTTCCTCAATAGCGACAGCGCCGACGACTACAGCTCGAGCTACGACACGACCGCCACCGGAGACTTCGCATCGCCCCCGAAAGGTACATGGTCATCTTTCGCGACCAGCCAGTCATTCGAAAGCTTGGCCTTCGACGGCCACTACGTCTACCTGTTGCCTGCCGCCGACTTCGATCTGTTTACCCGACTACCCACCGATAGCATCGCGAAGCGGTTCGACCCGGCCAAGACCGGCAGCACCGAGTCCATCAACCTCTCGAAGTCGTTCGCCACCACCGCGGCCTCCATCCCGGGATTCGCGGGCGGCGCATTCGACGGACGCTATCTGTACTTCGCTCCGTCCGCAGCGGGACTGGACACCAGCGGGATCGCCGCCAGGTACGACACGCAGGCGGACTTCACCACCGCCACAGCCTGGTCCATGTTCGACCTAACCACGCTGTGGGCGAACGCCAAGGGATTTGCGGGTGGCATCTTCGACGGCCGCTACGTCTACTTCGTACCGTGTGCCACCACCCCGGTGAGCACCTCTTCGGATGGCGTACCGGGCAGCCTGCTGGTCCGATTCGACTCGACGGCCGACTTTCAAGACTCGAAGGCGTGGGAATCCTTCGACGTGAGTGCCGCCGATCCCGCGGCGGCGGGCTTCGTGGGTGGAACCTTCGACGGTAAGTACGTCTACCTCGCTCCCGGCTGGAGCTCGTACTCGAAGTCGCTCGCTGTGCGCTTCGACTCGACCGGACCGTTCGCGAGCGCCTCGTCCTACTCGACCTTCAACATCCAAACCTTGAGTACCTCGACCTGGTCCGAGAGTCGTTCCTACCGAGGCGCCACCTTCGATGGACAGTACGTCTATTTCTCACCCTCCAGCGGGGACATGATCGCTCGATTCGACTCGTCGGGGGACTTCACCGCCAAGACGGCATGGCAGGCGTTCGACCTGAGCTACCTAACCTTCACCGAAGCAAACAGCTACTCTGACTTCGGAGACCTCTACGGCCTAATCGGCTTCGACGGCCGATATGTGTACGTCGTTTCGAACAGTACCTACTCGCTGTATCGCTTCGATGCCAAGGCGTCGCCGTCGCTGCCGCCGTTGCTTACGAAGTCGTTCCTTTGACGCTGGCTTTCCCGCTGGGGCCGACGATCTGGCGCCAACAGTCGTCCTCAAGCCAGCCAAGCGCACAACTTCTTCTCTCGATAGTTGTGCGCCTGGGATTCATGCAACGGCTGAGCTAATACACGATCCCCGGCGGGATCTTGCAGTCGCTGGTACAGTAGACTGCGCCGTCGGGCCCGTTCTGGTCGGCGACCGGCTGCAAGTTGCTGTCGAGCTTGAGGCCGTTGTTGCCGCCGAGGTCGCATTCCTCCCCGAGATCGGTGTCCACCTTGCCGTCGCCGCAGGCGCGAGGTGCCTGGCAGGCGATGCTGCACCCGCTGGTGCCGTTGCCGTTCTGCTTGCCGAGGTCGCATTCCTCGGGACCATTCGGGGGACTTTGCACGGTTGCGTCGCCACAGAAGGGACCCCACTTGCACTGGGTGGTGCAGCCACCGTAGGTGGTGTCGTTGTTGGGACCGGGGCAGCCCGAAGGCGTAGTACCCGAGCCATCTCCACAGTCGCACTCCTCATCGGCGACCGCCACGCCGTCGCCGCAAGCGGGAACGCATTGGCTCTTGCCGGCGAGGAAGTTCGCCAAGGTCAGCATGTAGTTCGATCCGCAGCACCATCGTTCGGCCTGGAACACGACCACTTCGTACACGCTGCCGATGGTCAGCTTCAAATCCACGGAGGTGTTCAGCGACGAGTTGTTGGGGTAGGTCACCTGAGCCGTGCCTTTCGAGGCGTCCAATGCCACAACCGCGACGGATCGGTTGTGGGTGCCGGGCATCTCGACCGCCATGGTGCCGTTGATGAACACCCAGACGTCGTCGTCGCCAGTGAATTGCAGATTCTCGTTGCCTTCGTACTGGAACCAATAGCGCAGCTCGGTGGTGAAGGAGTAATTGTGGTTGGCCCAGCTATTGCCAAACCCCAGGCCCTGGTAGGCGTGGCATAGGCGGTCGTCAGGTTGTCCTTGGTCATAGTGGTAGGTCACGGGCTGCCCCGTGTTTTGATCGAGGAGCGGCTTGGTGAGATCGTCGAGCGGGAAGAAACCGCACAGGTCGTACCAAGGCGAGTCGGTGTCACTGTTCATCGCGTAAGTGGTCTTGTTGGTCTTGCTCTGCAAAAGGGTCAGATTCTCGTAGTAGGTCATGTTGGTGCCGCTCACGTCGCGATACCATTGGTTGAACTCATTGTGGCCGGTGAAGAGCACCTGCGATGCGTTGGAAAGCGGCTCGTCGGCCGGCCCTGCCCACTGCGGCTTGCGGTCCGTGCCGAGCGTCGATCCGAGGATGCCCTTCCCCTTCGTGAGAGAGTCGTCGCAGCAGTAGTGTCCGAAATCGGGGTGGCCCGAGGGCGGATTGCCGTCCGAATAGGATTGAAAATCCCGAGCCACGAGCGGGATGGTCAGGCTGGTAGGCGGGTTGTCGTAGGCGGACGTGCAGGTCCAGCCCTTCTCGATCTTGCAGTCCTTCGAGCACCCATCGCCGTCGAGCAGGTTGCCGTCGTCACACTCCTCGGTTCCGCGCAACAGGATGCCATCACCGCAACCGGTTTGGCACGCGCCGACGGCGCCGGTGGGGGTGCCTTTGGAATCGTAGGTGCCGCACTTGGGCTCGACCTGGCAGGTCGGAGAGCAGCCGTCGTAGGGCAGGGTGTTGCCATCGTCGCAGCCCTCGCCGGTTTCCTTGGTTCCATTGCCACAGACCGTCGGCTTGCACGTGCTTGGGGTGCCCGTGCACTGGAAGCCGGGCTCGACCTTGCAGCTGGCCGAGCAGCCGTCGCCGCTTCCGGCGTTGCCGTCGTCGCAGGTTTCCGCCCCCTTGATGACGCCGTCGCCGCACTTCGGCGTGCACGGTTTGCCGGGAACGCGACAAATGTAGTTCGGATCGACGCTCTGGCAATCGGCCGAGCACCCGTCGCCGTCGGTTGTGTTGCCGTCATCGCAGACCTTGTTCGAGGTCAGAAAGCCGCTTCCGCAGTTGCCGACGTAGACACACGCCTTTCCCTCGTTGGGACAGTTCCAATTCGCCTCGATTTGGCAAATGCGGCTGCAGCCGTCGCCATTGAGGGTATTTCCGTCGTCACACTGCTCGCTGCGCTCGATGGTGCCGTCGCCGCAGGTCCCGCCGCCCGGTCGGCCGGAGCCTGAGTCGGCGTGAGGAACCACCGCCGCGTCGAGATTCACGTTGATCCCGGTGCCTCTTCCGCCACCGCCACCGGCGCCTGTGGCTCCGTTGCCTGCGCCACCGCTCTTTCCGCCGCCCTGGGTGTCGTCGACGATTTGGGCCTTGCTGCATGCGATCACGGACACCAGTGCTGCCGCGCAGAGCGCAAAGAACGCATGAAGGGCCGGATGATGGGATGATTTGTCTCTCGTCATGGGGAGGTACCTTGGCTTCCGCTATGGAGCAGTGGCGATTCCAGGTCGAATGGCGCACTTAACTAAAGTAGTGGCGCTAGCATCTCCGGTGGCGCAGTTCTTGGAAAGAAACTGCCCTCAAGTCATGCGTCGACGAGCACCTAATACCAGAACCAGCAATCCCAGCAAGCTGAGCAGTGTGATCATCGCACCTGGCTTTAGACCGGGCGCGTGGTATTCGAGCGTGATGTCGTGCGCGCCCGGCGCAAGCCTGACCGCGCGCATGGCCAAATTCGCTCGCAGAAGCGAGGCCGGCTGTCCGTCGATACTGGCGCGCCAACCCAGCGCTTCCTGCTCGACGAAGACCGCCAGCGCATCTCGGGTGGCCTGGCAGTGGGCCGCGAGTCGACGGGGCGCGTAGCTGGTCAACGTGCACTCGCCCGCGCGCCCGGCCGGACCCACGAGCGGCACGGTCCCCGGCGCCAGCAACGCCACCTCGCCGGCAACCACGGCGGGGTCAAACACCCGATCCAGGGCGTCGTCGTCGGACATCGCCTCGGCGCGACCGGCGAGAAACACCCCCGGCAGACTTCCGGTCACGCGAGCCAGGCGCGCACCCGGCACCAGGTCTGCCATGGGTTCCAGCCCGGGCGGGCTGGACGCGGCGCCGTGATCTCGTGCCGGAAGAATCGCGTAGTCGATCCCGAGCAAGCGCAGGGTCGCAAGGCGAGTCGACGGCTTGCTCCACCCGACATTCCACAGTCGATTAAGCCGGGTTGGGATGGCAGCGTCGTACCCCGGGACCGCGGCGATACCCCAAACGTTGATGGTATTGGGAACCAGCGTGGCCAGCAGGCGCAGCTCGCCATCGGCGGGATTGTTGGTGGCCGTGCGTTGGTTCATGACCTTGTCGGTTTCGGGCGAGCGGTAGATGCGCGGCGGTTCCGGATGTGCGGCCCAGTCGGCTTTGAGCAGATTCACCGTGGCAGGCGTGCGGGTGGCGACGGAGCGCGGAACGAAGCCTTGCAAGGCCCAGGTCGAGCCCGCGAGATCCAGCACCACGGTTGCGAGCAGCATCGGGGCCGCCAGTCGAGATCCGCGCGCGGCCAGCGCCTGCACGCCCAATAGCGCCGCGACCGCGACCACGCCATGGCGCAGGCCCAGCACCATGAACCCCGACCACGGATAGGGAAAAAGGTACGGCACGGCCGCGCCGAAGCCGACCAGGATAAGCAGCAGGATCAAGGTGCGCCGCCAGGGCTGCCGGTCGCCGGAAAGAACCCGCGTGGCGCCCATTCCCGCGAGCACGGCAACCCCGACCGTCACCAACGTCATGTACTTCTCTGGAAAGCGCATGTACGAAAGCGGCGGCACCAGTTTGCGAACCAGCGCGTGGACCGGAACATACTTGCCAAACGCAATCAGCAGCGCGAACCCCGTGAGGCCGGCAAGCCCCAGCACAAGAACGCGACGGCAGAGCGCGAGCAGGACCAATCCGAGCACGCTCGCGCCCAGATAGACGCTATAGGAAAGCGGCAATCCATCGAGGATCGGCTCGCCCACCACCCGAGACGCAGGGTAGTCGCCGTACACGTCGCCCATGCAGCCGGGCGCCACGAATTCGATCACGCGCAAAGGGTGCAGCGACGACGCTTCGGCGTCCGCCCGGACGAGCGTCGTGGCGCGAGGCGAGCCTGCCATCACGGCCCGGGCGGGAACGAGGACCACCGCGCCGATCCCGAATGCCAGGATCGCGGCGAGCGCGTGCAGCGCAAGCCAGCGCGGGCGCAAGCGCGGCAGCCCGGGGTCGTTGCGGCGCTCTGAGACTTGCACCACGGCAAGCACGCCCAAGGCGAGCCCAAGGCCCATCAGCGCCAGAAACACCTCGCCGAGCAGAATCGCCAAGCCGGTGGGCAAAGCCGCCTTGACCAGCCCCATCTTCCAGCGACCGCCGCCAGCACGAAGACTGGCGAGAAGGGCAAGGTGCCCCACCGCAGCCCACGGAATCCATGCGCCTGCATGCAGCCGCAGTCCCGCGGTCCACTGCGCGGTCATGTAGCCCGAGAGCGCCCACGCGAGCCCGGCAACGGTGGCCGCAAGACCGGTGGCGCGAAGCCGTCGAGCCAGGACGAGCACGCCCAGCCCGCCCCACACCATGTGGATAAAATCGAGGGCGCCGACCGCGTTGGCGAGCCACGACGCGGGCACCAGCAATAGCAGCCAGTTGGGCGGGTAGAACACGCCCCAAAGCGGATCGCCGAGCACGGGAAAACCGAGTCCCTGGTACGGGTTCCACAGGGGCAGCTCACCTGCCAAGAGTGATTGCCGCACGAACTGGCGCGCGGGAAAGATCCAGTGCGCGATATCGCGCGTGAAGATGATGCGCCCGAAGAACAGGGGCAGGTAGATCAGGGCAAGAATCGCCAGCAGCCACACCACCGCCCGCCGACCGGACGCGGGGTCGGGGCGATTGGCGGCGGAAACGGGAGACTCCGTCACACTGGCCATCGCGGGCGAGCTATTGCTCGACCGCCAGCGTGATCTTGACGGGCTCGGCAAGCCGGCGCGCGAAGGCCTGTACTTCGTTGGTCCACGCGGCTTGGTCACGGATTCGCCCGGAACGGGTCCAGGCCGAGCCGGCGTAGTAGGAGAGCTTGCCTCCGTCGGGAACCTGGGTGACGATCAGGTAATCGAGATCGTTGTGGTGCTCTTCGATCTTGGCGCCGGTCGGGAGCACGACGGCCGTACCCAGATCGCCCGCCTTGCCGCCGTCCAAGGGCTCCCAAGCCCGCATGATTCCACCCGGCCAACTCACCGTGACCTCGCTGCCCGGGTGCTTGGCGATACCGATGCCAGCCGCGAGCGACCCACGCTGGCCGGTGAAGGTGCTCTCGAAATGGTTGAACTGCGAGCCGGCGTCCAGGGTCACGCGCTTGCTCTCGGCAACGTGCTCGCCACCTGCATCCCAGGGCGCGTAGCTGAGCTCGAAGATCAGGCGAATGGGACCGTCGGCCAGCACGCGCGAGCGGATGAAATTCTTCGACACGAAAAGCCTGCCGCCGGACCACAACCCAAGCCCACCCAAGCCGCGCGACTTGCCCACGCTATAGAAGTCTGCACCCTCGCCCGAATCATGGTGGTAGTCGTCGGTCATGTACCAGTCGTTGACCACCAGCTTCGAGACGCGCTTGACCCAGACGTCCACACCGCTGGAGGTCAACGGCTCTGTGGCACAAGTTTCCAGATCCGGTCCGTACACGCGGTGTGCGACGCGGTCGTTTTCCCAGGCGAAATCGTCGTGCCGTTCGCGCACGAAGCGGCCATACGCCTTGTAGTCTCCGCGTGCGGCCAGGCGGCGCTCGCCGGGCTTGAGCCTGAAGATCTTGTCTTCCTTGGCGCGAAGATCGGTCTGGAAGACGATCTGGTCGGGGACATCGTCGCCGTTGCTGTCGACCAACTGGGACAGGACCTCCTTGCCGGCGGCGTTGGTCAACACGCTCTTCCTCGGGTCAAAACCAGGCACAAGCTTGGCTGCGTCGGCTACCGCGACCACGACGGTTTCCCGGGCGCGCGCGGTAGCCAGGGGATTCGTGACCGTCACCGTGATCCTGGCATCGCCGGCGGCCGGCGTGGCGGCGGGAGTCGCGGCGGGGGCGGCCGTCGCGAAGGTCGAGCTTAGGCAGAGCGCAAGAGCGGGCAGGGCGTGGAGGGTCTTCATGGGTCGGATTATCGCCGGGGTGCGACCGGAGGCAACGCGAAAACCGTGCTCGGCTGCGCGCGCTATCGGGCTTGTTCCGGGAGCATCAATGTTGCCAGCCAGGCACGCGGGTGGTAGCCAGAAGAAATCATGGCTAGCACTACCCGAGATCCCAAGCAGTTGCTGATTACCGCCACAGCCGCGCATCGGGGCCGCCGGCTGGCGGCCACGCCCCAGAACAGCGTGCTCCGCCATCTTTGCTACGGCCGGATCATTCTCGACCGGACGACGCCCAAGGCCGCCTTCCAGACCGGCAAGCAGGAAACCGGGCTCATTTGCATGAAGGGCGCCTGCAAGCTGACCGTCGACGGCGCTGCCTACGATCTCGACACGTACGATGCGATCTACGTCCCGCGCGGCTCGTCGGTCGAGGTGTCCACCTCGAGCCAGGTCGACCTGGTCGAGGTCGCGGCGGAGGTGGAAGGCAGCTACCCGCTGCAGCTCGTGCGCTACGCCGAGGTCTGCAAGGATCCAACCCTCAAATTCACGGCGGGCGGCCCGACGACGTCACGCGATCTCAACATCGTGCTCGGCAAGAACGTCAAGGCCGGGCGCATCGTTGCCGGCTTCACCCGCTCGCACCCGGGCCACTGGACCAGCTGGCCGCCGCACGAGCACACCCATCTGCTCGAGGAGGCCTACGTCTATTTCGACATGCCGGCGCCGGCCTTCGGCATTCAGCTTGTGTACGACGACACCCAGCGGCCCGAGTTCGTCCAGGTGGTGCGCGACGGCGACGTGGTGCTGATGCCGTCCGGCTATCACCCCAACGTTTCGGCGCCCGGCCACTCGATCAACTTCGTTTGGATGATGGCTGCTCACCGCGAGGTCGAAGACCGTGTGTTCGGAGTGGTCAACGTGCAGCCCGGCTTCGATCAGGCAGGATCCGGGCTCGAGGCGAGCCGCAAGTAGAAAGGAAGCACATGGCACTCGATTGGTTCAATCTGGAAGGCAAGGTCGCGCTGGTCACCGGCACCGGCACAGGCATTGGCGCCGGCATCGCCAAAGGTCTCGCACGTGCTGGTGCGGATGTGGCTTGCCACGACCTGGGCGATGCGGCCCGGGCAACCAGCGAGGAGATCAAAGCTCTCGGCCGCCGCTCGGTCGCGCTGTCCGCCGATCTGTCCAAGCGCGCGGCCCAGGACGGCCTGGTGGCAGACGCGCTCAAGAGCTTCGGGCGCATCGACATCTTGGTCAACAACGCGGGCATGATTCGACGTGCGCCCGCGGTCGACTACTCCGACGAGGATTGGGATCTGTTGCTTGAGGTGAATCTGTCGGCGCCCTTTCGCATGTCGCGCCGGGTGGGCAAGATCATGATCGAGCAGGGTGGCGGGCGCATCGTGAACATCGCCTCGCTGCTGGCCTTCCAAGGCGGCATCCTGGTGCCGGCATACGCCGCATCGAAGGGTGGCGTGGCTCAATTCACCAAAGCCTTGGCCAACGAGTGGGCTACCAAGAACGTGAACGTGAACGCCATTGCGCCCGGGTACATCGCGACCAACAACACCGCCGCTTTGCGCGCCGACGAGACGCGCAGCCGGCAGATCCTCGATCGCATCCCCGCCGGTCGTTGGGGCACCCCCGACGACATCGCCGGGGCGGCGGTGTTCCTGTGCTCCGAAGCCGCCCGCTACGTGACCGGCCACGTGCTGGCCGTGGACGGCGGCTGGCTGGCGCGCTAGGTGCCCCGAGGGTCGTTCGCTACTGGCCCGTGATCAGGCCAACGATCTGCATCGAGTAGCTTTGCGCACTGGTGTAGGTTCCCTTCATCCACAAGAGAGCCGTATGGCTCGAGTCCCACTTGGGCACGATGGGCCGGATGTTGTCGACCGTCGAATTCTGCGTGATGGGCGTCCACTTCCAGGTGGCGCCGTTGTCGCAGGTGGTTCCCTGGTAGATCTCGTGCTTTGAGGTTTGGGTCTTGTCGTCGCGTGGATCGTAGGTCGACGAGATGAAGATGGTGTGCGGATCATCGGGATCCAAAGCGCTGAGCCCGATGTAGTCCTCCTCGGACGAATAGAGCTTTGCTCCACCCTTCACGAGATACGTGGCCTTCCACGAGCTACCATCGAAGCGGAAGTAAACCATGCGTTTGTCGGGATCGGAGCCCGAGGGCGTCGAGGTGCAGTTGTCGGCCCGCCCCTGCCCGAGGATGGCGACGGTCCCATCCGCGTACCGCACGATATCGTGGTTCCACATCCGGCAGAGCTTCGTGCCGTTGACCGATGAGCCGGTCTTGAAGACCGGGGTGTATGTGTTGATGTCTACCGAGTTGCTGGACGTGGCGCTGGTGTCCTTGAGGGACGAGTCCATCACTGTGCCCGTGGAGTTGTAGACCTTTCCGTCCTGGATGTAGCCGTGGTAAAGGCTGGTGTCCGCATCGCGCGGGTGGGCCTCGGTACCGACGAAGTCGACGCGGCCGGTGTTGTCGCCCCAATACTTGAAGTAACCAGCCACGTAGCCTGTCTGCTTGGTCGACATCAGGCGCCCGTAGTAGCTCCAGGTTTGCCCGTCGTCGGCGGAAGTCAGAACCGCTGGGTCGGTGCCGACTGAGCGGACCGGGCTGAAGATCGATGAACCGATGTACCAGGGGTTCGAGTAGGTGACCATGTTGGTGCTAGCGCCCGCCCAGGGGCAGCCATCCGGGGCCCAGTCGAAGGTCTTCTCCGCGGACCAGGCCGAACCGTCGAAGATGCTGAAGCGGGTGATGCAATCGACCCGGTGGCCGCAGTACTGGGCGACGTAATTGCCGTCGGGTCGAATCACGAAGGCAGGCGCATTGTGATCGTCGATGGAGCCGGTCAGGCTCTTGCTGACGGTGAAGAGCTTCTTGCTTCCGCCTGCGAGGTCGTAGACGACCGCCTCGATGTAGCCGTTACGGGAGCCGCCGCTGGCGACCGAGCCGATGAGCAACTTGTTGGCCTTGGTGTCCACCAGAGCGCGCTCGTCCTGGTACCAGCACCAGGCGCCGTTGTCGTTGAATTGGATGGGCGTCGCGGTGGGCGGGCCGGACGGCGCTGCACAAGCGGTCGAGCCCCCCGCGCCGGTTCCGCCTGCCGTGGTCCCGCCCGCACCATTCCCGCCCGCGGCTGTACCGCTCGTTCCGCCCGGTCCCGTGCCACCGCTGCCGGTTCCATCTCCCTTGCCAGAGCCGCCGGCGCCCGCGGACATTGCGCCGCCGCCATCGGTGGCGTTGCTGCCTCCAGCCCCCGCGGCGTTGCCACCGTCGCCAGGTCCTCCGCCGCTGCCTGTGGATCCCGACGTCCCAGCGCCGCCGTTTCCGGTGCTGCCGCCCTTGCTGGTCCCGGCGGCTCCGCCCGCCGCGCTGGTGCCCCCTGCCGCGCCGCCCTTTCCGGTTGCGCCGCCGGCCGAGCTACTTGTACCACCGCTGGCAAGACCTCCGCCGCCGTTGGTTGCGCCGCCCGCCGTGCTTCCGCCGGCCCCAGCCGAGCTATTCACACCGCCGCTGGCAAGACTTCCGCCGTTGCCCGTGGCGCCGCCGGTACCCGAATTGCCGCCCGCGCTTGTCGTGCCTCCGAAAGCTGACGTGCCACCCGACCCACCACGGCCCGACGTTCCCCCTGACCCCGGCTGGGCTGGCCCTGACTGAGTGCACGACATCGCGAACGCCGCGAGAAGCGAGACGGTTCGGATCGTGTTTTTCATGATGGAAGTCCTTTCATCGAAACGCCCCGCGTTCACGGGTGCGGGCGGGAAGAGCCATACAACTCCAAGACGCCTGCTAGTGTCTTCCTGGTCTGAAATCGGCTCAGACCTCGACGTTTGGAGGAGCCGGTGGGCTTGCTGGGAGCGGCAGCAGCGCGTCAGCTACGGGTGGGATCGGTGCCGGCAGCGCCGGCAGGGTGGGCTCGACCGATGGCAATAATTTGCGATCGAGTGTGACGACTGAGCCGCTTTTGAAAGTCATTCACACTATAAGGGATTTGGAATGGCAAATGGTCCCGGTTTTCTTTGGACGTCCGACGACAGAGTGCGTGGTACGTTCCGTTGTCGACCCCTGCCCAGACTGGGCTATCGAGGAGGCTCTCAATGATTCGGTCTACGGTGTTCGCCTTGGTTTGCGCGGGATTTGCTGCCGTGTCGGCGTGTCAGCAGCAGGGGCCCGGGACAACAACCCCAGGTAACGGCGGAAGTGGCGGTTCAACGCACGGGAGTGGGGGCTCGCCCGGCTCGGGCGGTGACCAATATAGTGGCGGCTCGACAGGTGCGGGCGGTGACCGAAGCAACGGTGGCACCACGGGTCCGGGCGGTGGGGATAGCGGAGGTGCGACGGGCAACGGTGGAAGCTCCGGAGCTGGGGGCAGCACAGCCGCGGGCGGTCGCTCGGCAAGTGGTGGCTTCGCCGCGGGCGGAGTCCAGGGCTCCGGCGGTTCGAAGGGAAGTGGCGGTACAGCCGCGGGAGGCTCCGCCGCGGGCGGGTCGAACGCCGGGGGGGCGAATGCTGGTGGCTCGTCTGCCGGCGGAGCGAATGCGGGCGGATCGAACGCTGCTGGCGCAAGCGGCGGTGGCAACACCGCGCTCGGGGGAACCAGCAATGGCAGCGGCGGGACGGCAGCGAAAGGCGGCACGACCGGACCTGGCACCACGGGCAGCGGCGGTTCCGGGTCGGGTGGAGTGACTGGTTTGGGCGGAGCGACCGGTGCGGGCGGCTCGACCGGCAGCCTCAGTCCGGCGGATATTGTTCCGGACTTGGTCGGCTTCTACTGGGAAGGAACTTGCAAGGGAACCCGGGATCCAGGCGGCCACAACTGCCCACTCGACGACAAAGGATCGAGTTGTCCCACTAGCTCGAACTACGACCAGCAGGGCATCATTCGAGACACGACCTTCAATGTGAAGGGGATCACCGGCCAGAAATACACTGTCAATTTCGAGGTGCGCGGCGTGATCGGGACTCGCTGCTACCAAAACGGCAAGCACGCCTCGACCGCGGCCCCGAGCGACAGCGGCTACAACAATTGGTGGTATATCGGCGGCACGCAATACAACAACAGTTGGTGGAATACGTACGAGCTCCACGTCAGTCCCTCGACCGGTGACGCTTCCGGGGACGTCTACTACTTCAACGGCTCCGACAATCCAGGAGGAACCTGGTGTGAGAAGGAGGCCTCCTACCTGGTGAAGTACACGGCCAGCTTTGCGGTGCTGGGTGGTGGAACGCTGACGTTCAGGCTCCACGATTCCAACTGCCAGGCGCAGCAGAACTGCGGGTCGGACACCGTCGGAACCGACCCGTGCGCCCCGCGTACTGTCGACTTGAGTGGGATGACCCCTCAGCCGCCGGCCAGCTTCAAGCAGCCGCCCACCACCGTCCTCTCCAAGACGTACTATCCGCAGTGGATGTACATCAACGCCACCTCGGTCACAAGCCCATAGGTGAATGTCTCTCACCGCCGGCTGGGGCGGTTCTCCCATTCCAACTCCACACCACAGCAGGAGAACAATCTTGAGGTCACCGCGACCGAGGGCGCCTGGCGCCTATCTCTACATCTCAGTCCTTGTTTCCTTCCTGACAGCGTTCGCGGTTCCGAAGCGCGCCCTGGCCGAGAAGGTCATTGCCAAGGGTGACGATTGGCAAGTCTACACGGATGGTCGGGTCGCGGGCTTCTTGAGCTGGGTCCACGGCGACTCCTCTCCGATAGGTACCAAATCGATAACCAACCCGGATGGGAGTGTCACCTCGGAGCAAATCGATGGCGGCATATGGTCAGCGCCCGCGGAGACGCAGACCGGCTCAGGCCAAGGCACCGTCAACATGATGCGCATCCGCAGCGGGTTCCTCGGCAACCAGCTCGGTCTTGGCGTGCGAGGGCAAGTCACCCCATGGACCACGGTGACGGGCTACATCCAGATTTGGGCCTTCATCGAGAGCGTGAGCAGGACCAAGAGCCTGGCGAACGCAGCTGATGTGAGACAGGGGTACGCGAAGCTGGAGGGTTGGTGGGGCAGCTTCCTCGCCGGCAGAACCAGGACCTTGTTCTCGCGGGGAGCGACCGATATCGACGTGCTCTACGCTCACAGGTGGGGCGTGGGGTTCCCGAATGCCATAGACTCGACCGGCCCCACGCAGGGGATGGTCGGCTTTGGTGTCTTGGGTAGCGGTTTCGCCGCCGGCCTGATCTACGGAACCCCGGTGCTCGGCGCCAGCGGCCTGCAGCTCAACGTCGGCGTCTTCGACCCGGCCGCGTTGGGAGGCGCGCAGTACAATGGCACGAAGTACGTGCGGCCAGAGGCCGAGCTGACCTTCGAGAAGAAGTTTGGTGAGACTGGCAAGGTCGTCGCGTTTCTCAACGGCGCATACCAGAAGGTCTACAAGCAGGGCCAGTGTATTACGACGCCGGAAAGTCCCTGCGACGATACCGTGGAGGGCTTGGGCGCCGGCGGCAGATTCGAGCTAGGTCCAGTGCATCTAGGTATCGCAGCACACCGCGGAAAGGGTCTGGGGCTTAGCTATGCCTTGGAGAACAGCTACGCGGTAGGGGATGCGGAAACCCACCTTCGCTGGTCTGATGGCTTGTACCTGCAGAGCCAGTTCGTGGTACGCAAGTTCGACATCTTTGCCGGCTGGGGGAGAGCACGAGTCTTTCTGACCGACCTCGACAGGAAGACCCCTTTGCTCAGCGTCATCAAGTACCAGCAGGGCATCAACGCCGGCATCGTCTACAACATGACACCGAGCGTGCACTTCGACTTCGAGTACTTTCGCGCAAGCGCCGTCTGGTGGCTCGGCGAACAGCAGATCCTGAACTGCGGTGCTGCCGGTCTAACCTTCAACTGGTAGCGCGGCCGTGACTCGACGCCAGGAGCGATGAGCCGTTACTGTTGGCTCACGTCGGATCGCTCCTGCACCTTGGCGCCAGCAACCAGCGTCGGCCCCGCTCGCCAGCCGTTGGCGCGGCCCCGGTAGGCCTTGGACTGCTAGCGCACGCCCGGGCAATCCGCGCGCAGAAGGGCGATGGCAGACCACAACAGCGGCGCTTGGCCGTGCTGGTCGTTGGACCCGGGGGTGAGGTTTATGTAGAAATCCTGTTGCGACTTGAGGTCGCTGCCCACTCCTGACGAACCAGCGGCCTGGCCCGTCCCCGGGCACACTTTGGAGAGGACGCCGGTGCTGTCCGTCTTGTTACCCAGCGCTGTCCAGCCGTTCTTCGCGGCGGTCACGTACTTGTCGCCGCTCAGCCAACCATTCTTAATACCAGTGACGAGAGCGTAGGTAAACATGGCCGTACACGAGCTTTCGGCCCAAGCATCGGTCCTATCCAGCACCTGGCGCCAGGCACCCACGTCGGTACCGCTGGTGATCTGCAGAGGCAGAAGGCCGTCCATCTGCTTCGTGTAGGCAGCCATGATGGCGGCGTAGTTGCTGTTGCTCTTCGGCAGGTCTTGCAGCAGGAGCGCCATGCCGGAGGCGAACCAACCGTTCTCGCGGCCCCAATAGGCCTTGGTATCTTTGGTATGCCAGAACAAGCCGTGCGTGGTGGTGTCGTTGTCCTTCTGAAGCGCGGCAATGTAGGCCGCCATGGTCATGGCCGTCCGGTCGCGGTAGTTCGCGGAGCTCGTGGCACGGTAGGCGAAGTCCTGCAGCCCGGTGATCATGTACATGTCGTCGGACCAGTAGCGCGCGTCGGGGGTGATGGCGGTGTCCGCGGTATTGGCCCATTGGGCGTCGGCACGCAACATGCCGAGGCTCTTGCACTTGGCATCCTGGTTCTCGAGGAAAATTTCCAGCGGCAGGTCGCCAAAGGCACGGTCGTCAACCGTAGAGGTCGACGTGTTGGCCGGGCCTGCCTGGCTGCAGTCGAACTTGCTGATGAGGTAGCTATTGTTCGTCGTATCTCCGGTCAGCTCGGTGAACTGGAGCGAGGCGACGTAGGCGAAGGTCCACGCGTAGCCGGCGCCACTGTAGGCGTCACCCGTGTGGGGCTTGAAGTTGGTCACGGCCAACTTGCCGATGTCCGCCGGGGCTTTTCCGCTCGTCCAGGTTCCGAAGTCCACGCTGGGGCAGGTTCCCGTGCCGCCGCCCGCTCCGGTGCTGCCACCCGCAACGGAGCCTCCGCTGGCCACGCTTCCAGCCACTCCCCCGCCGCCTGCGCCGGGTTGACCGCCGGTGGTCGCGCCGCCAGCTGTCCCAGGCGCGCCGGCTCCACCGCCTGCGCTCGTGCCTCCCGCGCCCCCGCCCGTACTCCCGCCGGCTCCCCCGCCTGCGCCGGTCCGGCCGCCGCTGGCTCCCCCGGCTTGGATTCCAGTCGTGGCACCACCGATGGCGGCGCCGCCTGCGCCAGTCGTCGCGCCGCCCGTCTTCGCGGTCCCGCCCGAGCCGGTCGCGCCACCCAATGAGGTGCCGCCGCTCGTGCCGGCCGTGCCTCCGGATGCCGAGCTTCCGCCCCCACCGGTCATGCCACCGGACATCGAGCTGCCGCCCGCCCCGACCGTGCCACCAGAGGCTATGCTGGTGCCGCCCGAGCCCGTGCTGCTACCGCCTGAACCCACGGTGCCACCTGCGTTGGATGTTCCCCCGCTGCCGTTGCCGCCGGATCCTCCTGTGTTCGTCGCGCCGCCGTTGTTCGACGATTGGCAGCCTCCCGCGGATAAAGAAATTGCCGCAGTCAAGGCGAACCAAGACATAGGACGCAGGGCTCTTCCAATGCTCATTGCGAACCTCCTCGCGCAGATGGGACCCGGCGTTCTGCAGCGCCGCCTGACAAGAGTAGCCGTTTTGCGCTCCAGAGGCAGCGGGCCAGCGCAGATGTTGGTGGCACTTTTGTGCTAGCGGATCTGCTGTCCTGTGATGCCTGGCCTACGGCTCACCGCCCTGACGCCAGCACGATACGTGCGAGGCTGGCGGGCGAGTCGGTCGGATTGTCGACCTCGATGTCGACCCGGCCTCGGGCATCGCTTCGGAAGTAAAATGGAAACGCCTGCGACTCGGAATCTGCCGCGCCCTCGACCAGAACGCGACCGCGCAGGTGCGCCGACTCTCCGTCGGCAGTCACTTTCCAGACGCCCGCTGCCAGAGCAAGGTTTGCGACGGCGACCGTGCCATGGGCCGCGATCTCGGTCACCACCTTGCCCGCGCCGTCGAGGTGCGACCACGTGGAGTCAGCGTCCCCCGCCAGAAAACCAGGGATCTCCACCCGGCCCGGTGCGCGTTGAATCCCGATCTTGCCGTCTTCGCGTCGCAGCCAAAAGCGCGAACGGAACTTGTGCGGGCGCTGGCCCTCGAAGGTGACCAATTGATACCCGTCGCGAAAACCATCGAGCTGCACGATCTCGCGCCCGCTGCGAAAACAGGGCTTCTTCGAACCTTGGGGCAGACAGAACAACACCAGGTCGGGCTTCCGGCCAAGAACATAGGGGCCATTGCCGAGCTCGTGGCCGAGGTACAAGGTCTCGCCGACGTTAGCGGGCGGGTGCTGCGCGAGGAAACGATCGTTGAGCCCGAGCATGTCGACGGCGGGCAGGCCCGAATAGTATGGAATGGCTCCACCCGGATCGACCGCCAGTAGCGGCGCCTTGGCGGCAAAGGCTTCTGCAAGAAAGCGCCCGACGACCTCGGCATCCCACTCCCATCGCTCGGTGTTGGCAAAGGCAAGACGTCCGTCTCGCTTCTCGTCGTACACATGCAATGAGAAGGCGCAGACCAGCATGACGCCGGCAATCCAACGACGTTGCGAATCCAATTGCGCGAGCGCCGTAGCGCCCTCGGCGATGAGAAGCGCGGCCAGCACAATGGCGGGCACGAAGTGTCTCCAGGCCACGAAGATGTCGCCGCCCACGACGGTGACGTAGGCAAGCCACGCCAGCAGCAGCGACGCGGCAAGCGCGGCGCGCGGCTTACGCTTACGAATCACGCAGAGGACCAGGCTGGCGATCGCGAGCAGAAACGTCGCCCGCAGGCTCACAATCCCGCCGCGGAGATAATAGTAGCCGAGAATGTAGTGGGCCGAGCCGAAGGCCAGCTTGGCACGGCCCGTGTTGGGGAGCCAATCGCCATAGTAGACGAGTCGGAACAGGAATTGCGCCGCGACGAGGCCCAACATAGGTGCACTGAAACGCAACAGCGTCCGCAACCTGGCTCGCAGCGGGCGCCCTGCCACGAGGACATTGACGGCGGCCACCGCGCCGAATAGCAGGCCGTCGACGCGGGTCAATGCCAACAGGCCGAAGAAGAAGCCTGCCAAGGTCGGACGAGCGCCTTGCGCATCGTCGCAACCGTCAACCAGCGGAAAGGTGAAACAGACGCCCAGCGCGAGCCAAAGGGCGACCATCGGCTGCTCCAATCCAGCGATGGCCCACACGGCGACCGGTCCGGCCATGGCGAGCACGCCCAGCGAGACGATGCTCGACAGCAGCGGATGCCTGCGATGGGTCCACGCGATGGTGGCGAGCGTGGCCAGTGTCGCGGCGATTCCCAGGGCTCGCGCGGCAACCACGAGGTCGAGACCCAGCTTGCCAAGCGCCGCGCAGGCGAGCACCCAGAGCAGATTCGAGTAACCTTCGACCCTGGGACCGTCGGTCCAGGTGAGCCCGTGCCCGTCGATGAGCCTACGAGCGTAGCGCAGGGAAATGAACGCATCGTCCGCCATGTACGGGAAGAACCGGAATGCGTGGAGCAAGAGGATCGCCCCCGACGCAAGCAACACCAGCCAGCGCCAAGCCGCGGCTCGATCGCGCAGGTGCGAATCAGAAGGGATCATGCGTGCATCCTCGATACCACGTCGTTGCGGGGTTTCGCAGTTTTCCGCGACCCGCCCCGGTGGCCATAGTTGCCAAGGTACACAGGGGGCGTTCGCTCGGAAACGCGATGATCGGCGAAACACCGCGCTGGTTGGGGTAGACTGATACCCGATGAGCAGCCACGTCTCCTTCGCATCGCATTCCTCGCCCGACCACCACGAGCCACGCGCCCGAGCGATCGGCCGTGGTCTCTCGTTCGCCATCGTCGTCGCGCTTCTGGCTTTGGCTGCCGATGGACTGGCTGGCTGTGCAAAGGGCGAGCTCGTCAATTCGGGAGGAGGTAATGGCGGTGCAACGGGGGGTGCTGCAGGACAAGGCACGTCGGGCAGCGGCGGGACCAACCAATTTACCGTAGACTTGACCCCGACGGCAGCACCGCCGAGCGTCGACGCCGAGGTTACGAGCCACGTGGTGGGCTGCGACGGCGGTGACGGCTGCGTCTGCCCGACCTTGAGCGTCGCCGTCGTGGGAACAAGGGGGAACTGGGGCGATAGCAGTGACACGGCCTTTCAGGACTGGCTCAACTCGAACAGTGCTGGAACCGCGAAGGTCGACGACTATCCGACCAAGCCAAGCTTCACGGCCGACTTCTTGGCCGGGTACAACCTCATCATTCTTGCGGGCTTTGGAGACAACTCGAACACGGGGCCTTGGTGGACAGTCAGCGCAGCGGAGGTGGCAGCCTTTCAAGATTGGATCGAGAACAAGGGCGGCGGCGTCATCTCGCTCAGTGGCTATTCCAACGACAACAACGAGATAGTCGCCAAGAATGCTCTCCTGGCGTTTTCCGGGATTGCCTACAGTCAGGAATGCACCTCGCCACCTTGTACCATCGCGGACGCGAACCACAATAGGATGTGCTACCAGTGTGGCAATCCGTATCAGATTACCGAGTGGAACCGAAGCGATCCCGCGATCGCGAACCTAAGCCTCGGCGTCACCATGATAGGAATTGATGGGGGGCGCCCCATCAGTGCACCTGCGGATGCTCACGTCGCGGCCATGACGACGAATGGGTCGAGCGTCAGCAATTGGCTGGTGGGAAAGATCACGGGGAAAGGGCGGGTGCTCGTGTACGCCGACGAATGGATTACCTACACGGACCAATGGGATGGCCAGGACACTCAGTATTTGAACAACCCCTCGTGCAACGGCTTCTTGCCCCAGGAGCTGTATCAGACGGCCCAGTTTTGGTACAACATGATCCATTGGTCACAACCGGCCGCCAACTGCTTCACGATCGTCGACACCACGACGCCCATCACAATCTGGTAGCGAGCTTGGGTCCGGGGCTTGCGCCGCGTACCTGAAGGGGCGCGGCTATCCGATGCGAATGACGAGCCTGTGGTCGCCATCCTGGGGCCACGTCAGGTCGGCAAGACGACCTTGGCCAGGCAGGTGTTTGGCGCCCACAAGGGCTCGAAGACTTGGTTCGATCTCGAGGATCCTCGTACCGCGGCTCGCTTCGCCGATCCCATGCTGACCCTCGAACCCTTGCGCGGCCTCGTGGTTCTGGACGAGATCCAGCATGCCCCCGAAGTCTTTCGAAGCTTGCGCGTGCTCGTCGATCGCGCCCGCACGCCTTGTCGGTTTCTTGTGCTGGGCAGCGCCTCTCCGGCACTGCTTCGGCAAAGTGCGGAATCGCTAGCGGGCCGTGTCGCCTACCACGACCTGGCCGGATTCTCCTTGGACGAGACCGGGCTCGACCTTCTCGACCGTCTTTGGTTGCGCGGTGGCTTTCCGCGCGCATTCCTGGCGCCCACCGATGCTGCCAGCTTCGAATGGCGCCGCGACTTCGTGGGAACCTTCCTCGAACGCGATCTTCCGCAGCTTGGCATCGGCGTGCCGGCGCCCATCCTGCGCCGATTCTGGACCATGCTGGCGCACTACCACGGCCAAACCTGGAACAGCTCCGAGCTCGCGCGCGC
>CAZBIU010000060.1:0-24059 GCA_964491625.1 uncultured Myxococcales bacterium
GCCCGATCACCAGCACCGCCAAGCCTGGTCGCATCAGCGTGCCGAAGCGGGGGTGGGCGGAGAACCTCGTCGCAATCCACATACCCAGGGCGGCCAGGGCGGCCCAAACACCGCCCTCGAGCACGGCGCGCACGGCTGCAGGCGCGTCGATACCAACGCCACGGGCGCGACTTTCCTGGACGATGGCGCCGCAAAGCCCAACGCGCGACAGATATCCTATCCCGACGGCCGCCAGCACGACCAGCCCGAATACAACGGGAATCCGTCGCACGCGACGATCCGCGCGCGCGCATTCGAACCACCGGTCGAACCCGACCGCCGCCAAGGCCGCCCACAGCACGATCGCCGTAGCCAGGTGCTTTTCCGGATAACGGAGCACGTGCTCGAACCAGAAGACGGTTCGGTAAAAGCGATACACCGGCGTGAAGGTTCCAAGCGCCAACACCACGAAGGCGAGCGACAGAATTGCGAGTCGCCGCACCTCGCCCTTGTCTTTCAACGCTGCAAGCCCGGCACACAAGAGAACCGGCAATCCGACGTAGTTACTGCCCGACCAAATCGGCTCGAGCTTGCCTCCGCCGTGGGCCCACAAACCGGCCAGGCTCACCTCGGGGCGCAACCCCAGCCCGAGGAATTGCGGCCACACCAGCTCGATCAGCCGCAGGGGATGCATGGACCAGGCTCCGCTTTGTTCCAGCGACAGGCCAGCCGCTCTCGCGCTGTCGGCCAAGGTCAGCAGCGGCGGCAACAGCGAGGCCGCGCCCATGGCCAAGCCAAGCACTCCCGCCGCAGAGAGCACGCCGAATGCAAGGCCACGACGGCTCGCGCAGAAAAGAACGATGGCACCGGCCAAAACGCTGTTGTTCACCTGCGCCGGATTTCCCGACGCGACCGATCCGGCCAGCACACCCGCGAACACCAGCGCGCGGCCGACGTAGTCCTTGCGCTCTTCGACCTGGGCAATGCCCAGCGCGGCCCACGCCAGAAGCGGCATCCAGCCAAGTGCCATCAGGATGCTGCCGTTGACAATCATCGACGTCAGGTACCCCGAGGTCATGAGCGTCGAGGCGCCGAAGAAAGCACCGAGCCGGCTTGCCCCCAGACGCCGCGCGAATAGCACAGTGCCGGTGCCTGCCAGCAAAAGGTGCAGGAGCAGCAGCAGGTCCGCGCCGACAAGGGGATCCACCAGCGCAACCAGCCACGCCATGGGATAGGTCACGCCATTGTTGGGATCTGCCGCAAACCTTTCGCCCAGGCGAAGCGCGTCCCACCATTCGGGCCAGTGCCCATGGCGCAAGCTCTCGGCCAGGAACGCGCGCGACGGCAGCGTCCAAGTGAGGTGATCTCGAACCGCGAAGGTTTCCCCGAAGAAGAGCACGCGCAAGTACGCGAGCACGAGCACGGCCGCCAGCCCCGCGAAGGAGAACAGCAGCATCCGCGACGATCGCCCGGGGCGAGGCTGTGAGCCTGCGCTGGTCGGTCCTTCCGGATGTTTCACCACAGAGGACACAGAGGACACAGAGACGGACGGAGAACGGGCTCTCGGATCCGGATCCCTCGGTCCGGACGCCGCGTCCTCTGGGTTCTCTGTGGTTCTCTTCGTCATGCTCTTCGCGCCACTCGGGTGCGAAAGCTACCGGCGCCGACGTTTGTGGGTGGGCGGCGGTGGAGGTGGCGGGGCGCCAAGCGCGGTCAAGGCGGCGTCGATGTCCTTGATCACGCAGCCGTTGCTGCTGCTGGAAAGTAGGCTGCCCAAGAGGCTGCGGCGCTCGACACGCGCCTTGCGCAGCGCATCGATGGCCTTGGGATCGCCAGTTCCGCCCAGCTTCTGGATGGCAGCGCGCTTTTCTTCACACGTGTGCGCTTGCGCGAGATCAAGTGCATAGCTCGCGACCTGGTCGACCTTGCCAAGACACCCGAGCGACTCGCACGCCTCGCGCGCGGCTTGGCGAAATTCCGGGCGATGGTCGTCGGAGGCGATGTCGGCGAGCAAGTCGCCAGCGGGTTTGCCCACCTGCTTGATAAGCATCTCTAGGGCAATGAAGCCGACCCTCTTGTCGCTAAGCTCGGAACGAATATTGACCAGCAAGGCAGCGTCGCCGCGCAGGCCGGGATCGAGCCTCAAGGCTTCTTCGTATGCCTGCAACCCGGCGCTGGGATTCTTGTCCGCGAATTCGAGATTGCCGAGCAGGTAGCGCACGCGACCTTCGTTCGGGTGCTCCGATATCTGTTGCATGATGGCCACCCGCGCCTCAGTGAGCTGTCCTTTGGCCATGGTCTCTTCGATGTGCTTGATGGGCGACTTCAGCTCGGCCGCCACGGGCTTCGGCTTGGGCGGCTCGGACTTCGGCAGCGTGCCCTTGTGAGCCGGCTTGTTGCCCGGCCAACAGATCACGAGCAAGAATAGAATCGCCACGGCCGGAAGCACGAAGCGCCGGATGGCTGCCGGCGCGTGTTTCAAGACCGGATCCGCCAGCTTGTCGAGCCTGCCCTTGCCCTGGGCGATCTTGGCCCAGGCCCTTCGCAACAGGGTGCGGGCCTCCCCCCGCTTCGCCCAAAGTCGGGTGCCGGCGGTGATGCCCATGCGCACTGAGGTTGCGGCGAAGCGCGCCCCCCGCTCGGCCACGTCGGTGGACGCATGCTCGATCGCGGCGCGGAAATCGGCCGCGGTGGCGAAGCGCCTGTCGCGCTCCTTTTCCAGCGCACGCATGACCGCGGCCTCGATCTCAGGCGTGACGTGCGCATCGGGCGTCATTTCGGCGAATCGCCTGGGCGCCGCCGTGATCTGCATCGCCAGCAGCTTCACCAGGTCGTCGCACTCGAATGGCTTTCGCCCGACCAGCATCTCGTACAGGATGATTCCGCAGGAGTACAGGTCGGCGCGGCTATCGGCTTCCTGGCCCGCCGCCTGCTCGGGCGACATATAGGCCGGGGTTCCGAAGATCATCACGCCGCGGGTGAGCGGTTCTTCGTTCGACTGCGCCTGGCCCTGGGCTTGCGTCATCTTCGCGATGCCGAAGTCGAGAATCTTCACTGTCTCGAGCCTGCCCGGGTCGGGATCCTTCACCAGCATGACGTTGGCCGGCTTGAGGTCGCGGTGAATCACGCCCTGGCCGTGCGCGTGTTCGAGAGCGGCGAGAATCTGGCCCGCGATGTGACACGCACGCGCGGGCTCCATGCGTCCATCGCGAGCCAGCACGTCGGAAAGCGGCTCACCTGCAACAAATTCCATGACCAAAAACAGCTCGCCGCCCGCGCCGTGACCAAAATCGGTCACCGAAATGATGTTCGGGTGGGAAAGGCGACTGGCCGACTGTGCCTCGCGCTCGAATCGTCGCGCGGCGTCTGGCACGTCGCTGAATTCGGCTCGCAAAAGTTTCAAGGCGAGCACCTTCCTCATCAGGGTGTGCTCGACGCGGAAAACCGTTCCCATCCCGCCTTCCCCGATACGGGACAGGACGCGGTAGCGTTCCCCGATGATGGTGTCGACGAGCGGCTGCCGTACGACTTTCAGCATCTGGGTGGGTTCGACTTCCGAATCGGACATCTCTTCGACCCGCCAGACTACCATCGCGCGGGCGATTGGTGTAACTCTCGGCGCGACGTGTTCGCGACACGGCTGTCGCAGATCGCCCTGCTCGCGGGCGCTCAGGAACGCAGGTCGGTGAAGCCGAGGTCGTCCTTTTCGATTTGCGCCACCTCGAGGTACCGGATGCGGAAGCCCTTGCCGGCGCAGGCATGAGAGCCCCAGTCCATCGCGTCTTCAAAGTGCATGAAGAGCGCGGACGGCAGCTCGTCTCCCTCGGGAATGATGGCGTAACAGAACAACATGGTCAGCCTCCTACCGAAACAGCGCGGTGGCGAAATCCAGACAGACATGGCGAAGTCTGGACACAACTGACGAGATACGGACGGAACATGGCGCAGGCGTCTGCATAGTGCTTCCTTGGGCGAATCGACCACAGACAAAGCAATCCGTGGACCAAGCCGCCGAGCGAAACGACTACTTCTTCTCGGTCGGACTGCTGGAACGCTTGAACCCAAGTAGGCCCGGCGCTTCCTCGGGCCGATAGAGCCGCGCCGCGACCTTGTCGTTGCGATCCGAGTAGAGCCGCGTATGCAGCGGCATGTAACCCTCGGCCTTGATCTCCAGGTCCACCGGCCCACTGCCGCGCGGCCTGACGATTTCCGTGTCCATGCTTCCGGGCCCAAGCTTCGCCATCTGTTTACCGCCCCACATCACCAGCGCTTTCACTTGCGGCGTGACCGTCAGCTTCAACATTACGGATTCGGAATACGGATTTGCCTCAGGTTCCTCGGCCTTGAGATCGCCGCCCGCGATCTTTGCGGCGGCGGGCTCGGGCACCGCAGACAGCGACTTCGGCGGTGCTTGCTTCTTCGACAGCGCACCCTTGGACGACTGCGCCGACGGTCGCTTCGCCACCCCGGTTGACGACGTTGCCGCCACGGTTGCCGACACGCTCGCCTGTGGATTCGCAGACGCGTCGAGCGTGGGAGGACTGACCGCGGACTTCGAGCACGCGCATGAGAGACCGAGAAGGAGCGCGGTCGCTCTGGCAACCTGGGTCATCAGCCGCCTCCCGCCTTGCTGTCCACGCCGCCCGATGCGGCCGGCGGCCTGTGGTCGCCGTAGTCCACGCCCGGCTTCGGCACGTAGTCCGTGATGGGCTGCTTTAGCTTGCCCCTTATCGTGCCTTTGAGGGTTTCGATGGGCATCGGCGGATCGAGCTCGAAGTAGAAGCCACGCGTCGGTAGTCGCATGTCGTAGACGTCGCCGTCCCAATAGAAGACGCGGCGGAAACCGAGCGCCATCGGCCCAAGCACTTTGGCGCGGCGATGCCCGAGCACGAAAGAAAACAGGCGCACGGCCAGGTTGTTGTAGAGCCGGTGGCAGCCGTGCGAGAAACGACCGCGTAGCGACAAGTAGTCGAACGAGCCGTGGGTGCGGATGCCGTTGTCGAAATAGGCCAGCTCGCCGCTCGGGCTGCGGCGCAACTGCTCGTGGATGCCGGCGACCAAGCCGTAGGCCGATAAATAGCCGGGCCCAGTTTCGTCGTAGTTGACCACGCGCGGATAGCCGCCCGCGACCCATTTGGTTTTCACCATCGAGCTGAGCGGCGACGAGATCGGCGGCAACCACACCGGCGCCGCGACGATCTGCCGCCACACCCGCGCGCCCACGTCGGATTCCTTGTAGCGGTAGTACTCGTCGCCGCTCGACGCGACTTCCGAGCGCCAGCCGCCGATGGTGGTCCGCCAGCTCACGAGCGGCACCTTCTCGCCCTGCCACCTAACGAACAAGGTGAACGAGGGAAAGCGATCGCGCGGTTGCGGCTTGCGGTTGCCCTTCTCGTCGAAGGGGAAGTCGTACCAGATGTCGCCGCGGTCGATCTCGGCGACCAGGTCCATTTGTGGACCGTAGTACTCGGGCAACGGCGGAAATCGAACCGCGGCGCGCATGGATCGGAAGTCGCTTTCCGGGTGGCGCTTAAAGAACCTAAGCGCGTCCTCGGAGCTCGCAAGCCCGAGCCGCACCATCAGCGCCTGGGTCGCCTGTCCGATCAGATCCGGCACCGGCAGCTCTTCGCCCGACTTGGTCTTGTAAGTAGGCTGTTTGCGCGGGCGATTCCGTCGCGCCGGCGGCATCGCGTCGATGGCGCTGCCGTCCTCGATGATCCGGCCGGCGTGGGCCGCGCGCTCGGCCAGTGTGCGCCGCAGCGCCAGGAAATCGTTCTGCAAGACCGGCCGGGTCATGGCCTCAAGGGTGGCGTGGGTCAGGTCGGCTTGCGCGAAGATGGCGTTCTTCTGCTGAAAATCCAGGGCCGCGCTGCGCATGGCCCCGTCGTACGAGCCTTCCTTGTGCTTGTCCGGGTCGAGCAGCCCTTCGCACACCAGGCGCTTTTCCACCTCGGCGAAGGCCGCGCGCTCGGCCTCGGTACGCAAATGATCCCGCACCTCGTTGTGATAGCGCGGATCCTTGTCCGCCAGCGCTTGCAAGCTGGCCACGCCGGCCTTCTTCTGCGCGGCCTCCAGGCGCTGCCCGCGGAAGTGGTGCTTGGCCATCTCCTTCCTCTCCGTGGTCTTGCCCCAGGTCCCGATCCCGTCCACCGCAAGGAGCTTTTCGTGGTCCACCTTGTCTTCGCATTCGCGGCCGGCATCTTCGAGAAAACGCCGACGCAGCACCGACAGCGATGGCGGCACACCGTAAAGCTCGAGGTAGTTGCGTTCGCCGGGCGGTAACGCCTCGCCGTCCCCGTCGGTGCGATCGTTGGCCAGGCCCACGAAGACCGATCGGTAGTGGTTCGGCAAGAGCGCGCCCGTCGGTGACTTGCCGTCCTTGAAGATGTAGGGCGCAAAATCGTCCGACAGATCGACGATGGTCAGTCCGCGGCCGCGCGCGGCGTCGGCGTCCACCACGCGCTCAGCTCCGCCCACCACCTGCAACGCGCGGCGCTCGGGCGGAATCGAGGACGGCGCCGGCGACAAGGCGTCCTCATCGGGTATCGGCGGCTCCACCGCAGTGGGCGCTGCGGACGGCGCCGGTGCCACCGCCACCGGCGCTGGAACCGTCGGTGGTGATGGCGAAGGTGCCTCGGATTGGGGCGGCGGCACCGCCTTGCCACGACACGCGCCTACCCCTTCCTGCAGGGCGAAAGCGAACAGCAAGAGTCGAAAAAGGACGCGCTCCACGATGACGGCCCTGGATCTACCAGCGCGAGGCCGCCGATGGCGAGATCTGTGTGCATCGAAACCTGAATCGGTTAGATTCCGCGCATGAAACGCGTCATCCTTGCAGCCATCCTCTTCGCGTGCATCGCGGTGGTGCCCGGCCGCGCCCACGCCACGGAAGTCGGCACCGTGCGCCCCTTCGGCCTCGGCATCCAGGTCTTCGATCCCACCGCCCTCATCGGCAAGCTGTTCCTCGACCGCCACGACGCCGTCGACTTTGGCCTGGGATTTTGGGGCTTGGGCCCGGACCGCTGCTACGACGCCAACGGCAACTGGTACTACTGCAACCGCTCGGACCAGTTCTTCAGCGTCCATTTCGACTACCTCTACGAGGACCTGATCTTCGAGAACCACGTTCTGCGCCTCGACTGGCACGCAGGCGCCGGCGGTCGCATGATCTTCAACAGCTATAGGAACAACACCGGCGCCCACGACGTTGCGCTGTTCGCGCGGGTTCCCATCGGAGTCGACTTTACCTTCCGCCGGCCCAGCTGGGTCGAGGCCTACGTGGAGGTCGCGCCCGGCTTGTTCGTCTTCCCACCGCTCGATTTCTGGATCGACGTGGGCGTCGGGGTCAGAGCGTATTTCTAGCCCGAGCCTTCGGGCGACGGGAAGATGGAGGTCTCGACCGACGCTTCGAAGTCAGGTTGCTCGGGCGCCGTGGCCACGGGTACTTGGTCGGCCACCATGCCTGACGGCGCCGGTGTCGCGGGTTGTGGAACGCCCGCGGCGCGCGACTTCCAACGTGCGATGGCAAATTCGAGATCGGCATACGAGATCATGACCCACCCAGGGTAACTCTTTTCTCCTGTGGGTCGCAAGGACTGGGCCGACAAAAGCCGGGCTCGAGGCCGGTCGCCGGAACCGGTTCCGGCTTCGGCCGCGGTTCCTAGTGAATCAGCTTCTTGTACCTGATGCGGTGAGGCTGCGCGGCCTCGGCGCCCAGGCGGCGCTTGCGGTCGGCTTCGTAGTCTTGGTAGTTGCCCTCGAACCACACCGCCTGGCTGTTGCCTTCGAAGGCCAGCATGTGGGTGGCGATGCGGTCCAAGAACCAGCGGTCGTGGCTGATGACCACGGCGCAGCCGGGGAACGACAGCAGGGCGTCTTCCAGCGCCCGCAAGGTGTCGACATCGAGGTCGTTGGTGGGCTCGTCGAGCAGAAGCACATTGCCCGCGCTGCGCAGAAGCTTGGCTAGGTGCACGCGGTTGCGCTCGCCGCCCGAGAGATCCTTCAGGCGCTTCTGCTGGTCCGGCCCCCTGAAGCCGAACCCGGAGACGTACGCGCGCACATTGATGGTGCGCTTGCCGATCTCGAAGAGCTCGGCGCCCTGCGAGATTTCCGCGAATACGCTGTTGTCACCTTGAAGGGCGTCGCGGGTCTGATCCACGTACGACAGCTTCACGGTCTCGCCGATGCGCAGCTCGCCGCTGTCGGGTTTTTCCTGCCCCATGATCATGCGGAAGAGAGTGGTCTTGCCGGCGCCGTTGGCGCCAATGACGCCGACGATGCCGCCGCGAGGAAGATTGAACGACAAATCTTCGATCAGCATTCGGTCGCCATAGCCCTTGCACAGCTTCTCGGCTTTCACGACCACGTCGCCCAGGCGCGGGCCGGGCGGAATGCTAATCTCCACCGTGTCCTCCCGCTTCTGCGTCTCCTCGGCCAACAGTTGTTCGTAGGCGGCGAGGCGCGCCTTGGACTTGGCTTGGCGCGCGCGCGGCGACGAGCGCACCCACTCAAGCTCGCGGGCCAAGGTGCGCTGGCGCGCGGATTCGGCCTTTTCTTCCCCCTGCAGGCGCTTGCGCTTCTGGTCGAGCCAAGACGAGTAGTTGCCTTGCCATGGAATTCCTTCGCCGCGGTCGAGCTCGAGAATCCAGCCGGCCACGTTGTCGAGGAAGTAGCGATCGTGGGTGATGGCCACGATGGTGCCGGGGTATTCCTGCAGGTGGTGCTCCAACCACGCCACGCTTTCAGCGTCGAGGTGGTTGGTGGGCTCGTCGAGCAGCAGCAGGTCCGGCCGCTGCAAGAGGATTTTGCACAAGGCCACGCGGCGGCGTTCGCCGCCCGACAGCTTGCTCACGTCGGCGTCGCCCGGCGGGCACCGGAGCGCATCCATCGCGATTTCGAGGGTGCGGTCGAGGTCCCAGCCCTTGGCGGCCTCGATGGCGTCTTGCAATTTCGCCTGCTCTTCGAGCAGCTTTTCCATCTCCTCGGGCGAGATCTCTTCGCCCAAGCGCATGTTCACTTCGTCGAAGCGCACTAGCAGCTTCTTGGTCTGCGCTACCGCCTCCTCCACGTTGCCGAGCACGTCCTTGCTCGGATCGAGCTGCGGCTCCTGTGGCAGGTAGCCCACCGTGATGCCATCCGCCGGCCGTGCCTCGCCGAAGAAGTCCTTGTCGACCCCGGCCATGATGCGCAGTAGGGTCGACTTGCCCGCGCCGTTACCGCCGATGACCCCGATCTTGGCGCCCGGGAAAAAGGAAAGGTAAATGCCCTTCAGGACCTCCTTGTTCGGCGGATGAACGCGTCGAAGATCCTGCATAGTGAAGATGTATTGATGAGCCATGGGGGCGGGAGTTTACCCGAGGATCGGCGCTCGTCACGTTCCACCTGACTCTGTACCGCGAGGTTTCAACTAGATTGGACAAGGCGGATGCGTTTCTGGATACTTTGTTGCTGGTCGTCTTGGACAAACTCTGTGGGGCCATCCCGATCCCGTCTGCGCTGCTTCTGCTGGGCTGCCTGGTCTGCAGCAACGACAGCGACTGCGCCATCGTGCCTCCACGGCCATGCATGTGCCGAGATTGCGGCGCCTCCTGGCATGAAGTCTTGAACAGGCACGCGCTCCACAAGCTGCAGGCGCTTTGGGCCAAGCCACCTACTCGGCACGAAGGCCGTCTGTCACTCCGGGCAGTGCGCCATCGAGTGAGCGCCAAGGACGTGTGCGCGACGGGCAAAGCTCAACCAGGGGTGACTTTTTGTCCGGCGAAGTAGCCTGTCTCCTCCGCGGTCGGCGGATCGGCGAGCAGGTCGAAGCGCCCGTGCTTGACGGCCTGGAAGTAGAAGCAACTCTCGTTTCCGCCTTCACCCTGCGCCCAGGCCCCCCAAGAGCAACCGCCGCGACACACGTCGCGAAAACGGCACACCCGACAAAACCCGGACAACCGCTCTTCCTTGAAAACGCGGTTGTAGGCGAACGCACCCGGGCGACTCCAGATCTCGCGCAGGCTCTGCTCTTTCAGGTTGCCTTCGACGAACCGCCCCTCGCCGTGTAGGGACGACGGCAAGGACAGACAGCCCTTCACGTCCCCGCCACTTTCGATCCCGATCACCTGGCAACCGGCTCGGCATCCGAGCCAAAACGGCAACGCGACGTCGGCCGCGCGCAGCGCCGATTCGGGCTTGCCGAAGTAGCCGATGTTATGGCCGACGTAGATTTCGAATTCCGGGCACGGGATCCGACATAGCTCGGCGATCTGGGGCACGAGCCATAACTGATCCTCCGGCGGCAAGAGTAGATCGCGGTGTTGCCCCATGTTCCCGGCCGGGGTGGCGAGCTGGATCTGCCAGCCGAACACGCCGTGGTCCATCAAGAACGTCCGCAGCTCGGGAAGCGATCGTCGATTCAGCCGGTTCACCGTCGTATTCACCCCGGCTCGCATGCCTCCCGCCACCGTCACGTCGATGGCGTGCACCACCCGTTCGAACGATCCCGTCGACCGGAACTCGTCGTGCTCTTTCTGGAACCCGTCCACACTGAACGACACCGCGCAAAAGCCAGCGGCCTTGGCCTGCTCCAGGTCCTTGGGCGACCAAGTCAGTCCATTCGAGATCATGTTGACCTGCGCCCAGTCTCAGCGATGCCGACAAGAAGAAATTCTGTGACTGGGAGGCGGGTCTCTACGGCGGCTATGGCAAGGACGTGGTCTGCGACGACGACGCCGGCCTCACCGCCACCATCTCGGCGCCAACCAGCCAGGCGGAATGCCTCGCGGAATCGTCCATGCTGCAATCGAATTGCCCTGCCACGGTCGCGCAAGCCGAGGCTTGCCTCAAGTCGATCTCGACCTGCGATCCGTCGGACGACGACGCCGCCAGCGCGGATTGTAACGCCCTATTTGCTTGCTACGGGACGGGGCCCTGACTCGGAGCGGACGCGCGCGCTCTCGTCGTCGATCCCGGAACCCAGAGCGGCCTGCCTTGGGTGGCGTCGGGAGTGTGCTATTTTCCCGCCCGTGGACAAACCTGTCGTCATCGCCAACCCGCGCTCGGGCGGCGGACTTAGCGAAAAGCGCTGGGCCAGCGTGGTAGGTCCGCTCGGCGACGGGCTTGGCGCTTTCGACACGCGGTTGACCGAACGCCCCGGCCACGCGCGCACCATCGCGTACGAAGAAGCCACGGCCGGGCGCAGGCTGGTGATCGCGCTGGGCGGCGACGGCACCATCTCCGAGGTAGCGGACGGCCTGGTCGCGGCCGGCGGCAAGGCCGAATTCGGCGTCATCCCGCGCGGCACTGGTGGCGATTTTCGCCGCAGCTTGGACATCGAAAACCGGATCTTCGCGGCGGCCGAGCGGGTGCGCAAGAGCGTCCCCCGCAACATCGACGTGGGCCGCGTCAGCTATCTTGCCCACGACGGCAAGCAAGAGTCGCGGCACTTCGTCAACGTCACCTCGGTGGGATTCTCCAGCGTCGTCGCCGAGCGCGCCAACCGCGCCTCCAAGCGTCTCGGGGGCCGGGTCTCCTTCCTTTCCGCCGTGATTCGCTCGCTGGTCTCCTACGACAACGCCGAGGTCATGGTCTCCGTCGACGACGGCGAGGCGCGCCGCATGACACTGCTTCTTGCCGCGGTGGGAAACGGCCGGTTCTTCGGCGGCGGCATGAAGATCTGCCCGGAAGCCATCCTCGACGACGGCCACTTCGACTTCGTCACGGTGGGCGACCTGGGCCGTATCGAGGTCCTGGCCAAGATTCATCGCATCTATTCGGGCAACCATCTGTCGATGAAGGAAGTCGGCCAAGTCCGCTGCCAGCGACTACGCGTGTCGCCGGTCGATAGGAGGGCGGAAATCCCGCTGGAAATCGATGGTGAGACCCCAGGCCGGCTGCCCGCCAGCTTCGAGTTGTTGAAGGGCGCGTTGCGCCTTCGCGCGTAACTCTGACGTACCGCACGAAGGGCGCCGGCCCCCTTGAAGGTGGCACGAGCTTGATGCTACGGTGGCTCCGCCGTTGTGTCTGGCGGCTCTCGATTTATGCAAATTCATCTGGCCAAGTCCGATATCAGCGAGATGGCAGTCGACGCTGTAGTTAGCCCCGGCAATTCGCTCGGGATCATGGGGGGTGGTGTGGCTGCGATTCTCTCGCGCAAGGGCGGCCCGACCATCCAACGCGAGGCCATGTCGCTGGCCCCGATTGCGGTCGGAGCGGCCGTGGTGACCAACGCCGGCACGCTGTGGGCGAAGAACGTGATTCACGCCCCGACCATGGAAGAGCCGGGGCAGAAGGTCGCGGTGGAGAACGTGCGCCGGGCCATGCGAGCCGCGCTTCTCGCGGCGAATCAACGAGCTTTCCAAGTCATTGCGGTGCCGGGCCTCGGCACGGGCCTGGGCGGCGCGGATCCGGCCGATGCCGCGCGCGCGATGGTCAACGAATTGCGAGCACACAAGCAGCCCAATCCAGCGACTGTGTGGCTAGTGGACACCAACGAGAAGATCCTCGCCCACCTGGAAGAAGCGCTGCAGACAACGACGCCCTGATTTTTTTCGACCGAGCACTCACCCCCGAAGGAGGTTTGCGTGAAGATCCTTGTACCTTGTAAACGAGTCCCCAATCCCGAGCTGAAGCTGAAGATTGGAGGCGGCGCCGTCGACTTGGCCGGTACCACCTGGCAGGTCAATCCGTTCGACGAGTATGCGGTGGAAGCCGCGCTACGATTGACCGAGAAGAGCAAGGGCGGCGAGCGCTCGGGCGAAGTGGTGGTGGTCAGCATTGGGCCGAAAGACACGGCCACCCAGGTTCGGCAGCTTCTGGCCATGGGCGCGGATCGCGGTATCTTGATCGCCGGCGACGACGCGGCCCTGGATGCGGATCTGGTGGCGCGCACCCTGAAGGCGGTAATCGAGACCGAAAAGCCCGATCTGGTCGTGATGGGCAAGCAGGCGGTGGATGGTGACGACAACCAAGTGGGCCAGCTTCTGGCTGGCTACCTCGGCTGGCCGCAGGCAACCTTCCTGTCGTCGCTGGTGCTGGCGGCCGACGGCAAGTCAGCCATGGTGGAGCGCGAGGTGGACAGCGGCGTGGAGCAGCGCCGCGTGCGCCTGCCCGCAGTTGCCACCGTCGATCTGCGCATTATCGGCAAGAAGGCCGTGCGCAACGAGGCGCTGTCGGGTCCCGACGCCGAATGGGAAGACACCCAGCGCCTGGCGTCGCTCAAGGGCATCATGGCGGCGAAAAAGAAGGAATTGAAAGAGATCGACGCTTTATCGCTCGGCATTTCGGGAGGCCTTCTGGTCAAGACCGTTCGCCACGACAGTCCTCCCGTTCGCAAGGCCGGCATCAAGGTGGCCTCGGTGGAAGAGTTGGTCTCGCGGCTGCACACGGAAGCGAAGGTGATCTAATGGCAACGCTCGTTCTTCTGGAAACCACGACATCGAACCTTCGCACCTCGTCGCTGCCCGCGGTGTCCGCGGCGCGTGAGTTGGCCAAGCACCACGGCGGTCCCGTGATCGGCGTGGTGATCGGGGCGTCGGTGGGCGCAGCGGCGGCCGATGCGGCCCGCTTCGTGGACAAGGTGCTGTGCTACGACAATGCCGCGCTGTCGGCGGCCTTGGCAGAAACCTGGGCGCCACTGTTGATGTCCGCCGTCAAGGAAACCGGCGCGACGGCCTTGGTCGCCTCGGCCACCTCGGTCGGCAAGGACGTGCTGCCCCGGGCGGCGGCCTTGCTGGGTGCCGGCATGGCCAGCGACGTGATCGCCGTGTTGGGCGCGAAGGCTTTCCGACGCCCGACCTATGCAGGCAACGTGCTCACCGACGTAGAAGTGACCACGGCCGTGGTGGTCGCTACCGCACGCCAGACCGAGTTCGCCCCGGCCGCCCCGGCCGCGAGCGCAGGCCCGGTCGAAAACAAGCCGGTTGGCGTCGTCGACGCCCTCGGCAGCGAGCTCATGGCGGTGCACGCCACCAAAAGCGCGCGCCCCGATCTGGCGGAAGCCAAGGTCGTGGTCTCGGGCGGACGTGGCATGAAGGAATCGGCCAACTTCAAGGTGCTGGAAGAGCTCACCGACCTGCTCGGCGGCGCACTCGGTGCCAGCCGCGCCGCGTGCGACGCTGGCATGGTCCCCAACGATCTGCAAGTCGGTCAGACCGGCAAGGTGGTCGCGCCCGAGCTCTACATCGCGGTCGCGCTCTCCGGTGCCATCCAGCACCTGGCAGGCATGAAAAGCTCGAAGGTCATCGTGGCCATCAACAAGGATCCCGAGGCCCCCATTTTCCAAGTCGCCGACTACGGCCTGGTTGCGACCTGGGAGTCGAGCATCCCGCAGCTCATCGCCGAGATCAAAAAGGCAAAGGCAGCGTAGTCTGCCATCGGCGTTGCAGATTCCGCTCTTAACTTGGTGGTCTGCTTCTGGGTCTTGCTGCTGACCTTCGTCGCCCAGCGCGCTGCCTCGCATCGGTGCTAGCCTGCGGTGATGCGTTCGTGCTGCTTCGTGTCCTTCGCGCTTCTCGTGCTCCCGGCTTGTCTCAATCTTCCCGTTCCGCGCGCCGTACCCGGTGACGGGCTCGGCAAGGCGCCTCGCGTGTCCATCACCGCGCCGCGAGCCAAGGGAGAAAATCCATTCGCCGGTGTGTATTTCATGGTGGACGGCGATTCCAACGCCGCCCACCAGGTTGAACGCTGGAAGAATTCGCGACCGGCCGATGCGGCACTGATGAAGAAGATCGCCGACCAGCCCACGGCGGCGTGGTTCGGCGACTGGACGCCGGTGGTCGAGCAGACCGTCAAGGCCTATGTCGACGCCCACGAACGCATCGACGCCCTGCCGGTCTTCGTGCTGTACAACCTGCCCAATCGGGATTGCGGCAACTATTCCAAAGGCGGCGCCACCGGCGGCGAACGCTACAAGCGCTGGATCGACGGCATTCGCAAGGCCGTCGGCAAGCGTCGTGCGGTGGCCGTGCTGGAGCCCGACGGGTTGGGATTGCTCGACAAGTGTCTCGCGCCCGCCGATCAGCAGGAACGCTTGGGGCTTCTCCGCTACGCCGTGCACGCGCTGGAGTCCTTGCCCGCCGCCGCCGTGTACATCGACGGCGGCCACGACGCTTGGCTGCCGGCCGAGGAAATCGCCAAGCGCCTCAAACAGGCCGGCATCGACGAGGCGACCGGCTTCGCACTCAACACCTCCAATTATCGCGCCACCGACAATCTCATCGCGTACGGTACAGCGGTCTCTGCCTTGCTGGGTGGCAAGCATTTCATCATCGACACCGGTCGCAATGGAAACGGGCCCTCGACAGCCAACCCGGACAGCGAGGCATCGTGGTGCAACCCCAGCGGCCGTGCGCTCGGCGTTCGTCCCACCACCAACACCGGCAATTCTGTGGTGGACGCCTTCTTCTGGGTCAAGCCCCCCGGCGAATCCGACGGCGCGTGCAACGGCGGCCCGCGCGCCGGCGTGTTTTGGCCCGACTACGCCCTGGGCCTCGCCAAACGGGCGAGGTGGTAGGCCGCTCCGACGGCGAACAAGCAAGCGACGGGATCTTCACTCGCAGCCCGCCGGAGCGGTCGGAGTCAAGACCGAGCCGATGGTGCCCTCGCCCATCATTCGCTGTATGCTTTCCAGGTGCTCCTAACAGCCGACCTTCTCAGAGGATCAGCGGTGCCCCACTTCCTATGGGACTATGGGGACAAGCCGCTCACCTGGACGAACTACGTCGCCGCCTCGCCAGAGACGACGAGGAAGATCGTACCCGCTTGGCATCGAAGGTCATGCGCGAGGCGCGCTTCGACGAAGCCGTGGGGTTGATTCCCGTGGCTGAGCTGGTTGCGAACTATCCGAGGCTCCGCCGCAATCTTGGGCGACGCCTTGCCTTCTGGGACTCTGTCATGGCGGAGTGGCGTTCTCTTGGCCTCGTTCCCTAATCTCCTGGCGGTCCTTGCGGCTATGGCTCTATGCGGATGCGGCCCAGATCCCGCGCCTGTGAAACAGGACGCTGCGCGCGATTTGCATTCAAGCGAGGACGGAAACAGTGAAGTGATTGATAGCATCGGTCCGACAGGAGAGGCGGGCGGCTCTGATGAGATGATCGACAGCGTCGAGCCGACAGGAGAGGCGGGTACGACGATGGTGGGTGTGTATACTTGCTGTGCACAAGGCGAAGGAACGGATTGCTGTTTCGGGATTGCCAGAGGCCTGTGTTTTACGTACGGCGGAAGTGCCGGGCGCTGCCTTGAGGAGGGAGAGGAATTTGATGCAAAGGACATTTGCGCTGGGTGTTGCGCCGGGCTGTCAAAGGTCCACCCTGGTTCGCTGGCCGATGGAGGTACCGAGTGTCAGTCGACGGCTCCGCCGAGTGTATTCATATGCGTCAGGTGCGGCGACGGCGTGTGCGGAGATTTCGAAAACCGATGCAGCTGCCCAGCAGACTGCCAGTGAGGCGTGTCCGCCTGCCGCAGCGGCGAACAAGCAAGCGACGGGATCTTCACTCGCAGCCCGCCGGAGCCGTCGGAGTCAGGACCGAGCCGATGGTGCCGTCGCCCATCATGCCGAAGTCGCGCGAGCCCCAGCACCACACGGACCCTTCCTTGTCCCGCGCACAGGTGGAACCATTCCCGGCGCACACCTCCGCCATATCCTTGCCCAGGGCAGCCACCTGCACCGGCGTGAGCGCCCGCACCGATTGGCCGCCGCTGCCGATGCCCAGTTGACCGGCGCTGCTGGTGCCCCAGCACCACAGGCTGCCGTCGGCGGTCACGGCGCACGTGTGGGAGCCGCTTACCGAAATCTGGACCGCGGGGGCGAGCCCGGAGACACGCGCCGGCACTAGACTTGCGACGGTGGTTCCGTTTCCCAGCTGCCCGTCGGAGTTGTCGCCCCAGCACCACGCCGAGCCGTCGTCGAGGATCGCGCAGGTGTTGGACGCGTAGCCGGTGGAGGCCTGCACCACGCCCGTCCCCAGGGCCGTGACCGCCACCGGAACCGTGCTGCTGTTGGTGGTGCCGTCGCCAAGTTGCCCCCAGCTATTGTCACCCCAACACCACAGCCTTCCGTCGCCCGTGCGCGCGCAGGTGTGTGCTTCGCTGGTCGCCACGGCGGTCACGTCGGTGCCAAGCGCGCTGACCTGCGCAGGCGCGCTGAGGAAGAAATCGTCGGTCCCGATCCCGAGCTGGCCCTCATCGTTGCGGCCCCAACACCACAAGGTTCCGCCTCCCGCGCGAGCGCAGGCGTGCCCCCAGCCTACGGCGAGCCCCACGATGCTCGCAGGAAGGCCGGTGACTTGGAATGGCGCCGGCCGCACGTCGAACACGCCGGCGCTGTTGCTGATGGTTCCCCAACACCAGACCTCGCTGCCCGCCAAGATCGCGCACGCCGCATCCCCATCTCCCGCCGCCACTTGGGTGACGGAAACGCCAAGGGTGGTGACTGCAATCGGATTGGGCTGGTAGACCGGAGAACCGTCGGCGAGGAGTGTGGCCGGATCGTCGCCCCAGCACCAAAGACTGCCATCGGCTTTGCGAGCGCAGAAGAAGCTGCGGCCTGCTGCCAATTGCGCGGTCCCCTGCCCCAGGGTCACCGCATAGGGCACGGTTCGGGTCGAGGTGGTGCCCATGCCAATCTGACCGTAGTCGTTTGCACCCCAGCAGCGCAAAGTCGCGTCCGACAAGACGGCACACGTGTAGGCGCTGCCGACCACCACGTCCACGGTCGGCCCCAAGGCGTCCACCTGGATCGGCGTCTTCTCGTAAAGGCTGATGCCCTTCCCCACTTGTCCTTGCAGGTTTCCGCCCCAGCACCACAGCGTGCTGTCGGCCTTGCGGGCACACATGTGGCCCTCGCTGGCGGCGATTTGCACGACGCCCGAGCCCAGGCTTGCAAATGGCGAAGGTGTTGCGGTTCCCGACCTCCACCCCCAACACCAAGCGGTTCCATCTGTCTTCGTTGCGCACGTGTCTTGCGGACCGCACGCGACGGTGGCCACCTCGTGGCCCATGGCGATCACCTCAAGTGGCGCCAGGCTCTTGCGGGTCGAGCCGTCGCCCAGTTGCCCACCGAGATTGTCGCCCCAGCACCAGAGCGCGCCGTTGACGAGGACTGCGCACACGTCGCCCGTGCCCACGGATACGCTCGCAACCGAAGGACCCAGCGAGGCCACCTGGGTCGGGCTAGTAACGACCTTCGGCGCAGTCCCATCGCCGAGGTAACCGGATCCCCAACACCACAGCGACTTGTCCGCTTTGCGCGCGCAAACTTGTTCGCCCCTGGCGGACACATCGATCACTTCCGAGCCGAGCGCTGCAACCGGTGCCGGAGTCGGCGTCGACGCCGCCGTGGAGCCGCTGTTCCCCAATTCCCCACTCTGGTTGTCCCCCCAGCACCACAGCGTCCCGTCGCGTTTGCGTGCGCAGGTGAAGTTGTATCCCGCCGCAACCTGGACCACACCGGTGCCAACCGCGGCCACCTGCACAGGCGCCGTCTTTCCGACCGAGGTTCCGTCGCCGAGCTGGCCATGGCCGTTACCTCCCCAGCACCAAAGCGTCTGGTCAGATCTCACGGCACAGACGTGGAGAAGCCCCGCCGCCAGTTGGACCACGCCGCCGCACAAGCTTGCCGCGCCCGCCTCGCTGGCGCCGTCGGACAACTCGGACGCGCCATCGTCGGCAGAGCCCGGCACCGCGCCGTCGCGTGACTTCAACCCTACATCGGCTATCCTTGCGGCCGATGCATCAGCGCCCATGGCGTCCCCGTCGGCCTCGACCACAGCCGCTGCATCGCCCAGGCGCACCGGCAACGCCCGATGACACGCAGGCAGCGTGGCGAGGCAAATCCAAACTGCCCATGGCACGCGAAACCGCATTGGCGCCAGGATACCACTGCGCCAAGCAACTCCGCGCCCTCCCTCTGCCTCTGCGCCCCCAGGCATCCGAAACTCCGTCACGCCGTACTTTCACGTTGTATGATTAATCGATGAGCCGGCTTCTCGCGGCTGAACCCCTGAAGAGCGTTGCCGACACCATCGAACGACTGGAAGGCAACGTGGCCCGCGTCATTCGCGGCAAGCCCGAGGCCATTCGCAATTGCGCGCTGGCGCTGCTCGCGCGCGGCCACCTGCTGGTCGAAGACGTGCCAGGCGTAGGCAAGACAACCCTGGCGCGTGCGCTGGCCACGTCCATCGGTGGGGTCTTTCACCGCATCCAGTTCACCAGCGACCTTTTGCCATCGGACATCATCGGCGTTTCGGTTCCGGACAGTGCCACGGGCAAGTTCGACTTCAAGCCCGGGCCGCTCTTCGCCAATGTGGTGCTGGCCGACGAGATCAATCGCACTACCCCGCGCACGCAAAGCGCGCTGCTTGAAGCGATGAACGACAACCAGGTTTCCGTGGACGGCCTGGCCCATCCGCTCGCGCCGCCGTTCCTCGTGATCGCCACGCAAAATCCCGAGGAGCATTACGGGACCTACCCCTTGCCCGAGTCGCAGATGGATCGCTTCGCCATGCGCATCAGGCTCGACTATCCCTCGGCGGAAACCGAACGTGAGCTGCTTCTGGAAGCGCCGTCGCTGGCCGAAGAAACCCTGGCCGCGATCGACACCGTGGTCGCGCTGGCGGAAATCATCGCTTTGCAAGAAGCGGCTGCGCGCGTGCACCTTTCGCCCGAGCTTGCCGGCTACATCGTCGAGGTCGCGCGCGAAACCCGACACTCGCCGTTCCTGTCGCTCGGCATCTCGCCGCGGGGCGAGCTGGCGTGGCGCAACCTCGCGCGTGCGGCGGCGCTGGTGGCGGGGCGCAACTACGTCCTGCCCGACGATCTCAAAAACCTCGCCCTGCCCGCGCTCGCACACCGGCTCGTGCTCGCCAACCAGCTCGATTCCACCGGGCGCGCCCGCGAAGAGGCCGAGCGCATCGTCACCGACATCCTCGGTCGCGTGCCAATTCCGGGATAGCTACCGTGGCCTGGCTGCCTCTGCGCCTGCGACGTTGGTTCCGTCCGCCCCGTAGGTTCCGGCTGACCCGCGAGGGTAAGTGGTTCATCGGCGCGACCTTGCTGCTCGGGTTCGCGGCCGTGAACGGTGGCCTCAACCTGCTGTTCTTGATGTTTGGCATGATGCTGTGCCTGCTGATCGCCAACGGCGTGATCGCCGAGGCATCCATGCGACGCCTGAACGTCGAGCGCCGACTTCCGCACGCGCTCTACGCGGGCACGCCGTTCCTGATGGGCATCGCGGTTCGCAACTCGAAGTCGCGCATCGCCACCTTCTCGCTGGAAGTCGAAGACCTGGCCGCCGACGGCAAGCCGGTGGATCGCCGCTGCTTCTTTCTGAAGATCCCGGCCCATCGTCAACAGGAGACTTCCTACCGTCGAACTCTACCCAGGCGCGGGCTCCACCGCCTAGTCGGACTGCGCCTGTCCACACGTTTTCCTTTCGGACTTCTGCGCAGGTCGATTGACGTCGATGCGCCGACCGAGCTGCTGATTTACCCCGCCCTGATTCCCGTCGCTGAGGTCGCCCTCCGCACCGAACTCGCCGAGCTGGGCGAAAGGCAGAGCGCGGCCCGCGCCCGCAGCGGCGATTTTCATGGCCTGCGCGAGTTGCGCGGCGGCGACGATCCAAGGGACATCCACTGGCGCACGTCTGCCCGGCGCGGCCGACCGTTCGTGCGTGAATTCGAGGAGGAATCCGGGCGCAGCGTGCTTATCATTCTCGAAACCGCGGTTAGCGAAGACCCGGTGACTTTTGAAAACGCGGTCTCCCACGCAGCGTCGCTGGCCCTCTTGCTGCTCCGCCGCGGCCTGCGCGTCGGGCTTCGGGCGGGGTCCACATTGATACTGCCCGACGCCGGCACGGCGGGCGCGATCCTGCGCTGCCTGGCGCTGGTCGACGGAGCAACCGACAAGGACCGAGGTGCGCCCCGCCGGAATTCCTGGCAAGGCGCGACCGTGACCATCACCCCATTCCCGGCGAGACCACGTATCGACGTGACCGTGGGCCGAGCGATGCGGAGCACGGCATGAGACTCCGCTCAGCCCACAAAACCGCCACCTTCCTTCTCGCCAGCACGGCGATCTTCACCCTGGCCTCGGCGAACGTGCTTGCCGTCTCGACATTGATATTCATCGTGCTCGGGGTCGGACTGGCCTGGCACACCGACGCCGGGTCGCCGATTGCCCAATGGGTCGACCGGGCCACGCCGATCATCAACGTGATGGTGCTGCTGTTTCTGGCCGCCGCCGTCTTCCAGGTGGCTCGCAGCTTTCCCGAGGTCGACCTGTCGCCCTTCCTCAGCTTCGCCCTCTTCCTTCTGGTGGTAAAGCTCTGCCAACGCCGGAGCAACCGCGACTACCTGCAAGTCTTCATCATGTCATTCCTCGTGATGCTGGCGGCGTCGTGGCTGGCCACCAGTGTGATCTTCGTGCTCGGCTTTTCCGCCTACGTCGTGCTGACCACGTGGACCCTGATCCTCTTCCACCTGCGCCGCGAGATCGAAGAGAACTACATCGTCCGCCACGCCAGTGAGGGCCACACAGAACAGGTCACCGCCACCCGAGTTCTCAACTCTCGTCGCGTGGTTGGGGCTTGGTTCTTCACCGCGACCGGTCTGGTGGCGGTGGCGGTGCTGCTCGGATCGTCGCTGGTGTTCGCCATGGTTCCGCGCGTGGGGCTCGGTTTCATCTTGGGGGGCGTGCGACGGCAGGTCGGAATCGCAGGCTTCACCGACGAGGTCAAGCTGGGCATGCACGGCATCATCTCCAGCGACAACCAGACCGTAGTCCTGCGCTCGGAGATTCCCAACCTCGCCGCCGTCGCCAACCAGGCAGACCGCGACCGGCTCATCTCGTCGCTCTACTGGCGCGGGACCGTCTACGACACCTACGAAGGCGGCCAGTGGCTGCGTTCGCGCGAGGACAAGGCCCGCACGCGGCTCCTTCCCAGGCTGACCGCAGACACAAGTCGTGGCTACGAGCTGTCCGATCCGTTCGTGGTCACGCCTCCGCTCGGGCGCAAGGCCATCTTGGAGGGAACCATCGAGCAGACCGTAGAGGTGGTGGCGCTGTCGCATCCGGTCGCCTTCGCCGTCGACAGGCCGGTCTATTTCGAGACGCCGCCGGTTCCGCCCGGGGCCTTCACGGCCAGCGATTTCGAGGCGCGCTGGTCCGACGAGGTATCGCTGCGCATGTTTCGCATCAACCCCGGCAATCCCTACGATCGAAAGAATGCGATGACCGAGTTCTTGGGGGCGCGCTATCGGGTGTTTTCGCGTGACGCCGGCCGTGCCGATCCCAGGCGTGTCTCCTTGTCCGAACCGCAATTGCCGAGCGCCCTGCTCGACAACTACCTGCGCGTGCCGGCATCACTAACCCCGCGCGTGTCTGCCTTGGCCAAGCAAGTCCTGCAGGGGCAAGGATCGTCCGCCGCCAAGGTGCAGGCCGTGGTGGCTTGGCTGCGGCAGACCCACGGCTACACGACCAACCTGCGGCGAGACGAACGCATCGCCGATCCGCTCGAGGACTTCCTGTTCGCTGAGAAGGCCGGCCACTGCGAGTACTTCGCATCGGCGGCGGCCATCTTGTTGCGCCTGGGTGGCGTGCCCACCCGCTACGTGAACGGCTTCCTCGGCGGCGAGTGGAACGCCATGCGCGAGGCAGTCACCGTGCGCGAGAACCGCGCCCATTCCTGGGTGGAAGCGTATCTTGGACGCGAGGGCTGGGTGCGCGTGGATGCGACACCGCCGCAAGACCGCAGCTCGACCATGGGGGCTTTGCACCAACTGCTCGACTCGGCCGAGCTTTTCTGGGGCCGTTGGGTGCTGGAATACAGTGCCAGCCAACAGTTTCTGCTGGCACAACGGCTGGGACAAAGGCTTGGCCTCGGCAGGCGGGCCTTCGCGCCCGGACCTACGCCATCGCCCATGACCAAGAAACAGGCAGCGACAGTGGCGGGTGCGATCATCGCCGCCGTCCTCTTGGTCAGCCAACGAAGGCGTCTTCGGCGCTGGCGCGGGCGCCGCAGTGGACACGCGCGCGAGGCGCAGCCGACCCAAGCCGTCGTTCGCATCTACCAGTCGCTGCTCAAGCGGCTATCGGCTTCCGGACTGTCGCGCCGGCCTACCGAGACGCCGCACGAATACCTGGCGCGGATTCGAGAATTGGGCCTGGAAGGCGCACCAGCGTTCGAACGCTTGACGGCGGCGTACACGTCCGTCCGCTACGGCGACTTGGATCTTAGCCCGGCTGTCATCGCCGAGCTACGCCGCGAGGCCGGACAGATCCGGTTGCCGGACTGACTTCCCACGTGCCACCACAAGTTCATCGATGCCGATGACTTCGCTGCGAATGCGCCGAGTCCCGAAGGCTCGGGCGGCTGCACGGACGGCAGCGGCGTCTACGCGTACGATGCTTTCGAACAGCACGAGCTGGTTCATGCGTACCTGTGGCCGTCCGGCGTGCCGCTGACCGTGATCAAGGAAAGCGCGGCCATGGCCTTGGCGTGCAACAGGCCCATCGCCGAGACGCCGTCGCTTTCGCTCGCGGACGCGGTGGCGGTGCAGCAGCCACTTGCGGATCTGCTTGTGTACGACACCGGCGGGCGACTGGTGCGCTACCTCATCGACCAAGACGGCCCCGAGACGTTTCTCCGTTTCTACACCAGTCTTCGCCAAGACGCCTCGTTTGCCGACCTGGATGCGGCCCTACGCGCGAGCTACGGCAGCGGGGCCGATGACCTGTGGGCTGCCCCACCCTGGCCAGCCCCGAGACCTGCCCTCGCCCATTCGCGTGCTCGCGAGATGCGCTGCCGAGCAACGGAACCGCCGTGTCGGTGACACCGGTCTGCGGAATCCCAAGCGACACCCGCACCTTCGACCTCTCGAGCGACGGCAACGTCGCAATTGCGGCGCCGGCGCTGACCCGAGTGGCCCGGTGCGATCCGGTGCCGTTCGTAGAGACGCTGGCAACCACCGACGGCGATGTGCCGTCGCCGGTGGGCCTCCTGCAACTGGCAGCCGGTCGCTACTACCTGGATTTTTCGACCGCGGTCCCGCACGACCTCGCGGTCCTCGCGCAATGGGACGGCCGCCGTCGGTACGCGAACCTGC
>CAZBIU010000061.1:0-23998 GCA_964491625.1 uncultured Myxococcales bacterium
TCGGGCTGCGTGGCCGTTCCATCGGGCGAAAAGGGGATGTCGATGTAGTGCCAATATTTGTGCATGAGGTGATCGGGATAGCCGATGTTCTGCTTCGACTCGGGCGCTCCCGATGAGTGGTCACCGTCATCGGTATAGGTGTTGTGCTGGGTCTTGATGTAGTCCGGCCAGGTAGCCGCCGTGATGAATGCGATCTTCGGGGCATCCTTTTTCGACGCGCTCTTCACCCAATCGTTATAATTAGGGTTCTCTCTCAAGAGCGCTGCGACCTTCGTCTTGACCGCGGGCTTGAGCTGGTCGAAGGCGACCGCCGCGACCTGCATATGGCCCGGTCCGGCCCAGCCGAAGGCAGTACCGGAATGGAGAGAAATGCCGCCCAGAAGAACCAAGGCGACCAGTACGTTCGTCCGAATCTCTCGGCCTCGCTGCTCACGATGAACGGGTGAATCGGTGCGGGACTCCGTGACCTTTGCCATCTCCGACCTCCAAGAAAGGGGATGCGGCGGAGCATATCTGATTTCCAGAAAATGAAAATGAATGGACGCTTAGCGGCGAGTCGCGAGAGGGCCGGTGGTGCCCGACGTTGGCGTGGTATAGGTCTTGCTCAATGTCGGGCAGCGGATTCCAAAGGACAGCAGCCCTGGCGCCTTACTAAGCTTGTCCTATGTCTTGGGGACGCCGGCTTCTTCCACTTCCTGTCACCCGAGGTTCGTGAGATTCTTCGCCCATGAGAACAATCCGCCGCTACGCCAATCGGAAGCTGTACGACACCCAAGACAGTCACTACGTCACGCTGACCGATCTCGCCAAGCTGATCCGCGACGGTGTGGAAATCCGTGTTACCAGCAAGGAGACAGGTAGAGATCTCACGGCCGCGACGATGGCTCAAATCATCTTCGAGGAGACCAAGGGCGGACAAGCGCTGCCGGTGCCGAGCCTCCGAAGGATCGTCGTCTCCGGGCTGCCGGTCGCTTAGACCGGTTGGCCGTCGCATGAACGGTTCGCTGTCGCGCGGACGAAGCCAACTGAGCCCCTGGAGCGTACGGCAGAAGCAGTGTTCAGCCCTGTGCCGCCTATCATCGAGCTGTCGAAGCCGCTCCTAGCCAATGTCGCCCGCCCCATCGGACTCGCCCCATTTCTCCCGAGCCTTGGCCCTGTCGAAGATCCTTTCGCTCGTGCTTTTCGGAGGTGGCATCGGAGTGGCTTTTGCACTCATCGCGAGCCCGCTGATCCCATCGCCATGGGACGACCTCGTCTGTCCCCTGGTCGGTGCGACGGCGGCCCTGCTCGCCTGGAAATTCCGTGCCTATGTATTCCGCACTCTGGATGCAGGCAAGCCGCGCTTCCCGTAGCCCCTACTTCCTTCGCCGCTGGCGCAGGCTCATGACCCAAGACCAGAACCGCCAGTACACGAGCCCCATCACCGGCACGGACGAAAAGAAGACGACCGTTTTGGCCGCCTTCGGTACGTAGTAGGCGATCAGCAGGGCGGCCAGATAGGCGTACGTCACGGTCACGGCTGCGCGGGCGCCCAGCTTGGTCAGCCGAATTGATCGGCCGTACATCGGTTCCTGCTCAGCCATTGGTGGACCACGATTAGCACGAGACCCGCACCGGCCGCACGGCAGAGACTCTTCGCATTACACAATTCGCCCCATCGCGCCTATTCGGGTGTATAGTGCGCGTCGCCTCGATCCGGAAGCTCTCGGAGGTTGTTCGAGGACGGTCGAAATACCGGAGTGCTACCATGAGACACCTCATCAGGACCGCCACCAGAGAACGGCGACCGGGCCCAATGCAGCTAAGAAGGGCCGCAATTCCATGAACCTCCTCATTCCCACGGTAGCGAGTCGCGAACTGTCCGAGCGCTCGGACAGTTCGTCCCGAACTCTGCCAAGAAGGAGCCCATCGGCGAGGCCGGCATCTCTGATCGGCAGGGCCGAAGGGGTAGTCAAAGCAGATCTCATGGGAGGTGACGCTGAACTCGTCGAGGAGGCCGCGGCATGGATTCGTGGGAAGGTTGCCGAGACTCTCAAGCGCGGCGCCGAGGAGATCGGAGGATACCTGCTCGACAGGTTCTTCCACGGCGATGTGGAGGTGGTGAAATCGAGAAACCCTCACAAGAATGCCTCCTTCCGTGCTTTGGTCGAGAAGTGCGGCACGTCCGACCTACCCGTTTCCAAGACCTGGCTGAACAACGCGGTCGGTATCGCCACCATGGTCCGGCAGCTGCCCCAGACCGCCACGGCGTTCAAGCAACTTCCACCGTCATTCCAGGAGACGTTGCTGCCGCTGGGGGACCCAACGAAGGTCGAGAAGGTGGCAAGGCAAGCGGTCACGAAGGAGCTGTCCTTCCGCGACCTCCGCGACGTCGTCGCTGAAGAGCGCGCGAAGATCCCGAAGGATGATTCGAAAGGACGACCACGAACGCCGGTGATCGTGAAGACACTGAACCGTTCATTGCGGGTCCTGACCTTGGAAGGGGGCAAGCGATCCTTCACGAAGGCCGACGTCGAAGAACTGGATGAGGAGCAGAAGAAGAATGCCCGGGAATCTGTCGAGTTCCTTATGGAGAAGCTGAAGGACTTGGTCGCCAAGCTAAAGAAGGCGTGACGATGGAACCGATCTCAGCGAAGTGCGGGTCAGGGATCCCGACAAGCGCGGCGGTAACATCACAGAGGTGCTGGCTTTCAGTGCCGCCTGGAACCTTTGAAAACTGCACTATCGTCCCACTCAGAGGGACAGTTTCGCGTTAGGTCGAGCATGATGCCTACTGCCCGGGATCGGCGATGCAAAGGCAGGGGTGATGACACCCCTTCCCGCTGCATGGTTGCCGAGGCGTCAGGTAAGCCGATCCGAGTTCTTCTGGTCGAAGACGACTCCTGTGCCGCGGCTGCCATAGAGCACGACTTCAGTCGCAGCGCCCTCAGCGTGACAGTGGCACGCACGCTGGCGGATGCGAGAGCGTCGCTGCTCCACAGCACACATCCCTTCGACGTGGTGATTCTTGAGCTTCGTCTTCCAGACGGCCGCGGAGAATCTCTCTTGCCCGACATCGAAGCCTGCTCACGTCAACCCGCCGTGATCATCTACAGCTCATTTCTCTCCGAACTACGGGCTGACGCATTGGAATATCGCCCAGTCGCCGTTGCGAAACCAGTGAGTACGGCTCTGCTCTTGCGGACGGTGAGGACCGTGGTGCACGGGTATGCCCGGTCGGTCATCGAGCGCTTCGTCAGGCGTTTCAGCCTGAGCAAGCGCGAGACGGAAGCTATCGTTCTGGTAACCCAGGGCCTCAAGGCGAAAGAAATCGCGGCACGCATGATCTGCAGCGAGAAGACAGTTTACGCTCATCTTACTCGAGCATGTGAGAAGGCGGGCTGCCGCGACTATCACGAGGTCGTTGGTAGGCTGTTCGCATTCACTTGCCAGGCTTTGGGACACACCCCGCCCGATCACGCGGCCTTCACTGGTCCTGTCCATCCATCGTCCATGCGACGGTGACCGCGCCAAGAGTCCCGATAGTCCAGAAGAGATTTCACGGCGTCCGCCGACAATTAGGCACGCTGTGGTCCCGCAGTTTGTAGGCGTCATCGATCCTCTCATCTGACACGACAAGATGTAGAAACTTTCTAGGTTTTCAAGCGGTCTACCCTATCCGATGGTGGGGCAATGAGGAAAGCGCGGGCCTCGAGTTTCGCTGTTGAGAAAAAGAGCGGGCACTCTGGTGGGCTTGCTACTTGGGGGCGGCTAGCGCGCGCAGCACCGAACGCACTCCTCACAGCGTGCGGGCCAACCTCAGCCAGGAGAAGGCCATGAAGACCTTCGTGCCGTTGCCTACGCTCACGTCGCACAGCCAAGTCTACATTGCGAAGGCCGAAGACCGGAACGTCTTCGCGGCCTACGTGCGCGGCATCAACGGCGAGTTGGCGGTCAAGATCGGTTCGGGCGCCTGGAGCCCGGAAGGCAGCAAGCGGAACCCGGCAAATACTAAGCTGCTCTCAAGTGGCGAAGACTACGCAGTCTGGGGTGACGGAGGCAGGTGGTAGTGAGCCCAGATAGCTACACCCCACGAGAGTTCGAATCGAATGGCCCGAGACCGAGATGTCGCAGAAGGGTACCGAGACTGTCTCCAGTGGTGCCGGAGCGGTTTACGTTCACAGCAAAAGGAGGCTTCATGTTCACATCCCGCTTTGTACTGTCCAGTGCTTCCGTCCTGCTTGTTTCATTTCTTGCGCGCGCGTCATACGGCCAGGATCTTGCGCCCGTGAAGGATTGCTTCCGGTCTCAGGATGACAAAATGCCCCTCCATCAGCGGCTAAAGAAGCAGGCAGAGATCTGCAGAGCCGCATCGAAGGCTCTACGAGAGCAGGCGGCAAGTCTGCGCAAGGAGGCGGCAGGCATGGGCGAACCAGCGACAAGGACCGGGTCAAGCACTGCAAGCGAGGCAAGGGTAGCCGCGACCGCGGTGACGGTAGATGAGTCTGAAAAAGTGAAAGCTGCAGCCCTCGCCGACTCAATCGATAATGCGGCAGCAGCGACGGACAGCCAAGCCAAGCAAGTTGAGGACCAGAATCCATACCTTCCCCTTGGAAACTGGTCGCTATCCTACACGGCTTTTGTAGGTCTCCTTCGGGTGACCTTAAAATCAAAGCCGGGCACCGCTGACACCTTCGAACCCCTTTCAGGCGCTGGCATGGGCCTCAAGTTCAGCTACAACGGCCTCGACAACGACGGCAAACGAATGGAGCTTTTTGGAGCAGGCGCCGGATTCTATTTTGAACCCAAGATAAAGGTCTCCGGACAGGACGCTACGGCTCAAGCGCTCTCAGCGATAGTTATTGCCTCCGGTCTATCCAAGTTCTACGTGGGCATGACATACAAATTCATTTCCAATGAGTCTGCATTTTCGCGCGGCAATGGCGCGGAGAATATCGGGTTTGTGTTTGGCGGAGGGTTTGACGGAACTATGCTCTAACGCGTGGGGCAGCACCAGTTCCCTCGGGGGGGTGATTTCAGCATGAGGTAGTTTGCGGCAAGATTCGGAGAGAATGGGACAACGGTAGGGACCTACCCTGATCCACTCGTACACCTGGCTCAGACGCTTGAGGCAACAGTCGAAACTTCAAATGGAGGACACAATGGCTAAGCTAGTCGTTTCATCCCAAGAAGGCGATTCTGAACCAAGTCCGGTCAGGATCTGTTTCGAGCGAATCATTCCAGACGACCTCGATGCTGGGAGGCCAGCACGCAGGGCGTTTCGCCAGTACTTGGAAAGCTCGGCTAGAAAAGCCTTGAGCGCCGCCGACCAAGTTCTCGTCGCGCGAATGGCGGTGGTGAACACGAAGAAATGGCCGACGAACACCATCTTGAAGTGCAAATTTCTGGACGGCTCTCCGAAGATGAGGAAGAAGGTCGAGACCGTTGCACACAAGTGGGAGCAATACGAGAATGTGAAGTTCAAGTTCGTATCCGCGGGAGCAGCAGAAATTCGCATCTCTTTCCGGGCAGACCCAGGATCATGGTCGGCGGTTGGGCAGGATGCGCTCAACTCCTCGTACTTTCCACTCCATCAACCGACGATGAACTACGGTTGGCTCCGCGACGGTACTGATGGCCAAGAGTATTCCCGCGTGGTTCTGCATGAGTTTGGGCACGCTTTGGGCTGCATTCATGAGCACCAGAGTCCAAGTTTCGACCGTGTATGGAATGAGAAGGCCGTCTTGGCTAATTTTCAAGGACCTCCCAACTATTGGACCCCTGACCAGATCCGCACCAATGTGCTTGAGAAGTATTCGCCCGACGGAATCACGGCCTCACAATTCGATCCCAAATCGATCATGCTCTACGCGTTCGATGGACGTCTCTTTTCGGACGGAAAAGGGCCGACGAATACCAACGCCGAACTGTCGCCCACCGACATTAAGATGATTAGGCAGATGTATGAGAAGTGATGACGCTTGCCCCCAAGCGACGAACAGCTCCGCGCCGGATCCCACGCTCCGCTCTCGACCATCCCGTGCTGGCCAAGAAATCATTGCCTCGATTCTTGCGCGAAATCTCGAGGATCGGCAGCGAGGGTGGAGTTTAGATTCCGACGGTGTCTACGGCCCGGCTTCGCGAACCGTCTGCACGTCGCTTCAGCGGCAAGAAAGACTCAACACCGATGGAATCGTCGGACCAAAGACTTGGGAGATCACTTTTGCCGGCTGAGTGGTACTCGCAAAACTTCAAGAAGTATTGATGCACATCTCTGGCCCATCACACGCGAGGTAGCCATGAATATCCTGAAACAAATATGGAAGCACCACTCCTCGACGAGACCATCTCTGACCGGGTGGCTGACCGCCCTGACATTCTTCGGAAGTTTGGTCTTCTTCGACGCCACCGCTGAAGGGCAGCCAGCGCCACAAGAAATGCGCCTGCACCTAATCGATGTTGGCCAGGGCGAAGCCATCTTGCTCGAGTTCCCATGTGCCGCCGCACTCATCGACACTGGCGGTGAATCGAACTCGGAGTTCGACAGCACTGAGGCGCTGATGAGCTACCTAGACGGATTCTTTGAGCGCCGCGTCGACTTGAAGAATCGCCTCGACCTTCTCGTGCTCAGCCACCCCCATATCGACCACACACGAGGTGCGAAGCAGGTACTCGCGGCGTACAAGCCAAAGAATGTGGTCACCAACGGCCAGACCGCGGGCTCTGGCAAGGTGGGACAGGTTGCTGCGCAACAGTACGCTTCAGACACCGAGGCGACGCCCTCAAAAGCCGACGACGTCGGTTTCGAAGCAGTGGTAGTCGAAGACCTACCTCAAGGGCGCGGCATCACCGACAGGGTAATAGATCCAATCAAGTGCGCCTCAGTCGACCCCAAGCTGCAGGCGCTCTGGGGTGCTCACCGCCAGAATCCTGGCTGGAAGCAGGCTGTGTTCGACGACGCCAACAATCACTCGGTGGTTTTGCGGTTAGACTTCGGCAGCGCATCGTTTCTCTTCAGCGGGGATCTTGAGAAAGAAGCGATATCGGACATGGTCAGCCGGTACAAGGGGACATCCCTGTTGGACGTGGATGTCTACAAGGTTGGACATCACGGGTCCGACAACGCCACTACCTCCGAGTTCCTGCAGGCGATCACTCCCAAGATGGCGGTCATCTCGATGGGACCCAAGGATCGAGAGACTCAGTGGACAGCCTGGGCGTACGGCCATCCCAGGAAATCAATCATCGATCTACTGCTGGCGAGCGTGTCAGGCGCCAGAGCGGAAGCAACCTTTTCGGACGCCACGGCGGTGAAGACATTTGTGCCCGTGGTGATCAAGAAGGCCGTCTACGCCACGGGTTGGGACGGCACGGTTGTGCTCCAGGCCAAAACGGACGGAACCGTCAATGTGATGGGCACCGCAACAGCGCCCGCTACCAAGCTCGTAAACATCAATACTGCCAATGCAACCGAACTGGCCGAGCTGCCAACTCTTGGGCCGAAGCGTGCAACAGCGATCGTGACGTACAGGACGAAGAAGAGGCCGTTCAAGACTGTCGACGAGCTGACAAAGGTGCCTGGGATCGGTTCGGCCACGTTAAACGCAGTACGAGACCTGGTAACGGTTGGCGACTAGTCTACTGAGGAGGTTAGCCATGTTCCGCGCGTCAATATCGCTGCGCAGTCCTCTCATCGCGAGGCTTGTGCTGATGTGTGCATTTGTTGCTCTCGCGTGGACTTACTATCGGTCCCGCGCGCCGATCGACTATCAGGTAACCGTTGTAGGCGCCCCCTTTTCCATCGGTGCCGGAAACGTTACCACGGTTACCGCCACGCCGGTCGGCCGCGATGGCCAGGTTGTCCCCAATGTCGAACCTACAGACCTGAGTCCCGAACCTTATACCGCTGACGATGGCAAGACCGCTTTCCGCGTACGTCTGAGGTTCGACGGATGCCAGCGCGTCCTCTTCACCGCAGGAGGCGTTCCGTCGCAAATCTACGTTCGGGCGTTGCCCGCAAGCACGTTGGCGCTTGCCATGCTCCTTCTATCGGTCATCGCCGTCTTTGTTCCCTACGCATTGTCAGGGACTGCCGCGAGCGGTGCCAAGGGGGCCTGGTATCAGCTCCTCTCCGAGCCCAAGGGCGGATACAGCTTGTCGCGAGTCCAGCTCTTCGTCTGGTTCCTACCGGCGGCCATTCTATATGGTGCCCTTTCGTTCACGCAGCAGGGATTCGCCGAGATCAACGCCCAGATATCGCTGCTACTGGGCCTCAGTGGCGCCACGACACTTCTTGGCACGGCCACCAGTCCTTCAGCGGCAACGTCATCAAAGGAGAATGAGGCACCGGATCTGCGCGACATGGTCCAAGACTGGAACGAACACGGGGATGTGTCTCGCTATCAATACCTTCTGTTGTCCGTTGTCGGCGTCTTGGTGATGATCGCCGCGTTCTGGCGGCGAATCGAGATGCCGACGGTCCCTTCCCAGTTTCTCTACCTGGTCGCCGGCAGCCAGGGGACCTACCTCATGACCAAGGCGATCAAGGGCGGCAAGACGGCCTCGACATCAGAAACCGAGGCACCGGTCGACCCGGCAACACAGGCGCCAGCTGACTCCTAGAGAGCTCCGTGAGTTGAGAGGGAAATCATGAAGATCGAAAAGTTTCGTCTCGTGAACGACGTGCCGGGTGAACCGCCTGTCACGTTCAAGGAAAGCCCCAATCACGGTGGATCCTTCCAGCCGCGTTTCCTGGTCATGCACTACACGGCCGGGCACACCGCTCAATCATCCGCGGATTGGCTTTGCAATCCGGCGGCGAAGGCATCGGCACACGTCATCATCGGCAAGGATGGAAGCGTCATTCAATTGGTGCCCTTTAACATCGTTGCATGGCACGCAGGAATCAGCTCCTGGAGGGATGGCCAAACCGAGCTGCGGGGTATGAACAAGTACGCCGTCGGAATCGAACTCGACAATCCGGGCCGCCTCGTTCGCGCCGGCACCGGTTGGCGCTCGTTGTCGTTGGGAATCAGTTACCCGGACGATGAAGGCATAGAGGCAACGCACAAGAACGAGACCCAGCCATCGGGCTGGCATATCTACCCTCAAGCACAGTTGGAGACCGCGGTCGCCGTCGCGTCGTTGCTTTTCGAGACCTACAGGCTGGAGGACGTGATTGGACACGACGACATCGCGCCTATGCGAAAGTCGGATCCCGGGCCGGCGTTTCCCATGGCATACTTCCGCGCGCGGCTTCTTGGCCGCGCCGAGGACGGCCCGGAAGCTCCTCCGAAATTCACTACTCTCACGGCGCTCAACATCCGCTCCGGACCCGGCGTGCAATATTCAACCGTCCTTGCACAACCGTTGCCCAAGGGAACCCAGGTCGCCGGTGTCGCCACCGAGGACGGTTGGCGCCAGGTGGACGTCATCGACACCAACAGCGGCATCACGGAGATTCACGGCTGGGTGAATGGCCGGTATCTGAAGTCCGCGAACTAAACCCGATTCGATCCCACCATGGCCGGCGACGCGAGAGTGACAGCGAGTACGGCGAGCGCGGCGCGCACGATGGAGCTTGCCTTGGAAGATGCGGACGCTGGGTCGTCGTGGTCGGATTGGCATCACTCATGCGGCTGCCTTGGAGAGGGCCGGCGTACCGGCGGGTACAGTGCCCAGGTTGTTAAGGATGACTCGCGCGACCTAGCCGGCCTCTGCATCCCACAATCAGGTCCCCCAATGTGGCGGGCGGAGAGGTCTCGGTGTGCCATCAGGGCTGCTGTTCGACTGTTCGCCGCTGCGGTCGCGCTAGCGTTTGACCATGAAGCACCGAAGTCCTTCTCCGCAGCTCTAGGAGGGAGCGCATGCACACGCGGTTGCCATTTCCAACAACGACGTCGTTCAGCGCACCCCACGGCGGCGGCGGGTGGCCGCGCCCTGCGTGGGTTCGAGCGTGACCATCGGGAGGTAAACCAATGAATTATATCCAAGTGCGAAGGTCCGTTGCGTGGTTCGTCGTAGGCTCGCTTTTCGCTGTCTCGTCCAGGGCAGAAGTCAAGAGGGCTAGCTTTTCGACCGGTAGCCAATACCTGCGCATCGAGGTTCTCGACGAGGACCTGATGCATTTCGAATACGCGGCTGGTACGGCACCGACCGGTGCAATCTACACCTCGCCGATGATCCTAAAGACCGACTATACCGGGCCGACCGCCTACAGTGAGTCTGGCAGCGTAGTGGAAACGGGCGAGCTTCGCGCGACCGTGGATCAGCGGAGTCTATGCGTGGCGCTCTTCGACAAACAGCGCCGGGTTTCGCTCAGTACAATCTGTCCGGCTGACTTGAATCGCGACTGGAAGGGCTTGAACATCGCCAAGGGGCAAGCGACCGCCGCGTACGGCCTTGGGCAGCAGTTCAAGCTGACCAATTCCGCCGACGGCGATTGGCTGATGAATGGTGTGCGTGAAGAGCAGCCCGCCGGCCAAGCGCAAACCCACGGCAACGGATTCGTTCCTGTGAAGCCCGCCGGCATGGTCGGCAACATCCAGATGCCGATTCTCTATGTGGTTGGCGGTGCGGGTTTTGGCTATGCGCTGATGCTCGACAACGTCTACAAGCAGCGCTGGGACTTTTCGAACGACCCGTGGCAGGCAAGGATGTGGGGCGACCAGGTTCGATTCTACGTGATGACCGGGCCCGACCTGCCGGATCTCCGGCGCGACTTCCTGGAATTGGTGGGGACGCCTCCGGTGCCGCCGCGCAAGGCGTTCGGGCTGTGGGTCTCCGAGTTCGGCTACAAGAACTGGCAACAGATCGACGGGCTGCGTTTGGGGCTTCGCCGCGATGGCTTCCCAGTGGACGGCTTCGTGCTCGATCTGCAGTGGTTCGGCGGCGTGAAGGCCAACGACCCCGCGAGCGCCATGGGCAGGCTCGACTGGCAGCGAGATGATGTCGGCGGCATCCACTTCGACGATCCCGACGGGCACATCGCCAGCCTGGCCAAGGACAACGTCGGGCTGGTTGCCATCGAAGAGTCGTATGTCAGTCAGAACACCGATACCTATGCCAAGATGACCGGCGTCGGTCGCTTGCTGGCCTATCAGCGCGTGAGCGGACGGTGCGATCCTAGTCAGCAATCACCCACGACCCTCAGTGACTGGTTTGGCGAGGGGGGGATGATCGATTGGTCCAATCCCGACGCGGGCGCCTGGGTGCACGAGAATCGTCGGCGGCCGAACCTGATCGCCAAGGGCATCCTCGGCCATTGGACCGATCTGGGCGAGCCTGAGAAATACGATCCGAATGCCTGCTACCACGGCGTGGAGAGCACCCCCGCCGGGCTCAAGAATCAGCATGGCGACATCCACAACCTCTACGCCCTCTTGTGGAACAAGTCGATCTACGATAGCTTTGTGCGGAACGCTTCTGGCGCGGGCCAGCGACCGCTGGTTCTTTCCCGCTCCGGTGCCGCTGGTTCCGACCGTTTCGGCGTCGCCATGTGGTCGGGGGACATCGGCTCGAACCTCGTACTTCTGGCGGATCACCTCAACGCCCAGATGCACATGTCGTTTTCCGGCATCGACTACTACGGCGCCGACATCGGCGGCTTCCGCCGCGAAGGCATCCCCTACAACGAGAACCACTCAGGCAACTTGCAGTACGAGAAAGAGCTGTACACGATCTGGTTGGCCAACGGTGCTTGGTTCGACGTGCCTATCCGACCGCACACCGACAACAGCTTCCAGCAGAACAAACGCTATGAAACCGCGCCGGACCTAGTGGGTGACATGCGCTCGAACCGCGAGAACCTGAGGCAGCGCTACGAGCTTATGCCCTACTACTATTCGCTGGCCCATCGGGCGTTCCTGGCCGCGGAGCCGCTGATTCCTCCCTTAGCCTTTTACTACCAGAACGATCCCAACGTGCGCGGAGTTGGCCACGAGAAGCTCATCGGCAAGGATCTTCTGGTCGCCATCGTGGCCAGCCACGGGGAATACGCCCGCAAGGTGTACCTCCCCCAGGGGCGCTGGGCCAATTACCACACGCGCGATTGGTTCACCAGCGACGGCATCTGGATCGACGGAGTCCCGACCTACGTCGACGGCGTGTTCCGTCTACCGGCCTTTGCCAAGGCTGGGGCTATCCTGCCCATTATGTACGTCGACGAGCAGACCAAGGATGTTTTCGGGCACCGGCAGGACGGAACCTCGCACGACGAACTCGTGGTCCAAGTCTATCCGGATTCGCGGGCCAGCAGCTTCACCCTCTACGAGGACGACGGGACCACCGTGACCTTCACTGCGAACGGACGCCCCAGCTACGCTACGCGCACCACAGCGATGACCCAGCAGCAGACCAGCGCCACGTCGGTCAACGTAACGATCGCAGCCGCAAAGGGAACCTACACCGGTGCTTCGGCCCGTCGAGACAACATCCTCAGGGTGGTGACTGACAATGCGAGCGCGAGCGGAGTAACGCTCAACAAGAGCCGCTTGCCCCAGCTCACGACCGCTGCTGCCTTTGCGAAAGCGCGCAGTGGGTGGTTCAACGCCGGGCGGAATCTGGTACTGGTGAAATCCGGGCCGGTCAGCGTCGGGATGATGAAGGCCTTTACCATCGCACTCAAGCCGACCGCTCCGACCGTAACTCTGAACCTAGTTTGCGATAGGGGATGGACGGCTCCGGGCGACGCCCTGTACGCAGTGGGCAACGTTGCGGCCCTTGGAAGCTGGGATCCGGCGAAGGGGCGCGCTCTTTCCCCGAGCGTCTACTACGAGTACATCTACAACCCACCGCCGAACCACAACGGCCCGGGACCCAAAACGCCGAAATGGACCGGCATCGCGGCTGAGCTGCCACCCGGCGCCCAGCTCGAATGGAAATGTGTGAAGAAACTCTCGTCGGGCCAGTTCCTATGGAGCACTGCCCCCAACACCTCGTTCAAGCTACCGGCCTCTGGCTTCGCGGGGACGAGTGTCATGTCGTTCTAATTGGAGCGAATCCTCGGCCAGTGCGGAGCTGCGTGTGGTCCCGCTTGACGAACAACACACAGTCGCCATCGTACGGGCCGGCGCCGAGCCGCAAGGCTTCGGCGAGCAATCCATCAAATCGTTTCCGAAAATCGACCCGATGTCGCGCCAAGAAGACAGGAAGGTAGTGACCTAACGACGCTTGAGTTCATCATCGTGGTAATCGCGTCCCCAGCGAAATCGCCATCTACCACGTGACTATCACCTCGCCCGCCGCTCCGCAGCCGCCTGAGCAGGCACTCAGCGGGCACGCGCCATAGGTGTTACCTCCGCCCCCGCCTCCGCCGCCGGGGAATACACCGTCTGTTCCCGACAGACAGGTGCAGTTGGCGCTCCCGATCCCATAGCCGCCGCCCTCTCCGCCGGCTGGCCCGGCGGCGTGGCCGCCAATGCCGCCGTCGTTGTTCGAGGCGCTGCCCGAGCCGCCCGCGGCTCCTGCCAGATCGGCGAGATTGCCGCCGATATCGCCGAGGGTGCCGTAGGTGAAGCCGCCCTCACCTTGTGCAAAACAGCCGGCGTAGCCTGCGTCCTCACCGCCGGAGGCAGCGCTCGTCACCAGAAGCGAGCCGAAGCCGCTGATGTTTCCGTCGGCGGCCCACCACTGGGTACTCGACTGGCCGCAGGACATGGCCGCGACGACGACTGGTATGGTGGCGCCTGGCGCCACGGTGAACTTGCCCTTCAAGTAATTACCACCGGACCCACCACCACCTCCGCCGGTCGAGTAGCCAGAGCAACTGCTGGCGAAGTTGTGGCCCAGGCCTCCGGCGCCACCCCCTGCATAGGCCTCCACGATGACGCTCGTGACGCAGGCCGGGACGACGAAGATGTCGTTGCTCGCAAACGTCAGTGTTCCGTGTGTCGGCGTGCAGGTTGGAGTGAATGTATCGCCATCGGCGTCCACTTGGCCATCGAAAGGCGGCGAGTCGTTAGCCCCTGCTTCCGCCCAAGGGTGCGTGTCCGGGCTATCTGGCGTGGAAACAGGGCCGTCGGATCCTGCAGGCACATCGACGACAACAGATGGAAGATCGCTGGTGGTATCTGAGTTGCCAAGTCCAGCCTCCCGTAGCCCAGAATCGGAACCCAACGGAACAGAGCTGCCGCTACAAGCCGCGGAGAAAACGCCGAGCGAGAAGATGGTGCCGAGGCGGATCCACAAACTCGACATCATCGACGAACTCCAGTGATAGCCATACCCGCTGTATATTCGAAATGCTGCACTTTGATCAAACGCTTCTGTCCCGCCTGCGGCGGCGCTACCTCCGTAGTGCCACCCGGAGCCTGCTCATGTCCTCAGGCGTGAAGATTCTCAGCTGCGGCCGAGGCAGCCGCCCCCAAGCGCCTCGGGGAAGGGAAGACGAAACCCCTACCCACGTCTTCGTCCGCCTGCCGTTTCGGTCGGGGTTCGTCATCCCGAAGAAACCCGAGCACGCACTTGAATCGTTCCTGGCCGAGCCTCGGCGTCGGCTCGGCTCCGAGCAACGGTCCTTTCAAAGATATTGCCCTCGATCGGATCCAGCGCCTACCTCAGACGACCGGTTTCTTGGGGCTGGCATCCTGGGCGGTATAGCTCAAGATGGGACGTGTGGAAGTGGAACACCGTCCCGTACACGCTAGTCACGTTCGGGCTGGCTCCGCTGATGATTTGATGATTGCGTTGCCATTCATCATGGCACGGGCAACAGAAAATGATCGAGATCGTTTGGCTCGACAGGCAAACTGGAGGAATAGGAGATGTTGTTCAGCTCACTCTTGGACACAGGAAGCAAGCGCGGTGTGGATCTTGAGCTCGCCCGCGCGCTGCTTCAGGTTCTGACGCTCTCCGCGAATGGAGCCGAGCTTACAGCGCTGCACGCGATAAACTCGTCATTGATCCTCGATGTTTGTGCCCCCGATTCAGCGTTCCGGGCATTGGTCGAGAAAGGCGCCATTCGTTTCCGGAGGCGATATGACGGGATGGTGCCAATACAACTACTTGAACATATGCTTTCCGCCTCCAGCTATGTGTTTCTGGGGGCATGGCCTGAGCTAATCGACCAGACTGATCAAAGACACGCGGCGGCCGCCTTGCTACGCAAGGAAACTCCCTCCACCGGAGATGTGGGCATTGATGCGCGAATGGACCGAGTACGTTCATTGCTCGGGTCTATCGAGGTGGCAGATCGTCGCTTCGGGCCTGCGCCGACAGAGGTGCCGTATCGAATGCCATACCAGACGCTATTCGAAGAAAGGATCCAGCGCGCCTTTCAGAACGAACCCGGTCCAGTGTCGATTTTCTTGAACGAGTTCGTTAGCAACGGCTATGGCCACAGAACCCGCACCGATCTCTATCGGGAGATTCGCCAGCGCGCCCCGGACGCCGCGACTCAGACAGGCGCAACGGAATTCGCCGATGCAATATCCAACGTGCTCGTCGCCCAATCACTGGAAGCGCCTCTCCATACTGGGTGCACGAATGTTCTCACACGCTTTGCTCACACCGGCGTTACCTCGCATGGAAGCATCGTTGCGCTTGGGCTGGATGACATAGCGGATGTGCGAAGACTGAACCTCAGCTGGCGGAATATTTTGGCAGTCGCGCCAGTCGCTCAAAGACCGCTTGGTCCAGCGGAGATCGACGTCGCGATCGAACAGCTCTCCGGGATATATGCAAGGCGGGCGGTTCTGATGTCCGCCGGCATGGAGCAAGCGGGTGAGGAGGCTGTATCAATCTTGATAGAGCCTACGACGGAATTCTTCAAGTCCCCGAAATTCCTTGGGCGAGCAGCGGGAGTTGCTGCGGGGATCCCTTTTGCCTTCGCTGGACCCCTCGCGGGTGTCCTATTTGCGATCATCGGGTCAGTGTTGGGTGGAATTCTCGGGAAGAGTTTTGAGCGGTCCTTCGAGGCCCGACGAGTCAAAAAGGCCCACAAGATCCTTTCCAGCTTCATGGACAAGCTCCCGGGCTGAGCTTGCACGACGGCTACGAAGGGACCCGAATTTCTACATGCCAGCCTCGCCCTTCCCCGTGTCTAACGAGTTCAAGATAGCCGCTGCGAATCCAAGGTCGCCTTCAACCGCGCCAGGTCCCTCTTCTTGAACACCCTCACCATTATTCCCCCGATTCCTTTCCGCCTCTGGGCCTTCGGCACCTTTCCGGTCACCTCCAACCGCCAGTAGACCTTCGCGGCGATGCCTAGCTCTCTGCAGACATCGCCGAGAAACATGTAGCCCTTCTTCCTGAACCGCTCGTACACCCTCCGGAGCGGTGTCGAGTGGTGGCCCTGGATGTACTTCGGGATACCGTGGGTCCGGTGGTGAGGCCGGAGCCTGATCTGCTCACCGCACCCGCAAGCGCACATCGGAGCGGTGGGCTGAAGTCGGTAGGTCCACTGGGATCCTGTCTCGGCTCGTGAGGCACGAAGCCCAATGATTCCCATGAGCTTCGGCCTCGGCGGTGACGCGACGCCGTGGGGGCCTATGTCCTCCAGTAAAGGAAAGACCATGCTAGCTCGACGGCTCCCGGGTCTGCTACCGCCGCTGACCTTCGACGAGTCGCTGGAAACCACCATGGTGTACTCGGTGGCTGGGATGCTGGCGGGCCGGTCGCTGGTCACCGAGCGCCCGTTCCGCGCGCCCCACCACACGGTCAGCGTGGCGGGGCTGGCGGGCGGCGGTCCCGCGGTGCGACCGGGCGAAATCTCGCTCGCCCACAATGGGGTTCTGTTCTTGGACGAGCTGCTCGAATTCGGCCGGCCGGTCTTGGAGGCCCTCCGTCAGCCACTGGAAGAGCGTGCTATCGCAGTGGTGCGGGCCCGGCGCACAGTAGTATTTCCGGCCGACTTCATGCTGGTGGCGGCGCTCAATCCTTGCCCGTGCGGTCACCATGGCAATCGTCTGCGCACGTGCACCTGCTCGCAGCTCGCGATCAACGCCTACCGGGCGAAGCTGTCAGGGCCGCTCCTCGATCGCATCGACATGCACGTGGAGGTCCCGGCGTTGAGCTACCGCGAGTTGGTGGCGAAGGATTCGGGCGAGTCGACCCGGGCGGTGCGCGAGCGTGTCGAGAGGGCGCGCCAGACGCAGAAGAAGCGCGGCCCGCGCTGCAATGCCAGGTTGACGACCAGTGAGCTCGGCAGCGTCGCCGTGCTGGACGGCGACGGACACCGTCTGCTGGAGCGCGCGGTGGAACGGCTGGCACTGTCGGCGCGAGCCATCGAGCGCGTGCGCAGGCTCGCGCGAACCATTGCCGACATGGAGGGCAGCGCCTGCGTGCGGGGGCAACATGTGGCCGAGGCTTTGCAGTACCGGTCGTTGGATAGAGAGGCTACTTAGATGTTCACCACAGAGGACACAGAGGACACAGAGGTCGGAGGGGAAGGGTTGAATCGCATCTCGGAGGCGGTAATCGGGAGTGCGATCGTCGTCCATCGGTTTCTGGGTCCCGGACTACTGGAGTCGGCTTACGCGGTCTGCCTCGCCCACGAGCTGGTGTCGCGAGGACATCGGGTTGAGCGTCAGCGAAGCATTCCGGTCGTTTATCGAGGCCTGCGCCTCGATTGTGGCTATCGGTTGGATCTGGTCGTCGACGAGACATTGATCGTTGAGGTCAAGGCGGTTGACCGGCTGGTCGCCCTCCACGGCGCTCAGCTCCTCTCTTACCTGAAGCTCTCGGGGCTCCCGCTTGGTCTCCTCATCAACTTCAACGTCGGCCTGCTCAAGCAAGGCATCCGTCGTCTGAGACCTCCTCCATCCGTCTCTGTGTCCTCTGTGTCCTCTGTGGTTCAAACAACAAACGAAGGAGAATAGCCAATGTCCACGATCAAAGAGAAACTGAAAGCAGTCGCCAGTGCCCTCGCCGCCATTGAGAAACAATTCGGCAAAGGCGCCATTATGTCCCTCGGCGGTGAAGCCGAGGACATCGCCGTGATCCCCACTGGCTCCGTCGGCCTCGACCTCGCGCTCGGCGTAGGCGGCCTGCCGCGCGGGCGCGTGGTCGAGATCTTCGGCCCCGAGTCCTCGGGCAAGACCACCATGACCTTGCACGCCATCGCGCAGGCGCAGAAGGCCGGCGGCGTGTGCGCCTTCATCGACGCCGAGCACGCGCTGGATGTCACCTACGCGCGCAAGCTTGGCGTTCGCGTGGAGGATCTCTTGGTCTCGCAGCCCGACCACGGCGAGCAGGCGCTGGAAATTGCCGACAAGCTGGTGGGAACCGGCGCGGTCGACCTGATTGTCATCGACTCCGTGGCGGCCCTAGTGCCCAAGGCCGAAATCGAAGGTGAAATGGGCGATTCGCACATGGGCCTGCAAGCACGCCTCATGAGCCAAGCCCTGCGCAAGCTCACCGCGGCCACCAGCCGCAACAATACCTGTGTTATCTTCATCAACCAGCTTCGACAAAAGATTGGCGTAGTCTACGGCAATCCCGAAACCACCACGGGCGGCAACGCATTGAAGTTCTACGCCAGCGTGCGCCTGGACATCCGCAAGATCGGCGTGGTCAAAAACGGCGAGCAGCCGGTGGGTAACAAGACCCGCGTGAAAGTGGTGAAGAACAAGGTCGCCCCGCCCTTCCGCGAGTGCGAGTTTGAGATCCTCTACGGATCTGGCGTGAGCGCAGCCGGCGAGATTGTCGACTTGGCCAGCGAAGCCGGCCTCATCGAAAAGTCCGGCGCCTACTACGCCTGGAACGGCGAACGCATCGCCCAGGGGCGCGATAAGGCCTGCCAGTACCTCGTCGAGCATCCCGAGCTCGCCGCCGAGCTACGCGACAAGCTGGTGGCTCTTCGCAAGGCGGAGAACGCCCGCTTAGGAGCACCGGCGCCCGTCGCGAGCGGCGAGAGCGAGGCCGCGTAGCGCACGCGGGAATGTTTCGGGGACGTGTGAGCGCCGGCGCCGTGCCGCTCGCTCGGGTGCTGCCTCACACGGATCTCTTCTCTCGCCTGCCCCATAGCACCCGTGGATGCAGTCGCAAGCCGCAGCTACGGTCTGTCACGCTCCGGCGCACGGCGCAGTGGCGTCCGCACGCCGGCAGCCAGAAACGACGCTGCTGTACAAGACACTGCAAGCACATTGGCTCGGATTCCGTGCCACGATCGAAACCGACGGCGGTGATCTCCCAGCCTTCGTGCGCGACGAGTTCGAGGCGTACTTTCGCTGCGGGATCCTGGCCCATGGCTTCTTGCGGGTGCGATGCAAGGACTGCGGGCATAGCAGGATCGTGAGCTTCTCGTGCAAGCGCCGCGGCTTCTGCCCGAGCTGCCTCGGTCGCCGAATGGCCGACACGGCGGCCTTCTGCGTGGACCATCTGTTCCCGAGAGTCCCGGTTCGGCAATTCGTGCTCACCGTTCCGGTCCGCCTCAGATTTCGCATGGTCTATTCGCCTGGCCTGACTACCGCCGTGCTCCGCTGCTTCATCGCGGCCATCACCAGCGACCTGCGCCGCCGCGCACGGAAGCGCAAACTCTCCGGAGCCCTCGAATCCGGCTCCATGACCGTGATCCAGCGCTTTGGCTCATCGCTGGCGCACAACGTTCACTTCCATACCCTGGCCGTGGACGGCGTGTGGGCCCGACAAGCTGACGGTAGCCTGCTCTTCCATCCGCTGCCAGCACCCAGCGACGAGGATGTTGCGCGCATCGCCAGGGCCGTCTGTCGCAAGGTCGGGCGCGTGCTAGCGCGAGAAAAGGGAAGCGACAACGGACGGACCTCGCTGCTCGACGAGATGGCCAACGCGTCCGTGCAGGGCCTGGTCGCCACTGGTCCCCGCCGCGGTTGCCGCGTGCTTCGCCTGGGCAGAACCGGTGAGGATGCCAACGCCGCCGTCATCGGCAGGCGCTGCACCGACGTCGCAGGGTTCAACGTTCACGCGAACACCTGCGCTCTCGCCAACGAACGCGAGCGGTTGGAGATCTTGGTGAGGTATTTGGCGCGCCCGCCGATCGCCAACGACCGGCTGAGTGAGCTGCCCGACGGGCGTTTGGCCCTCAAGCTGAAGCAAGCTTGGCGGGATGGCGACGGGCACGGCGAAGCCGCGTGGGGGAGGGGCAGGGTGGGTAGGCCCAAGCACCCGGAGGGTGCACCACGAGCGTGGTCTTCACGCCGCACGAGTTGATGGAGAAACTGGTCGCCTTGATCCCTCGCCCACGAACGCACTTGGTCCGCTACCACGGCATTCTTGGCCCCGCGGCCGAGGACCGCGACAAGGTGGTGCCGAGTTCGGCCGAGGTGGAGTACGGGCACGGGACAGCTCCTGCGGAGCCACGACCAGACTCCGAGCTACGGGCTGGTTCTGCCCAGCGCGGGCGCTACCGACAGAAGCCCGGCTTGTTTTCCCCCGGCGAATGGGCCTAGTTTACGGAACAGGCTATGTCGGCGTTGCCGCAACGGAGTATCCGGGAGGTATCCACTGCTCGGGCGTCTCGAAAAATGGCACTTGTCCGCCCTACGCTCACGGATCAGAAAGTCGGTACGGGCACGGTCAGATCTTTGATGTCCGCATAGGCGGGCTCGATGCCGGCGGTGGCCTGGGTTTCGTCGGCCCCGCTGGGGCTCGCGCCGTTGTCGGCCAGGCTCACGTTGGCTCCCACCGATCCGGCGCTCATGATGCCGGGCGTGTTGAGCATCAGATTGTGGGCCATCGTCAAACCATCCGTGCCCTCATCGAGCGAAAGTCCCTGCACATCGTAGTCGGCCCAGGTCGAGCGGCCGAAGTCGTGAAGGTAGTTGTACTGGATCTCGGAGGCCGGGCCCTGATTGGATTGCGTGTTGATTCCATCGGCCCCCGCCAGGATGGTGGCCACGTGGTGGATGTTGTTGCGGTTAGTCTTGTTGTTGGTCATGGCGTTGACCGCACTCGTCCAGCCATATCCTACGGAGATACCGGTGAAGTTCGTTCTGCTCACCTCGTTGTGCTCGATGGTCAGTTGCGCCGGATAGCCGGCCGCAATGCCGCAGGCGCCCTGGATCTCGGTGGTCACGTGGTCGATGAAGTTGTTGCTGATGGTGTCGTTCGTGCAGATTTCGTTCTTGTCGGTGGGGTTGTAGGGGGTGTGGTACTCGGTGTTCTCATCGGCCACGAATTTGCCGATGGAGATGCCGCTGCCCCCGATGTCGGTGAACACATTGCCGATGATCAAGTCATCGTGCGTGCCCGACTCCAAATCCAACCCGGTGGCCGCCATCTGGGTGAACAGGTTCCGCTCGAAGCGGATGTGGTGGGCGTTGCTCACGCTGACGCCGCCTGGTGGTCGACCCACGGTCTGACTGTTGTTGGCCTGTGCGGTCAGGTTGTACTGGCCCACCTGCGCATCGAGGAAGCCGTATTGGCTGGGGCGCATGAAAGTGGAATGCGCGAAGGTCAGCCCCTGGAACCACAGATAGCTCACGGTTTCCGAGGTGCTGCGGCCTCTGATACGCATGATGGTCTCGTCCATGGGCGCGACCACGGTGGCCGTGGCCATGTCCTCGCCGGCGCGCGGTTTGTAGTAGACGGTGCTGGTGACCTCATCCAGATACCACTCGCCCGCCTCATCGAGCATTTCCAGCGCATTCTCGAAATAGAACGCGCGAGCGAAACCGGTGTTATGTTCATCGAGTCCGGGATTGGGGCGCACGAACAGGATGCCATCCTCCGGGCTCTGGAATTTGATGGCGGAGGTACCGCTTGACGAGGTGATGGAGGCGATCCGCAGGGTGTTGTCCGCCCAGGCGGTCATGAGGTGCATCTCGACCTTGGTCAGGTTGCTGAAGCTCGGGACCTGGCTGCTCGACACCTGCACGTTGTGGGCGGTCGAATCGAAGCCTGTCAGTCTGAAGAAATTGGCGGCCCCGCCGGCCCCCAGGTTGGGGCTGCGCGCGCGCACGGCCTTGTTGCCGTTGACATAGAGCTGCCGGAAGGGGGTGCTGCCGGCGTTGGCCGAATAGATGTTGCTGGCGCTGTCGAAGAGCTTCCAACCCTTGATGGGTTGACCACCGGTAAGCAGAGGACGTTCGCCCGGGTAGGCCGTGTACTTTACGTAGTAACCGTTGTTGCCCGAGTCGGCGCTGGTGAATTCCAAAGTGCTGGCCTGGGGATAGGTTCCGCCGCGCAGGATGACGTTGATGTCCCCGGTCATGGCGCTGTTCAGGGATCGCACCATGTCGCGGGCCTTGCCGACGGTCCACAGGGGCAGGGCCAAGGTCCCGGGGTTGTTGTCATCGCCGTCCGGGGCCACGTAGATGAACAGACTCGGGTTGGCGCCGCTGTCCTTGGGTGCGTCGACGCCTCCACCCAGGCGAATGCCCTTGCCGTTGCATGCCGCCGCCGCGAAGAGAAGCGCCAGCGGGGCGATTCGGATGGGAGTCCTCCACCGAGGCATTCCGCAATGCTACCATCCTCGCGATGACTTCGGGCATCGCCTTGCTGGTCGCGCTCACGCTTTTCCTGCCCGGCCGCGTGCTCGCGGCCGAGTTCGAAACGCCCAGCTCCAGCGCACGTCTCACTGTGCACACCGACCCTGGATGCACTTCGCGGGACGACATCGCCGCTCGCGTGACGGCACGATCCTCGCGCATTCACTTCGTCGAGGGCGACTCCGCCCTGTCAGTGGAGGCTACCTTTGGCGCTTCGCCCTCCGGCGCAGTGGCGGTAGCGTTGGTGGTGGCGGGGCAGCCGGCTGGTAAGGCTATGTCGCGTCGGTTTTCGGCGCGCTCGTGCAGCGAGGCGGCGGACGCGGCCGCGCTCATCATCGCGGTCACTCTCGATCCCACATCCGGAAACCAGTCTCGCCCGGCGACCGCCGCGTCGGCATCGGACGCGCGGTCCTCCGGCGCCGGCGACATCGCTGCTCCTGAGAACCGGCCGACCAGACCGAATGCAGACGCGGCCGCGAAGGTCGCCGAGCAGGCGGCCAGCCCTGAGAAACGACCGGCGTCGCCGGCCAGCGCAGTGGCTGAGGCGCAGCCGTCATTGCCCGTGGCCACACGACGGCGTGCAAGCTTGCACCTCATGGGCCAGATGGTCTTCGGTCCGGCACCCGCAGTCATGCCGGGCGTCGGCCTCTACGCCATGGCCGCGCTCGATCGCGATGAGCTTTGGTCGCCTGCCGTTGTGCTCGGGGCCATGCACGCGTGGCGAAGCGGATTCGTCGAAGCGGGCGGGACCGCGGCTTTCACGCTCGACGCCGCCAGCCTCGATGCGTGCGGGATTCGCGTGCGCGTGACCGTGCTCGAGGGCCGCGCTTGCGCTTCGGCTCGGGTGGGCCGCTTGCTGGCCACCGGATCTGCTACCGCCGCGGAAACCTCGGTCGCGCGGCTCTTCGCGACTGCCGGCGGCACCGCCATCATCACCGGCCAACTTGGGGCGACCCTCGAGCTTGCGGCGCGCATCGGGGCGGGCGCAACCCTGGTGCGCGACTGGTACCTCTTTGGGACGAACGAATTCCACCGCGCCGCCCGCGTGACCGTCGACGCGACTTTCGGGCTCGGACTACGCTGGTAATTGACCGGCCGCTTATGGGGCCGCGAGCCCGGCGGCGCGCAGCACGCGGTCGGTCTGCGGGCTTTCGCCGTACTGGGCGCGGAAGCGCTCGGCACCTGAGCTCGCCTCGGCGGCGCGGCCGAGCTTGGCCAAGGCTTCGATCTTGAGGGCGGCGGCCTCCGGGGCAAACGTGCCTCCTTGGTACTTCTCTTGGTATTGGCGCAGCAGATCGAGCGCACGCTCGCCCGCGGAAGCCGAAATGGCTGCGCGGGCGGCATCGATAAGCGCGATTTGCTTCCGGAGGTCTCGGGCCGTCGCAGCAGAGCGGCTGCGAGGCTGCGCGAGGGGCGCCGAAGCGTTGAGCGGCATCTCCACGACCGGCGACAGGCCCAGCTCGGGCTGTGCCGGCGGCAGGACGGGCAGGGGTGCCGGAGTGACCGGTGCGGGCAGGCTCTTGGCAGGCGCATCCTTCCACACTCCAACTCCGACGATGGCGCCGGCCAAGACCAAGCTGACCACACCCACCGAAATCCAGGCCAGCGGCGCCGTG
>CAZBIU010000062.1:0-5633 GCA_964491625.1 uncultured Myxococcales bacterium
CCGAAACGCGGGTGATGCCGTGGTAGCCCTTGGCGGTCAGGCGACGCCCGCTCCGGTCGATCAGATGGTAGCTTCCGGGCTTGTCTTCGTCGTTCCCAAAGTCCTTCTCGCAGTCGTCTCCGGGTGGAATGCCCCTGATGGCATCATCCTCGCAAGCGTATTCGATCTCGCCGTCGTCCTTGACCACGGCGGCGCCCTCGGAAAACGAATCGGCCCAGGAGAACCTGGGCGGAATCACCCAAGCGCCCTTCGTGTCGACGAAGCCCCAGCCCTTGCCCTTCACGCAAGCCGCGGCCAGCCCCTGGCGAACTTCCTTGGCCGCATCGAAGATCGATGCGATGGCGTAGTTGCCTTTACCATCGACAAACCCGGCCTTCAGATCGACCGTGACCGCCGCCAGCCCCGACGAAAACTCGCCCGCAAGATCAAAACGACGAGGAATGACCAGGGTTCCGTTCCGATCGACGTAGCCACAAGCTCTCTCGCCCTTCGCCGCCGCATCGGCCTTGGCCGGCACACCGACGTCGTTCGCCTCGGCATCGCGCCCCTCGGTCACCGGCTTGGCCTCGTGTCTTTTTGCGCACGCCACGCCCGTCACGACAAGCACAGCACACACCGCTCTCGAAAAAGACCGCCGCGCGGTCAAGGCGTGCGCAATCGAATCAACCACAGAGGACACAGAGGACACAGAGGCGGAGGAGTTTCTGACCTGGACCCCTGCCTTTCCGGTCCGGACTCTGTGCTCTCTGTGGTTCATCCGTTCCGGCCCTGCTATCCACCCTCACCCTGAATCGTCACGACCACCGTGCGCCGGCTGCGTGGCCCATCGAAGTCGCACAAAAACACGTTCTGCCAGGTGGACAGCGCCAACTTCCCGTCGCGAATCGGAATCACCTCGCTCGGGCCGACGATGCCGGCCTGGATGTGCGCCGATCCGTTGTCGTCCACGCGGTCGTGGCGCCAGCGACCGTGCGGCGCAATGCCCTCCAGGCAGTCGAGCACGTCGAGGGTAATGTTGGGATCGTCGTTTTCCTGGATCATCAGCGCAGCGGTCGCGCCCTGCGCGTACAGGGCACAGATGCCGTTGCGGATGCCGGAGCGGCGAACCTCGGCGCGCACGGACTCGGTGATGTCCACCAGCTCGCGTGCGCGCTCGGTTCTGACCGCGATGGTCGCCAGGTGCTGTTCCATGGGCTCCGAGACCGCGAGCCTTCTACTTCGACCCGCGCACCACCATCAGGTCGAGATCCTCTCGCAGGCTCTGCAGGTCCTCCTCGTGCTCGACCTCCTGCTCCAGGATAGTGAGCGCCATGTTGTAGGTCACCATATCCTTGTCCTTGGTGAAATCCATCAGGCCCTTGTAGGTCGAGATCGCGCACTGTTCGCCGGAGATGTTCTGGTCGAGCAACACCGCCACGTACGGATCCGCTGGCGCATCGTACTTGCACGGGCTCATGTCGTACCAATCCTTGGGCGACAGGGCCGGCGTACCGCCGAGCTGGATGATCCGATTGGAGACCAGCACCGCGTGGCTCAATTCCTCGGTGGCGTGCAGGTTGAGCTCGGCCGCCACCGCGTCCTTCATCGGTCCCTTGATGACCTTGGCGCCCAGCCAGTACTGATAGTAGGCGAGCCACTCGCTCGCATAGGCTTGATTGAGCTGCTTGAGCAGCGCGTTCACATCGAGGCCCAAGATTTCACGCGCGCGTGTTCCCATGGCGATTTTCTCCGTTGCAATAGGTTGTGTCCGCTTTGGAAGCGGCCGAGGGCGGACCCCGGCCGGGCCCCACAATAGCAAGAACCTGGCAGCGGGCAAACTCGCCCCGCGCGAGCGAGCTTGCCTTGGCCGCCGCGCGCGGTAAGGCTTGTGCCATGTTTCGATTCGAGCTCGCCTCGCTGATTCGCGGTCTGCGCTGGCAGGACGTGGCGGACATCCTGCTCTTGACCCTGGTCGCCTCCGCCGCCTATCGGCTGATAAGGCGAACCGTCGCAGTGCAAGTGATGCTCGGCCTTGTGATCCTGCTGGCAGGTTCGTGGCTGGCGAGCTTCTTCGGATTGATCCTGACTTCGTATGTGCTATCGGCCATCGGTGCAATCGCCACCATCGCCATCGTGGTGCTGTTTCAGACGGAGATCCGGCGCGCCCTCGCCCGCATCAACCCTTCACGATGGCTGGCGCGCGGCCACGCGAAGGGCAACCGGATCGATGCTGCCGGCATGCTCGCCGAGGTCGCCTTTTCCCTGGCGGCCAGGCGGAAGGGCGCGCTGGTCGTGATTCCGCGCTGGGATCCGGTCTTCGATCACGTGACCGCCGGAACCGTGGTGGAGGCCCGTCTGTCGGTCGCGCTTGTGGAAGCCATCTTCACCTCCACCTCGCCCCTTCACGACGGTGCGGTGGTGGTGCGAGGCGATCGGATCCTCCGCGCCGGGGTCGTGCTGCCGCTCGCCACCGAAAGCGCGGATCCCAAGCACGGCACCCGACACCGCGCAGCCCTTGGCCTGGCGCGCGCCACCGACGCCCTGGTGATTTGTGTGAGCGAGGAATACGGCAGCGTTTCCCTGGCCCACGACGACTCCATGGAGGTCATCGGCGACGCGGCCCAACTGCGTGCGACCTTGCGCCGACTGGGCGGCGGCCCCCGACGCGAGCGCGCCGAGCCCGCGACCAAGTATTCGCGCCTGGCTAGCATTTTGCCCCACGTGGCGATTCTGGCTGGTGTTCTCGCGGCCTGGGCCGCCGTCGCGCTCGACCGTTCGCACGAGGTGACGAAGGTCGTGCCCTTGGAGATCCGTGGCATCGGTGACCAGATCAGCGTCGATCCGCCTCGCCAGACCAGCGTGACGATCGAGCTGCGCGGGTCGCGCAGGGAGCTCGAATTGCTGCCGCCCGACGCGATCGAAGCCTTCGTGGAATTGCAGAACAACAAGCTCGGCGCACGAACCTATCGGATTCACGCGCGCGCCCCGGCCGGCGTCGAGATCGCGAGCTATCTACCAGAGACGGTTCAGATCTTCGCCCGCCCCCGTGGCAGCGCGCCCAAAGCGGGCGGCACCGACAACGACGCGCGCCGATGAAACGCAATCCTTGCGCTAGCGCTTGCGGTAGCGCAGCCCCGACGCCGAGGTCATGGGGGCGCGATCCTTCAGCACCGCGGCGTCGTCCACGCGGCCGATGACCAGCGTGTGGTCGCCACTCTCGACCATGCTGGTGACCTCGCAGTCGAAGTACGCGACGGCGTCGGAAAGGATCGCGGCCCCGCTGTCTGACGGGCGCTGGGGGACGTCGGCCAGCTTGTCCTCGGCCGTGGTCGCCTGCTTGGCGAAGCGTCCGGCCAGCGCGCCTTGGTCCTCGCCGAGCAGGTTCACGCAAAAATTCTTCGTGCTGCGAAGCAGATCCAGGCTGTAGTGCAGTTTGTCGACCGCGACCATCAGCATGGGCGGATTGAACGACACCTGGCTCATCCACGACACAGTCAGTCCGTTTTCAACCTGTGCGCCGCCGCGACCCATGGTTACAACGGACACGCCGTAGGGAATCTTCGCCAGAATATCGCTGAAGTCATTGTTGCTCATCGGTTCACCTTGGGTTTGGTCGCGCGGAAAGCTCGAAGGGCGGACAGGCTATGCGACGGCGTCGCTCGGGGCAAGCGCCGTCATATCACATGGTGCGTCCAGCGAGCCAGGCCAGGTTTTCCGCGAAGCGATCCACCGTGGCTAGCGCCTCGGCGTCGTCCGCCACCGTACCCGGTTCGCGAGCCAAGGCCACGTTCCAGTACGACGAACCGGGCACCACCATGTCGTTGATCATGAACCACATGAGAAGCTGGGCGTAGGTGAAGTTGTGGCCGGCCCGGCGAGCGACCGCGACCGGACCGCCCAGCTTGCGCGAAAAGAAGTTGCCGTTGGCGCGCGATACGTAGCCGGCGCGATCGAGCAGGGCCATGATCTCGGGCGTTGCCGAGCCGAAATACACGGGCGAGCCGACCACGATGATATCGGCCTTCTGCATGGCCTCGAAAATGGGATGAAAATCGTCGTCTTTGGTGTTGCACTGCCCGTCGCGGTTGCGGCTGCAGATGGCGCAGGCACGGCAGCCCTTGACGGTCTTGTCCCGCAGCGAGACGAGCTGGCCCGGGATTCCCTTGCCAGCCAAGCCGTCTAGGCAACGCCCGAGCAGGGTTTCCGTGTTTCCGTTCTTGCGTGGGCTTCCCGAAATAGCGATGGCTTGCATGGAACCTCCGATTGAGACGAGGCATGGTACTCTCGCCGACGATAAAGGCTAGCCTGCACAATTCATTAGCTGCATCAAGATCGACCGTCGGTGCGGGCCAGACAGCCGCGTGCGGAGCCGGCCGGCTCTGCCGGCCGCGCAGCCTCGCGGGAGGGTTTGGGAACCCTTTGAGGGTTCCCATCACAGTCGATCGATCATGTGATCGGCCTTGCGCTGAAAGGCGCGCTCGCGCCGGACGATGCTCACGAACCCCGAGCACGGCTTGCGATCCCGTTCGTGGCAGGGCTCGCAGCGCGATCGCTCCACGCCGCGCCGACGGTAAAGCGAAGAGCAGGCCCCGAGGGTCGCGAGCGCGAGCAGAGCGCACGGACAGCCCGCCCAGAGCGACAGGCCCATGCCCGCGCCGGGAATCAGCCGCCCGACCACTTTCGGCAGCCGGCGGCGCAGCGAAGACAGCCCGAGCACAAGCGCCACCCCCCAAGCGACCACGCCGGCCGCGAGCGGCGGTCTCAAGAACCCGCCGAGCGCGAAGCCGGCCGCGAGCCCGAGCGCGAGCAGGGTGCACCCCTTGCAAAGACGAAAGCGCTTCCCGATCCGCAGCACCTCGCCGCGATAGCCGTCGCACAGCGGATGGTGCGCGAAGCGATGGAAGGCGTGCGCCTGCCAGGCGAGCCTGTCGATCCGCTTGGCCAGCGGTTTGGGAAGGCCAGAAATGCTCACGCGTTCTTGGGCGCGAGCTTGACCGCCGTGCCGTAGGCGACGATCTCGTTGGTGTTCTGCATGAGCTCACCCGAATCGAAACGCATCATCAAAACCGCATCCGCGCCGAGTGCGACGGCGTGTTCTTCCAGGCGTCTCATCGCCTGACCGCGGGCATCGTTGGCAAGCTCGGTCGCCGCCGTAATCTCGCCGCCGAAAAAAGTCTGGCAGCCGGCGCATGCGGTGCCGACCACGCTACGCGATCTGACCGTGATGCCCCAGCACGAGCCCAAGATCTTCTCGACCACGAATCCGGGCGGCGGGTCCATGGTGGTAACGACCGGAATGCGTGGTTGCATGCTCGTTCTCCTTGCCTTGGATGTGCGAGGGAAGGCGGAGGAGAGAGTGGGAGTCGAACCCACGGTACGTTGCCGTACACATGATTTCCAATCATGCCCCTTCGGCCACTCGGGCATCTCTCCATTGTTGAAAAGGAACCTGGGAGGGTCCCCCCCGCGACGAGTGACGTCGGGCAAAGCCCGCCGCCACGCACGCGATGTATTTAGTTTTTCTTATCCTAACACGTAAGCGAGCCTAGCACTGCCGAGCGCACCACGCGCTCGCCATAGGTAGAGATATTCAGTTTTTCGCCTCTTCCGCGGTTCCCATCACCGCGTTGGCGAAGGCGAGCTTTGCTCGCCGC
>CAZBIU010000062.1:5733-23417 GCA_964491625.1 uncultured Myxococcales bacterium
CCGCCTCTTCCGCGGTTCCCATCACCGCGTTGGCGAAGGCGAGCTTTGCTCGCCGCAGCCAGAGCGCGGCAGGGTTTGGGTACCCTCCGGATATTCAGTTTTTCGATCTCTTCCGCCTCTTCCGCGGTTCCCATCACCGCGTTGGCGAAGGCGAGCTTTGCTCGCCGTAGCCAGAGCGCGGCAGGGTTTGGGAACCCTCCCAGGGTTCCCATCAAGGTAGAGGAGAGAGTGGGAGTCGAACCCACGTTACCTTTCGGTAAACCTGATTTCGAATCAGGCGCCTTCGGCCACTCGGCCATCTCTCCGGCTAGGAAGCGAATGTATGCCGTGATGACTCATGCCAGGTCAAGCCCGGAAAACGCAACTTCCGCCGCGGCATGCAATGCGTCTCGGAGCCGGCGCGGCCAAATCCGTCACTGCTCGGGAAGATGGTAGAGCCGGAGTGCGGCGCCGATCCGGGCTACCGGCTGGTAGGGCTTGAGCCAGTCGAACGAGCCTGCTGGCGCTAGGTCGAGCTTGTAGTGCGGCGAAGCGCAGGATTCGCGGCCGATGCTCACGAAGAAATTCGAGCGGTAAAACTGCTCGCTGAGGACGATCCAGCCCGTCACGGGCACCCTGGGAAGCAACGGTAAGAGCTGCGGCAGGTCGGGCTCGCAGGGGTTCATCGTCCCGAAGAAGCCGTAGTGGGCCGACGAGATGTGGCGTGCACGAAGCTCGCGCTTGAGGAGCAGAAGGTCCTGCCCCCAGTCGAGGTCGGAATCGACGAGCGCATGGCCCGGCTCGCGGCCGGCCAGCGGGTTGAAGTACGCTATCAGCTCCGGGCGAGCCCGCTCGACGGTAACCATCCCGCCCACGAGCAACAGGCTGAACAGCACGACAGCGGCGACGCAAACGAACCGATGCCGCATCGGTCCGGCGAGGTCCTCCATCCAAGGCGCGACGGCGCCGCCGATGAAGATCGCCAGCAGCGGCACGACGACGAGAAGGTGGCGCAACCCGATGTTCACGGTGAGCAACGTCGACAGCGCAAGCGCCGCGAGCGCCGCCAGCCCGGCGCCCAGCGCTCGCGCGTCGAGCGGCGCGCGACCTTTGCGCAACAGCGCCGGTGCGCAGAGCGCCAGCAACACGAGAAACGAGGGCGGCGACTTCAACAACATGCCGACCAGGTAGAAATCCCAGAACCCGCCGCGATCGCGAATCTGTCCGAACAGGAATGCCGAGTGTCCATGCCGATCGTGGGCCTTGAGAAAAAGGAAGCCGTCCCAGAATTCAGGTGCCGGCAACGGCAAGCGGCAGAACCAGGCCACAAGCGTGGATCGCTGTCCGGCTGGCGGCAGCACCGGCGTCCCGATGTACGCCATCGGCGGCAGATCGTCGAGGCGGCCAACCGAGAAGCGATAACCCGCCCACACGACCATGAACGCGACGACACCGGCGATCGACACCTGCCCCAGCACGACCCGCCTGGGCCGATGCCAGCCGGCCGTCCAGGTGCCTGTCACCCAGCGCCGGGCGACAAGCCAAACCAACCCCAACGACAAGCAGAACGCCGGCGCCGTCAGCTTACAGAGCGTCGCCAAAGCAAAGCCCGCGCCTGCCGCAGCAGCCCTGCCGCGCGAGGGATACTCGGCCCACCGATCGAGAAAGAATAGAAACAGCAGCACGGTCGCCACCGCCGCCACGTCGGTTGTCGCCAGCCCGGCGTGTCCCAGGAGAGGCGGGAAGGTGGCCACCAGCGCAGTGGCGGTGAATGCCGACAACAAGCGCTTCCGGCCACCCGCAAGGGCAAAGGTGAGCCACAACGTGAGCAGCAGGAAGGCCACGGTTCCAATGCGCGCCAGCATGAGGGCCCGTTCGTAGTCGGGCGCGGCGTCGAGCAGCTCGATGCCCGCGATCCACGGTCGGAGATTGAGCAACGTCGACTTCGCCGGCAGCCGCATGCCGGCCAGGTAGGGAAAGAGCGCGGTCACCACCTTCGGCAGCGGCGGGTTTTCTGTCCACCACCGGTAGGTCCCGAACTGCCACCATTCGATTCCGGTCGCCAGATGGTGCGGCTCATCGAAGGTGTGCGACAGCGACGACGCCGACCCGACGGTCCAGGCCACGGCGGCCATCACGAACGCGACGGTCAAGATCCCCAGACACGCGCGCCGTTGCTTCGTGGACATCATGTTGGGCAGTGCACCCTATGCATCCCGTACTCCAACGATGGGAGTATAATGCCGATGAGAAGGATCTGTGGAAACCCGCTGTCTTGCCCTGAGCCCCAGGAAACGCCCGCTGGCATGTGCAACGGTCCTCGTTCTTTGCACGGCCTGCTCCTCATCGCTGGACAACCGCTCCCGGTCGGGAGACGAAACCGGCGGGCTTGGCCCTGGGCTAGGCAAGCTTAGATTCCCTAGCGACGACATAGCAGCGAAGTACAAGGCTGCCAAGGCTTCACCTCAAAATCTAGAATCGGTTCTAGACTATGGACGAACCGTTGCCCTCTATTGTCTGGGCTCGCTCCTCGACACGACTTGCGCGTCCTGCGAGGGTGGGCTGCCCGCGTACAGACCGAGGTCGGAGCTCAATACCAACTACTGGCCGGTCATCGAGGATGCTCTACCCATGCTCGATCCTTTCATGGAAGGCCAGGCACTTGATGCGGGCCAGATGGAGGTACTCGTCGAGGTGAAGGGGCGGCTCCTCTGGCTGGCTGGCCGCTCCACGGAGGAACAGACCTTGATCGACAGCTACGCGCTCGCGCATCCGACCGCCCTCGCGGTCGTGAAGCGCCGGCTCGAGATTCTGCGCGAATCCGGCGACACGTCGCTATTGGAATCGCAGTGCAGCCGCAGTCGGGCGCGTATGAAATCGGCCCCCGAAGCGGCTCGGCTTGACCTCCTGACCAGCTGCGTGACTTTGCACCCAAACAATGGCGAGGCCAGGAGTGATGTGACGGACTACGCCACGTACCTTCCCAACCTATCGGCAGAAGAGGAGACGCTCTATCGGGGGCACCTCGTGCAGCGCTGCGAGGAGAAGGTCGGTGACGAGGAGTCGCACTGTGCAGAAGCTTGCGCCTGCGAGGCCAAGGATTCAGGCAAGCCGCCAACCGCAAAATGCAAGCGGGCCTGTGGCGCCTGCCGCAAAGAGACTGCCCAAGAGCTGCTCGCATGCAAAAAGCTCGGCGAAGTCGCGCCCACGCTGGCCCCTGCACGCGCGGCCCGACCGAAGGGCACTCGCGCCGCGCGAAAGTAGCCTGCTGCCCGGGCCTCTCCAAGCAAATCGATAGCCGACCCGGCCGTAGCGCCCCTTGTTCCAGACCAGTGGCTTGGGCCGGCTCGGTTGACGCGGGTAGCGGGTAGAGTCACCTGGTCAGCGTGGAGATGGTGGCGTTGCTGGAGTTGGTTGACCTGAGCCTCAGCGTATTTCCCGCGACACAGTAGTCCATGGGTGCGGCCGTGCCCGCGTCGCCAATTCCGCCGTCTGGCATAGGAGATTCACTGAGCGCCGTCATAGTGAGTTGGCCACTGCTCATGGTGTAGGTCCCGGCTACCGATATTGTCGATGGAGTCACCTTCTCATCGCACACGCAAGTCTGATCGGTGTCCAAGGCGCAGGTGAAGCTCGTCAGGTTGACTGTCAACGTGCCGGCGTCGGCGCCGGCTTGCATCGATTGTCGGACGCCCTGCTCGAGGTCCGAGCACGTCTGGGCCGAGCCGGCATCACTGTAAAGGCATGCGATGGGATAGCGGACGATCTCTTCGATGCTGCCCGAGAACGAAACCGCGAAGGTACCATTCGCCGCGAAGGTGTACGTAAGCAAAGACCCTGACATGTCCATCGAGAACGCAAAGCCCTGGCAGTACGACGAGTCGACACTACGGAGGCACTCGGAGCTCAGCCGCCAGGTCCCCACGATGTTGCCACCACAAGGCGTAAAGTCAGCACAGGCGTTGATCTGGCCGGCATCGGTGCCCGTCGCGCCAGCATCGGTCTTGCTGCTGCCGCCGGTCCCGCTGCTAGCGTCGGCCCCGCCACTGCCGACCGCGCCGCCAGCAATTCCGCCGACGCCCGAGCCAGCACCCGAGCCACCGTCGCCGGCCGCCGTGCTGCCGCCGCTCGCGACAGTGCGATTCGCCCCGCCGCCTCCACCGCAACCTACCATCGCAACGTACGTGATCACGGCAAGGGAAAACCGAAAGCTCTTCATGGGCACCTCAACGACAAATCGGTCTCCCATTGTACGCGTTGTCGCAAGAATTCGCGCGTGACCCCGGTCACGCCACTATTCCCCGCGCTGGGCGCGATAGTCCGCCATGGCGACGCCGGGATAGGCGACCTGCCACGCGGAGCGGACCAGCTCGGCGAGCCTCGCGGCGTGCGGCCCCCCTTTGCGGATGGCGATGCCGTGGAAGAAGGCGTCCGGGTAAAAGTCGTAGGCTGTCCAAAGCTGGTTGCTGCCGAGGATCTCGCGCAGCATCTGTGTGTGATCGGAATGGGGCAACCAGATGAAGTCGGGCCGGCGACGAAAGAGCTCGGCCGCCGAGAAGCCCTGCCGGGCGAAGATCGGATCGTGCAATCCCAGCACGTCGATGATCGTGATCCGCGGCGCCAGGGCGCCGGGCAGGCCGTGCTCCGACATCGCAAAAATGCAGCCTGTAGGCGCCGCCGCGGCGATAGCCGCGATCGCGCGAGCCGCCTCCCACGAATCCAGGTCCGGCAAGGGCGTCGTCGCCGGGACGTGATAACCGCCAACCTGCGCTAGCTTTTGCTCATCGGCGCGCGCCTGGTACCAATCGGCGCCCGCGTCCAGACCCGAGCGGCCCACAAGCACGATGGCGAGCGCGATGGACGCCCGCACGAGCAGCACCTTCGGTTGTAGCTTCCCCGCGCGGATGCGGACAAGCCAAGCATCGAATTCCAGAACACCCGCGACGACGAAGAAGGGCAGCAAAGGATAGAAGAACCGGCCCAGGTGTCCCATGATCTGGTTGAAGTGAAACAGGACTGCGATGGTCAGGATCGCGGGCGCGAGCAGCACCACCGCGCGCCGAGCTCCCGCTCGATCGCAGAACAGAATCAAGATGGCGAGGAACGGCCACGCCGAGCCCAGGAACACGCCCAGGAATCGAAACGGATTCCAGGTGAACTCACCGGCAAATCCGCCGTAGTAGAAAGGTTGCTTCACAAAAAAGGACAGCGGCACGGGCGAGCCCAGCCAGTGCACGAGGCCCAGCGCCAGCACTGCGAGCGCTGACGTGAAAGCGACGGCGTAGATCGCGGCGGGTCTAGCCCGCGGCCCGGGCGCGAGCAGAGCGATGGCCAGCGTCGGGCAAAGCGCGGCACAGGCAAGGTTGTCGGGCCTGGCCAGTACGGCCAGCAGCGCAGCCAGCACGGCAAGCGCCATCCGACCCACGCTGGGTTTCGCCGCCAGTTGTAGAGAAAAGAAGATCAGCACCGCATTGGCCACGGCCGATAGCATGGTGTCCATGCCGGTCCCAGCGTGGAAGACAAAGGTCTCGCGAAATGCGACCAGCGCCAAGATCGCGGCCGACCAAAAGCTCCAGTTGCGGCAGATGCGCGGGCTCCGGGTCGCGAGCGCGGCGATGGCCACCAGCGCCGCCAATAGCCCGATTGCAGCGGCCCCGGATGCGGCTTGCAGGACCTGCCACATCGGCAACGCGGGAAATGCCCAGCGAATCGCCGTAACCACGAACAGATGAAGCACGCTGGTCATGCCGTACACCGGGCCCTCACCCGGATTCCACGCCACGCCCTGGCCGGCAAGCCAATGCTGGGCGTAGCGCAGGTAGGTGTAGGCGTCGTCGAAATCGCTCGGCGCCGCATGCGACAAAGCGGCCAGACGTTCGAAGGACATCAGCCCGACCAGCAGCAATCCCAAACCAGCGATCACCCGATCCCGCGGGCGGGCTCTCGATCGTCGGTCGCGTTGCAGGCCGGCCGCATCTTCGCTGTTGCTCACGACTATCTCCCCAGTATCGCTCGCAGTCGCTCGCGTTGCTCGCGCGCGGCCTTGGCGGACACGTGACTCGGCGACCGGGTCAACAACGCCGCGAACGCCGCATCGGCCTCGGCCGGCCGCCCCAACGCGACCAAGCTCATTCCACGACCGAAGGTCGCCTCGTCGTTGCGCGCGTCGGTAGCCAACACGGCGTCGAAATCCGCGAGCGCGTCCGCCGGGCGCGCAAGCCCCAAGAGCGCGAAGCCATGATTGGCACGCGCAGCGGGTGCGGTAGCGCCTTCAAGCAACTCGGCCGCCTTCGCAAAGTCGCCTTGCGCAAGCGCCAGAAGGCCGGCAGCGACCTTTGCTTCCTCGTGACATTGCGTGTCCGCTTCCCCTGCCAACGCCGCTTCGTACGCGCTCAAGGCGGCAGTGGCCTGGTTCAGCGAACGATGGTAATCGCCCACGCGCCTCTGCCATTCGCACGCCGAAAGCTTCGCCCCCGCCGGCAGAGACAGAATCGGCACAGCAGCAAGGCCGTCGGCCGCCGAATAGGAAAACGTCAGCGGAATCTCGGGCAGCTTGCCCTGCATGCTGCGCCGGACAAACACGAGGCCGTCGCTCGCCCGGTACACGAGAGCCCACAGGGCAGGATCGAACAGCGCCCCGCGCGGATTCACCGACGGATAGGTGACAAGGGCCGAGGTGACGCCGTAGCGATCGAGCAAAGCCTGGAATTCCACGCGCGACAGATCGGCACGACGAAGAATTGCGTGAAACGATTCGGGATAGCCGTTGATGCGTGGGTCCTGAAAGACGCGATGTTGCGGCCAACCTCGCCAGGTCAAGTACGAACCGACTTCAAGGTCGTTGTACATGCGGTCGCGCAGCCGGTTTTTCTCGACGAAGTCGAGGGCAGCAAGCGGCACCAAGTCCGCTTCCAGACCGATATCGAAGACACGGCTGCCAGCGACGGCGGCAGCCACGCGCGGGATGGCGGTCAAGCCGACCAGAACCACGCCCGCAGCCAGGCTTGGCCAGGCCCAACGCAATGGCGGAACCAGTCGCGTAACAGCTACCGCCAGGGCCGGTCCGGCCAGCATGGAAAATTCGGCCACGAAACGAATGCGTAGGCCGCCAAGCACGGCAAGTGCCAGGCACGGCAAGAGCACCCGTAGCGGAATCAGACGTGGCAAGCGCCGAACCAGCAGCGGCAGCAGTCCCGCGAGCACCAGCCCCGCCAACAGAAAGAAGTACGGACCGTCGAGTGGCCATTCCGCGTGCCGGTATTCCTGCAGCGGCCGCAAGCTGGGCATGCGGAAATGATTCGCGATGTAAGTCAGACAGCGAAAGCCCGACGGCGTCGCGAACATGATCGGGCCAAGCGCCAGCGCCACCAGCAGCGCCCGCCGCGCCGATACGCTTTCCCCGTCGAGCCAGGCTCCAAGCGCGTACAGCGCAAGCAGCGACGGCGCAAGAAAGAAGCACGAATTGCCGTTGGCCCACAGAAAGCCCAGGGGAACCAGCAGCCACAGCATGCGTGGCCGGCCCGCCTCCGCCCGCTCGACCGCGAGCAGCAGCAGCGCCAGCCCGAGGAAGGTTACCAGGTGGGGCCGCTCGACGAAGCGCGGCTCCGCCGACCAAGCCGACAGCGCCAACGCGAGCGCGGCCAACGCCGGATGCGCCCCGCGCCGCAGCGCCACGCGATACAGGATGGCCCAGGTCGCCACCACGAACCCGGTCTTGAGCAGCACGGTCCCCGGAATGCCGCCCGCTCGATGCGCCAGCGCAAGAATGATCTGAAACAGCCAGGCCAGGTTGATGTCGACAGCGCCGGGATGGGTGAAGGAAAGCAGATTCTCGGTCGGAACGCGGTGAGCACCGAGAACGATTTCACCCAGGCGCAGGTTGAAGAATAGATCCGTCTCGTCCATTGGGACAAGGCATCGCCCGGCCACGAAGACGAGAAGCAGAACGATCACGTTCGGGCATCATGCCCAAGCCTTGGCGCAGCGCAAGCGCTCAGATAAAACCGCATCGGGTTTGGCTTTGCCGTCGCTGCGTGCTCCTTGCTCGCTGCGATCGGCCTAGCCAAACCCGACGCGACTAATGACTAATTAACTAACTAACTAGGAAAGCAAGCGATCATCGATGACGTAGTCTTCTGCAGCCGTTCCCTCTTCGCTCGGCGCGGGCGCCTCTTCTTCCTCGCGCTCGACTCGGGCGATGGCGATGTACTTGATGCGAAACGAGTTCCCTCCCAAACGCTTGAGCCCCCAGTCCATCGCATCTTGCAAATCGGCGAACATGGCGAGCGGTTGATGAGAGAGATCGGGGATGATGGCAAAACAACAGGGAATCATGATGACAAGCGTGGAATGCACTGCTTGTGCCAACGGCTCGGACTCGTGATTCCGCGATGTTATCCATGCGCTGAGATCGCCGATCTCAATCTGCCGATCTCAAGCGCGATCTCAATTGGGATCCGCGGGTGAGGACTCGTCTCACCACACGGCGAGCTATCGGCGTGGCCGAGGCAGGCCCAGGGTGGCCAGCTTCTTCACCAGGGTGCGGCGAGCGATGCCAAGCACTGCCGCTGCGCGGGTCTGGTTTCCCCCGCACATTGCCAACGCTTGTTCGATCTGCTGGCGCTCGCCCGATTGCGAGCTCGCATCGCTACCACCGACGGCCAGCTCGAAGGTCTTCGCGGTCTTTCGCGCCAACAACGGGCCGCAATTGGGATTCACGTCTTCCTCGGCCAGCGTGTCGGAGTTGGACAGCAGCACCGCGCGCTCCACGCAATTGCGCAGCTCGCGCACGTTGCCGGGCCAGGGCTGCTGTTCGAGGAAGCGCAACGCCTGGGGCGAAAAGCTCGGCATGGTCGACTTGCCCAGCGCTGCCGCAGCCTCCGCAGCGAACTGCGTCGCCATAGGGGCTATCTCGGAACGGCGCAGGCGCAAGGGCGGCACCTCCAGCATCACGCCGCTCAGGCGAAAATACAGATCCTCGCGAAACTGCCCCTTGCGGATGCGGTCTTGCAGATCGCGGTTGGTGGCGGCCAAGAAGCGCACGTCCAGCTTGCGCACGCGGGTGCTACCGACGGGAATCACCTCGCGGGTTTCGATCACGCGCAGAAGCTTCGCCTGAATCGCGAGCGGCATCTCGCCGATCTCGTCGAGCAGCAGGGTGCCGCCGTTCGCGGTTTCGAAGAGCCCGAGCTTGGACGCCCGCGCTCCGCTGAACGCGCCCGCCTCGTAGCCGAACAGCTCGCTTTCGAGCAGGCTTTCAGGAAAGGCGGAGCAGTTCAGCTTCAGGAAGGGCCTTCCCTTGCGCGGCGAGCGTTCGTGGATCGCGGTCGCCACGACCTCTTTGCCCACCCCGGTTTCGCCGATGAGCAGCACCGAAATGGTGCCATGGGCGATGCGATCCACCAGTTGGAAGAGCTTCTCCATCGCCTCGGACTGGACCACCAGCTTTCCCTGCCCGTATCCCGCCGCGGCCGGTCCCTTTTCGCTCGCGCGCAGGGCCTGCATGTGCTCGCCGGCCATCAGGACTTCGCGCACCTCGGAAACTCCGCGGCGCCCCGAGGCCCCCGAATCGGACGCCAGTTGGTGAACCACCAGCGAGGAACCGCCGATGATGATGGCGACGCCGGGGGGAACCGATTCCTCGCAGCTCGCGGGAACATTGCTGCTGCCCACGCGCGTGCCGTTGGCGCTGCCCAAATCCTTGACCAGCACGATGCCGTCGCGCACGGTCAGGATCGCATGGTTGCGAGAAACCGATGGACCGCCGAGGACGATATCGCTGTCCTCGGCACGCCCGACGGTTAGGCTGCCGGATTCCGGCATCGGCATCATCTTCGATCCCGACGGCTCGAAGACGGTAAGCCACAAACACGTCCCCGCGCCGCCGCCCCCTGCCCTACGATCTTCAATGAGCGTTTTGGGAAGAATCTTTGGACCACTCTTGGGGTCCGCGGGCGACGACAAAACCGGCATGCGTGACTATCTTATCCCATGACGCTTTGATCTCGGTAGACGACCTGCTGACATCGACTGACGTAGCCACACGCGTGGCGACAAGGGACCTTCTGCGCTGCACGCACGGGCTTCGGCTTCGCCCCAAAGCTCGCGGGAATCAGGGCGTCGCAGGAAACGGGCCGAACCCACGGTCGCGCCGCTTGAGAAAAGTATAGAACGACGACGCGCCATCCGGTGTGGTCGTCGCGGCGCGAACCCATTCATAGCCTGGCATCGCGTAGCCATTTTCGGGACCGCAATGGCGCCCCAGGCAGTAATGGTGCGTAATGAGGGTCGGCCTGCGCGAAAGCATATACTCGTCGCTGCCCCACTTCTCGTGGCCCGGTCGATTGGACGTGGTCATGCGCGGGTCGTGCGCGATGTGGGCGTCTACCAAGCCGAAGACGTCGTAGGCCGGGATCTCCGAATAGTACGGAATCACGCCCGCGCCTCCCACCGTCATCAGGTCGTCGGGTTGCCGATAACGCCCCAGCCACTGCCCGACGGGGATCCGTTCTTCCGCGTACTTCTTGAGAAAGGCAGGCGTGTCGATGCCGTTGTCGGCCCCGACGTAGCTGCGCGCCTCTTGTGTGGTATGCGCGCTACCGATGAGAAAGCCCGCGGCCACCATCGAAAAGCCCAGCGCCGGCACCCACGACCCCAAAGCCGGCCGCAAGTGCGCGGCAATTCGCCGGATCGATTCCGACAGCGCCACCACGCCAAGCGGAACCACGGGCAGAACGAACCGGTAAAGCCCCATGAAATCGCCGCCCACTTTCACCACGTAGGCGGCGTAGGCGATCCACACCAGCGCGGCCAGCCGGCGCAGATCGCGACGGCGTTCATCCACCTTGGCCGCGCGACCGAGCAGCGCAAGCACGACAAGGAAGTGAACCCCGTAGTCTTCCGAGAACCGCCGCAGGTAGTATCCGCCCAGCTTCCAGGTGCCGGCGGTGCCGGACGACTTCACGTAGAACGTGTTGGGGAACAGCCAGCCGTAGTAATGCCAGCGCCACAGGAAGTACGGACCAAACAGCACGACGAAGGCCGCGGCCCACACGACTTCGTGCCTGCGCGGCAAGAGCCGGCGCCCGCGCCCGAAATTGGTGAGCAGTCGAAACAGCGCCACCAGACCAAACAGCAGAACGCCTTCCGGCCTGGTCATAGCCGCAAAGGCAAAGGCCACCGCGCTCGACCAACCCTTGCCGAGGGTGACCTCGCCCAGGACCAGATCGAAGCCCAGCGTGACCAGGAAGGTGAAGAGCTGGGTTTCGAGGCCACCCGTGCACCAACACGCGAACGCGCCCATGCAGGCAAGCGTGAGCGGCGCCACCAGGTGCCAGCGCGAGCGGTGCTCGCCCGCCAGGCGCAGCGACATGCGCACCACCACGGCCAAGGTCGCGATCCCCAAGGCCACGCCCAAAAAGCGCGACAGCATCACCGGGCCCAACCCCAACTTGATGCCGACGGCCAGGATCACAGTCCACAGAAAATTGGTGTAGCCCTCGACCCGCTCGCCTAGGTTGAAGACCAACTGGCCCGACAGCGCCAGGTTGCGCGCGTATCGGAACGAGATGTACGCATCGTCGGCGACGAAATCGAACAGCCGCGCGTGCGGCACCAGCACGGCCGCTGCCAGCACGAACGGGTAGTATCGTCGCAGGAACTTCTTCATCGCCGAGGTCGCGCTTCTACCACCGTCCGCGCGAAACCGGGACGGTTCTCGCGCTCAGCCGAAGGTGCCCCCGTCGAAGCCCCACAGGGCGCCGTCGGCGTTGGTGAATTCAATGTAGATCCGATCCCGTGCAAGGCCGAGCGCCTTGGCGATGGCGTCGCACAAGATTTCGGACAGGTGCTCGACCTTTGGGGACCCGAGCTGACCTACATTCTTCAGCTCGGCGTAGCAGGCGGGCTCGCGGCTGCCCGCAAAGCTCATCTGCAACCGAGGCGCAAGGCCGACCATCACGTAACGCTCGGGCTTGCCCAGCTCGCGCGCCAGCAAGCCGGAAAACGACTTGAGCATTTGCGAGAGCGCAGGCTCGGCGGGTGGCTCGGCGGATGAAAACAGATTGAGGAGCGGCATAGGCCGCAATCTAGCACCGAGGCGGATTCCATGCAGTTGCGGGCTACTCGCGCGAGCGTCGGGTCATCTCGATGCGCGAACGGAGCACCTGCATGCGTAGGGTAGATCGGGATTCCTGCCGCTTGCTCTTGCGGCCGAGCTGTTTGCGCGCGTCGGACACAGCCCGCCCCAGGCGCAGTTGGACGTCGAGGGTCGACGTCAGCGCGCCAGCGAGCGCCGACTCCAAATCCTGCGCCATGGCGGACGCGCTGGGGTAGCGCTCGGTCGGCAGGCGCGAGAGTGCGCGGCCGGTGGCGTAGACGAGCATCTTGGGAAGACCCGGACGTTCGGTGCTCACGGGCGGCACCTGACCGCGGTGGATGTTGCGCAGAACCTCGCGATCGTTCTTGCCCGTGAACAAGGGGTGGCCGGAAAGTGATTCCCAAAGAACCGAGCCCATGGAGAACAGATCGGACTGCGGGCTCGACTGCGCGCCCCCGACCAACTCCGGGGCCAAATAACCGAGCTTGCCCTTGATGAACCCCGGCGAAGTCAAGACGCTGGTGCGGTCGCGCGCGCGTGCGAGGCCGAAGTCGGACAGCTTCACCGCGCCGCCGATGCCAAGCAGGATGTTCTGGGGCGAAACGTCGCGGTGGATCACCGGCACCGGCGTACCGTCGGCAGCGTGGCGCTCGTGGGCTGCCGCGAGCCCGCGCAAGGCACCGATGCCAACCATGGTCACGAGCGGCCAAGGCATGCGTTCGTGGCGGGACCGGTAGTAGCGAAGCAGGCTGCCCAGGTCCAAGCCTTCGACCCATTCCGTGACAAGCCAATACGACCCTTGCTCGTCGTCGACGAAGTCGAGCACCTGCGCGATGTTCGGGTGCAGAAGACACGAACCGAGCCGCGCCTCTTCCACGAACATGGCCACCTGGCGATCTTGGCCGCGAAGCTCAGGCTTCATCTGCTTGAGCGCCACCGGTCGCGAGAATCCGGCCGCGCCGTGCATGGTCGCGTGCCAAACCACCGCCATACCACCCTCGCCGGCTCGTTCGAGAAGCTCGTACTTACCGGCGACATACTGCGCCCTGGGATCTTCGCGCCCCTTCATCTAGGGGCATTATAGGCGCATTTCCACGATGCCGCTGGGCCACGGGCTACGGGCCGTAACAGTTGACGTCGGTCACGAGAGTCTGGTTGGGGCAAGGCGTGTAGTTGCAGCCCCATCGGACCCCACCGTCAGTGTTGCCACAGATTTCGTCGCCGGTTGGCTTCATGAAGCAGCTTTCGTGCTTGACCATCACGCTGTCGATGGTTGCGGTGCTGACCTTCACGCAATGGGCTCCCAGCTCCTTGCAGGTGCCATCGTAGTAGCCAACACAGAGCTCGTCCGCGCCGCAGCCGGTGCAAGACGAAGATGCGGCAGAATCGAGGACGTCGCCGCCATCGATCGCGGTGGTGCCGCCCGCTCCGGAGGTGCCCCCACGGCCGGAACTGCCGCCACTGCCCGAAGCACCGCCGCCACCGGAGGTGCCGCCACCGCCCGAAGCGCCACCGCCGCCGCCGGAGTTGCCGCCACCGCCCGAGGTGCCGCCCGCACTCGAAGCTCCACCGGTACCGGCGTCCGGCACGAGACCGCCACACCAGCCATGGTCGCACGCGCTGCTCGGCACCGCACCGGCAGGGCATAACAGCGGGAGCATCGCGGGGCACCCCGCGGCGAAATACTGATCGCAGACCGTGGCAGCCGTGGCGCTCGCCGCAGCAACCTCGGCTTTGCCCATCGCGAATCCGCACGACAAGAAGCAGTTCAGCGATGAAAAGCTCGTGACCTCGCAGTCCGAGTCGGATCGGCAAGCCCTCGTCGGCTGGCTGTCCAGGTACGACTGAAACTGCGTTAAGGCCACGGCCGACAGTTGATCGCAAACGGCCGCGTCGGGCGCGGTTGTCGCATCGGACACGCCACCCACACCTCCGGTCGAGGCCTGGCTAGCGCCACCCGTTCCCCCACTGCTGAAGGTGCCGCCAAAGCCGCCGGACGAACCGGCCACACCTCCGGTGGATCCCGGCGCGGTGACGGCGCACTTGCCGTGATTGCAGAAGCTAGGCGAGGCGGGGCAAGTCAACCTGATTTCGGGGCAACCTGCACCGACGTACTGATCGCATACGGTGGAGGCGGCAGTGGTCACCCCGGAGACATTGCCAGCACCTACCAGCAGCCCGCAGGCGGCGAAACAGTTCACTGACTGAAGGTGCAAGAGAGAGCAGTCCGAATCAACCTGGCAGGCCAGCGATGCCGTGCTGTCAAGGTACGACTGAAGCTGAGTCTGCGCCGCGGCGGCAAGTTGATTGCAGGCTGACTGGTCGGGCGCGTCCTTTGCGTCGACGACGCCCGCGCCTCCGCTACCAGAATTCCCGCCTGTCGCGCTGCTGCCACCGTTTGCACCGCCGCCATCATGCACGACCGTGCCGACGTCGTTGTTGCTGGTCGAGCAGGCGAGGAGCATCGACAGGAAGGAGAGAATCGCAGCGGACTGGAGATAGGCTGTTCGTTTCATAGTGACGTCCTCCACTCGTCTGGGTGTGCGGCCAGCGGGAAACGCTACGACGTTTCGCCCGAGGCGCGAAATATCTGGGCGGAGGTGTGATCCGCGTAACGGTCGCCACGAAGCTTGACCTTGGGCGCCCTCCGCGGTGACTCTGTGGTCAGATGTTGACCACATCCGTCACCCTGGCAGCGGTGCTCCTGGCGAGCCATCGGGTCGACGTTCGCAGCTCGACCAACTGCCCTTCCTCAGACGATATCGCCCAACACCTGCGCCCGCTGCTTCCCGACCCTACGGCGCTAGGCCCTTTGCCTGACATCGCCAATATTGAAGCAGCCGGCACTGGCGACGATGCCGCTCGGTTGCGCGTTCGCCTGGTGCGGGCCAACGGCTCCGAAGTGGGCGACCGCCGAGTTCCTGCGCAAGGCAACTGTGCCGAGTCTGCGGCCACCGTGGCGGCGGTGATTGTCGCCTGGGAAAGTGATCCACTTCCGGGTACGGTGCCGGCCGCGCTCGCTACCGTGCCGGCCTCGCCGGCAGCAGCGACGCCATCCACGTGGCGAGCTCTCGTCGGCGCTGGCGGCGGCGTCGCGCTGGTGGGCGGGCTTGCCGGGGCGGGAAGGATCGAAGCGCTCGCCGGCAAAGGCGCCTCTCGAATCTATGGACGCATCGGCTTCGCTGTCGAGACCGCGCGTACCGTCGCGTTTTCTGGCGGCAACGTGGATTGGCAGCACACGACCTTCGAGGCGGGCGCGCTTGTGCGCACGCTCCATCCAGAATGGCCCTTGTCGATCGATGCCGGGCTTGCGCTCGGCTGGGCCACGCTGGAAGGACGCGTATTTTCCCCGGGCCGCAAGCAGCGCTCGGCGCAGTAGCAGCCGCGCGACTCGGCCGGAATCTCGGACGTTGGTGTGTGTGGGCCGAGGCCCGCAGCTACGCTTGGGCTCGCAGCCAGCGTGCGGTGCTGACCGGTGACACGACCGCCCACACGGATTTGCCACCCATCGACGTGGCCGCCAGCGTTGGGCTGTCGGCTCCGCTGGTTTGGTGAAATGTTTTCCGGTCGCCGCACACACAAGGTGATCGGCAACACCATGTCGGTGCCTGCACCATCCATGACAAGCCCCACATGCGAAGGCTTTCCGGCCTCGTTTGAGGAGGCGTACCGCGAGTGGGCCGACACGGCAGCGCGATGGGCGCAACAGCTTGGCGGGTCCGGCGTTGAGGTGGACGATGTGGTGCAGGAGGTTTTCCTGGTGCTGAGCCGGCAGCTCGGCCGCTTCCGCGGCGAGGCGCGCTTTTCCACTTGGTTGTTCGAGAGCACGCGCAAGATCACCGCGAATCACCGTCGGCGGCACCGCTGGCGCTTCTGGCGCACCGGCACCCAGCATGTCCCGGACCGCGAGCCGTCAACCATCCCAGCTCCGGACGCTGAGCTGGAACGGCGACAAACCATCGATCGCTTCTACCGGGCGCTCGACAAGTTGCCCGAGAAGTACCGAACCGTGCTCGTGCTCTACGAAATCGAGGACATGTCGACCGAGGACATTGCGGATCTGCGCGGGCTCAATCTGTCGACGGTACGGGTGCAGCTCGGGCGCGCACGCGAGAATTTCATCAAGCAGTACCGCCAGGTACTCGGGAAGGGTAGGTCATGAGTGACGCTTTTCACGATCCACCTCGCTGGAAAGACAGAACCGATCAGGCCAATCTGACCGAACGCAGCGCCGGCCATGCGGTTCGCTGCGCGCGCGCCGTGCCTTCCCGGTCGGCGCCGTCTCTGTCGCGCGTCGCTGCTGGCATTCGTTCGTCGCGTCCGCCCATGCGGCTGGCCTGGGTCGTGGTCACCGCGGCTCTGGTTCTGGGCTTGGCTACCGCGGCCTCGGCCGCGCGCCTCAAGCTGATCCCCAATTGGCTCATCCGCATCGTTCAGCCGCAAACGTCGGCTCCTGCTCGCGACGACGCGCACTCGGTTCGCCCGAAGGTCCGCGCCGCTCACCCGGCTTCGTCGGCCAAGGTCCCTTCGCCCTCGACCGCCGGAACCGCGGCCCCGGCTGAGCAGGTGACCAGCACGCCCGAGGCCGGCGCGGTCGCCGAGCTGGCGGCTCCGCGGTCGGCTCCAGCGAATCGCCCGGAGGTTCACGCCCGGGCGCCGAAGCTGGCCCTGGTCGAGCGCGACGAGAGCCTTCGCCCGTCAACGCGTTCGCGACCGAGCAATGCCACCGCGCGGTCGGTCGCGGCCTTCAGGTCTGGCGGCGCGATGGCAACCAATGAACCTTCGCAACACGCTCCGGATCCCTGGCCGTCTCCGCCCGTGGCAGCCACGGCCGCACCCAATTCCATCCCGCCCGTGGCGAGCACCACAAGAGCCGGCACGCCCGAGCGCACTGTCCCTGCCGCACCTGCGCCCCGAGCACAGGGCGGTGCCGGGAAGTATCTGACGGAAGCTGTCCGTTCGTTGCGTGTCGAGCATGCGCCAGTGTCGGCGCTGCGCCTGCTCGACAGTTATGACGATGAATTGAGCAAGGGCGGCTTCGGTCACGAGGCTTTGATCTTGCGGGTGGAAGCCCTGATTACGCTCGGCCGCCGGGCCGAAGTGCTGCGACTGCTCGACGGAATCTCGCTGGCCGACGTGGCGGCTTCTAGGGCTCTGCTGGTCACGCGCGGCGAGCTGCGGGCCGCCGCCAGCCGCTGCGCCGAGGGAATCGGCGACTTCGACCTGGTGTTGGCCCGTTCACGCCAGAGCGACCGGCGAGCCCTGATCGGCCGCGCCCTTTGTCGCAAGCAGCTCGGCGACGCCGCCGGCATGCGCGCGGACATCGAGCGCCTGCGCAGGGAGTTTTCGGGGCAAGCAATACCCGGGGAACTGGCGGAGTAACTGGCAACGCCGATCGGGACGGCGCTATGAGGCGGGCTCGTCGACGGCGGCGAGAGCCTCTTCGAGGTTGGCCTGGATGTGGGCGTCACCCTTGCGGGCGCACGCTTCGATGCCCTTGCGATAGACCGCTCGCGCATCCTCCGGGCGCCCCAGCGCGGTCAACACGTCGCCAGCCGGCGTGTAGCAAGCGATGTAGTCGGGCTGCTCTGCAATGAGCGCCTCGAAC